>CAIMVC010000029.1 GCA_903844825.1 uncultured Burkholderiales bacterium | reverse complement strand
GGTCGCAGTCAGGAGCCCATAGCAAAAAGCCCCGCGTGGTGCGGGGCCTGAGGCTGCCTCAAGGCCTGCTGAGCAGGTTTGAGGTCTTTGTACTGGCGGAGAGGGTGGGATTCGAACCCACGGTACGGAAACCGTACGCCTGATTTCGAGTCAGGTACATTCGACCACTCTGCCACCTCTCCGACTCTCGAAACACTGCTGATTCTACAGCATGCCACCGGTCATTTCTCAGAACCGAGCGAGGGGTGTCAAGCGCTTGCCGGCACCAGCTGCGTCATGCCGCCCAAATAGGGTTGCAACACGGTCGGCACGGCGATGCTGCCGTCGGCGCGTTGGTAGTTTTCAAGCACGGCGACCAGGGTACGGCCCACGGCCAGGCCCGAGCCGTTGAGGGTGTGGACGAATTCGTTCTTTCCCTGCGCGTTCTTGAAGCGTGCCTGCAGGCGCCGGGCCTGGAAGGCCTCGCAGTTAGAGACCGAGCTGATCTCGCGGTAGGTGTTTTGGGCGGGCAGCCAGACTTCGAGGTCATAGGTCTTGCTGGCACCAAAGCCCATGTCGCCGGTGCACAGCAGCATGACGCGGTAGGGCAGGCCCAGTGCCTGCAGTACGGCTTCGGCGTGGCTGGTCATTTCTTCTAGGGCTTCATAGCTCTTTTCAGGGTGCACGATTTGCACCATCTCGACCTTGTCGAACTGGTGCTGGCGAATCATGCCGCGCGTGTCGCGGCCGTAGCTGCCAGCTTCGGAGCGAAAGCATGGCGTGTGCGCCGTGAACTTCATGGGCAGGTCGGCCTCGGCCACCACTTCGTCGCGCACAAAATTGGTCAGCGGCACTTCAGAGGTGGGGATCAGGTAGATCGCCGTTCCTTCGGCTTCGGCCGCACCTTCCTGGCCGCCCTTGTTGGCCGCAAACAGGTCTTCTTCAAACTTGGGCAACTGCCCGGTGCCGCGCAATGAATCGGCGTTGACGATGTACGGCACGTAGCACTCGGTGTAGCCGTGCTGCGATGTTTGCAGGTCCAGCATGAACTGCGACAGCGCGCGGTGAAGCCGGGCCAGCGGCCCCTTCATCACGGTAAAGCGCGAACCACTCAGCTTGGTGCCCATCTCGAAGTCAAGTCCCAGCGGCTGACCCAGGTCCACATGGTCCCGGGCGGCAAACCCGAGTTCGGGCGGTGCGCCGTCCCGGCCTTGGGCGGGGCTCCACTTGCGGACCTGCACATTGCCGTCTTCACCCGCACCTGGCGGCACGCTGTCGTGTGGCAAATTGGGCACTGCCAGCAGCAAGCTTTGCATCTCCAGCTGGATCTGCTCGAGGCGCACGGCGGCCGCTTCGAGTTCGGACTTGGACGCACTGACTTGAGCCATGACGGCGCTGGCGTCTTCACCCTTGGCCTTGAGTTGGCCGATCTGCTTGGACAGGGTGTTGCGCTGGCTTTGCAGCTCCTCGGTGCGAATTTGCTTCGTTTTTCGCTCGGCCTCCAGGGCCTGAAACGCCTCGACGTTCAAAAACGCCTGCGGGCGTTTGCGACTCTCGAGTCGGGCGATGGCAGAGGGGAGGTCTTTTCGGAGCAGATTGATGTCAAGCATCTGGCGATTTTAGTGGACAGGCCCATGTTGGCCCGCCAACGCCGCATGCCCTGTTCGCCCGCCTCGCCCGCGCGGGCCCGGGCGCTCAGCTCGGCGCAGAGCCGGGGTCGAGCTTGAGACCTTTGGGCAGCGGAAACTTGATGGTTTCCTCAATGCCCTGCATCTTTCGCACAGACACAGCGCCCAGGGCCCGAATGCGCTCGATCACCGCTTGCACCAGCACCTCGGGCGCCGACGCGCCTGCCGTCAGGCCGATCTGGCTTTTGCCGGTGAACCACTGAACCTGCAACTGACTGGCGTCGTCGACCATATAGGCTTCGGTGCCCAGCCGGGCGGCGAGTTCGCGCAGCCGGCTGCTGTTGGAACTGGTCGGGCTGCCCACAACGATCACCATGTCGACCTGCGAGCTCAGGACCTTGACGGCGTCCTGGCGGTTTTGGGTGGCGTAGCAAATGTCTTGGTGTTTGGGAGCGCGAACGTGGGGAAAGCGGGCGCGCACGGCGGCGCTGATTTCGGCGGAGTCGTCCACGCTCAAAGTGGTTTGAGTCACCACCGCCAGGCGCTCGGTTTGCCGGGGCTGAACCCGGGCCACATCGGCGACGTCTTCGACCAGATGAATGCCGCTGTCGAGCTGACCCATGGTGCCCTCGACTTCGGGGTGCCCCTTATGGCCAATCATGATGAACTCGTAGCCTTCCTTGTGCAGCTTGGCGACCTCGACGTGCACCTTGGTCACCAGCGGGCAGGTGGCGTCAAAGATCCGAAAGCCACGCGCCTGGGCCTCCCTTTGCACGGCCTTGCTCACGCCGTGCGCACTGAAAATCAAGGTGGCGCCAGCGGGCACATCGCCCAGGTCTTCAATGAAGATGGCGCCACGCAACTTGAGGTCGTTGACCACATGGGTGTTGTGCACGATTTCATGGCGCACGTAGATGGGCGCGCCGAACTTGACCAGCGCCCGGTCAACGATGTCGATGGCGCGGTCGACTCCAGCGCAAAAACCACGCGGCTCTGCCAGGATGATATTGCGGTGCGCTGGCGTGGCACCGCCCGAGGGCAAGGCAGTAGAGGTCGGGCTCATAGGACTCCAATGATGTGGACTTCGAACAAAACACTTTCGCCGGCCAGGGGGTGGTTAAAGTCAAACTGCACCGCATCGCCCCCTTCCTTGACCTGCTGCACGGCCCCCGCGTACTGCCCCATGCCGTCCGGCGTTGGAAACTGCACAACGTCGCCCAACCGGTACTGCTCGGCTGGGTCGCCCAATTCGTTGAGCAGCTTGCGGGCGACCCATTGCACCAGCTCGGGATTGCGCTCTCCAAAAGCGACACCACGCGGCAACTCAAAGCTCGTTCGCGTGCCCTCGATCAGGCCCAGCAGTCGCTGCTCGATCGCTGGCGACAACTCGCCCGTGCCCAGGCTCAGGGTCGCTGGTTTGTCGTTAAAGGTGTTGATGATGTCGGCGCCCGCACGGCCAGAAGCATCGGCAGCGGCCATGCGGTAATGCAGGGTCAAAAAAGAGTGAGGGCCGACGATCGGCAGGGGCGAATCAGACACGCTGGCGGGGGACGACATAAAAATACTTTCAGAAACAAGATCGCCAGAGGCCGACAAGCCGGCAGACGGCACGAGCGCCATTGTAGAAAGATAGGCCAGCGCCAGCGAGGGCTCAGTGAATATCCGCCGGGCACCCAGGCTGGCCGCGCTATGCTGCGGCATGTTACTTAAAGACTTACCCAAAGATGCCAGACCGCGTGAAAAAATACTCACGCGTGGCCCCGCAGCCCTGAGCGATGCCGAACTGCTGGCCTTGCTTTTGCGCAGTGGCATCAGAGGCAAGAATGTTCTGCAACTGGCGCAGGAACTGGTCGACACCTTCGGTGGCATGGCCGGGTTGTTGCACGCGCCAGCCGAAGGACTTAAACGCATCAAGGGCCTGGGGCCGGCCAAACGGGCGGAACTGATGGCGGTGGTGGAACTGGCACGACGGGCGCTGACGCAGCGCCTGCGCGACAAACCGCTGTTTGACTCACCCCAGGCCGTGCGCGAGTACCTGCAGTTGCAACTAGGCAGCCGAGCGCACGAGATTTTCGCGGTCTTGTTTCTTGACTCGCAGCACCGCCTGATCAGCCTCGAAGAAATGTTTCGCGGCACCTTGTCGCAAACCAGCGTTTATCCGCGTGAGGTGGTGCAGCGCGCGATGGTCCTGAACGCGGCCAGCGTGGTGCTGGCCCACAACCACCCCAGCGGCACGGCCCAGCCCTCGCGCGCCGACGAGGTCTTGACGCAAACGCTCAAGGCGGCCCTGGGCCTGATTGATGTGCGCGTGCTCGACCACTTCGTCGTCACCGCCACGCAGGCCGTTTCGATGGCCGAGCTCGGTTTGGTCTAAAGTGACGGCATGAAAACGCCGGCCATCAAAGACCTCCAGGATCTGAAAATCCTCAAGCGCGAAATCGAACAGCGCGCACAACTGGCCGCGCAACTGCAGGCGGCGCGCCTGGCCGCAGCACGCCAGCTCAAGGCCGAGCAAGAGCTCTTTGCCAACTCGGTGGGCGCCGTGCGCGCCCTGCCCGCCCGGCACCAGCCGGGCCAGAAGGCGCAGGTCAGGCTGGCACCACCGGCGCCGCTGGCGGTGCAGCAGCGACTCGACGAGCTGGCCGTCATGCGGGAAGCCTTGTCCGACGAGTTCGACGTGGACACCCTGCTCGACACCGACGATGCTTTGAGTTTCCGGCGCCCGGGACTGGGGCCTGACGTGCTGCGCAAATTGCGCCGTGGCGGCTGGCGCATTCAGGGCCAGCTCGATCTGCACGGCCTGCGCCGGGAGGACGCACGCGATGCCTTGTCAGACTTCATCCGCGACGCCCACAAAAACGGCTGGCGCTGCGTGCGCGTGGTGCACGGCAAGGGCTTGGGCTCACCTGGCAAGACACCGGTGCTCAAGGGCCGCGTGCAAAGCTGGCTGGTACAAAAAAAAGAAGTGCTGGCCTTTGCCCAGGCCCGACCGGCCGAAGGCGGTGCCGGCGCGCTGGTGGTGCTGCTGGCGCAAACCTGAAGGCCTGCCGCGCCGGCGTGCGGGCTAAACGCCCTTGTTGCGCATCCAGTCAGCCGTCTGAAAAAACGACTTGTCCAGCCGTTCCCGCAAGGCGTCATCGACCCCGGTCTCCTGCATGGCCTGGTTCATGCACGCCAGCCACTGGTCGCGCTCGGTGATGCCGATGGCAAACGGCATGTGGCGCATGCGCAGCCGCGGGTGACCAAAGCGTTCGGTGTAGTGCTGGGGTCCGCCCATCCAGCCACATAAAAACCAATTCAGCCGCTCGCGTGCATGGGCCAGCTCAGGGCCATGCGCTGCGCGCAGCGCTGCGTAGCCGGGCTCAAGATCCATCAGATCGTAAAAGCGCTCGACCAGGGCTTTGATTTTTTCTTCTCCGCCCATCCAGGCGAACGGCGTGTCAAAAGGCGGCTCGCCGGGCGGTTTTTTTTCAATCTGGTTCATGGCTTTGGCTTATGAGGACTTGCGCAAGGTTTCCACCACGGGCGTTGTGAGCACCACCCGCAGACCCCACCAGCCAGCGGCCAGCGCCAGGGCCGCGCCGGCCAGGCTACCAAAGAGCAGCACGCTCCATGACGCCGTCCAGGTGAAATCAAACACATAGCGAGCCAGCCCCCAGCCCACGGCCACCGCCAGCGCAGAGGCTAAAAAGCCTGCCAGAAACCCGATACCGGCCAACTCGGCGCGCTGCACCTGTCTGAGCAGCGAAGCCCGGGCACCGAGCGCCAGCATGATGGCGTATTCGCGCGAACGCTCTTCGCGGGTCGCCGTGATGGCGGCAAACAGCACCACCAAGCCGGTCGCCAACGTAAAGCCAAACAAGAATTCGACCGCGCGTATCACCTGGTCCAGCACGCGCTGCACCTGGGCAATGGTGCTGCTCATGTCAACGTTGGTGATATTGGGAAAACTTCGCACCAGCTGGTTGTCAAAACTCAGCGGACGCTGCGGCCCTGCGGCAGGCGAGCCGCCGGCCACGGGCGTTCTGGGCGGCGGTGCCTTGAACGCCGAAATGTAGCTCAGCGGCACATCGGGCAAGGCCGCGACCGGGTAGATCACGAAGAAATTCACTCGCATGGAGCCCCAGTCGACCTTGCGCAAGCTGGTGATGCGAGCCTGGCTGATCTGCCCGCCGATGTCAAAGCGCAGGCTGTCACCCAGCTTGAGCCCCAGCGTGTTGGCCAGGCCTTGCTCGACGCTGATGGCGCCCTGCTCGTCAGGCGTCCAGCGACCCGCCACGACCTCGTTGTGCGGGGGCTGCTGGCTGCTGGTCGAGAGGTTGAACTCGCGGTCAATCAGCCGCTGGGCGCGGTCCTCGGCAAAGTCCTGGGGACGCACCGGGCGGTCATTGATCGCGATCAGTCGACCGCGAATCATGGGGTACCAGTCATAGCGCGTCACGCCGCCGTCTCGCAGCGCTTGTTGAAAGGCCGTGCTTTGCTCGGGCTGCACGTTGATGATGAAGCGGTTCGGCGCATCGGGCGGCGTGGCCTGCCGCCAGCTGCTGATGAGGTCGGTGCGCAGCAGCACCAGCAGCACCAGCGCCAGCAGACCGACGGCCAGCGCACTGATCTGCAGCACCGCGTAAGTGGGCCGCGCCGACACCTGGCGCGTCGCCAGCACCAGCCAGCGCGGCGCGGTCGCCTCGTTGACACTCACGCGCAGCAGTTTGACGGCGGCCCAACTGGCCAGCGCAAACAGCAGCGTCGCCCCGGCAAAGCCGCCAACGGCCATCAAACCGAGCTGGATGTCGCTGCTCACGGCCAGCAGCAAGGCCGCAAAGCCGCAGATGCTCACCAGCAAAACAATCAGCGATACCGGCTTGAGGTTGCCCACATCGCGGCGGATTACACGCAGCGGCGGCACCTGCGCCAGTTGCAGCACAGGCGGCAAGCCAAAGGCCAGCATCAGCGTCATGCCGACGCCCAGGCCAAAAAAGGCCGGCGCCAGCGTGGCCATGGGCAAGGCCGATTCAACCAGACCCGCCAGCAATAGCACAAAGACGTAATGCACGGCAAAACCCAGCACCACCCCCAGCAGACTGGCCAGCAGACCCACCAACACAAATTCAAACGCGTAAGCCAGGGCGATGGTGCGCTGCGACTGGCCGAGCACGCGCAACATGGCGCAAGCATCCAGGTGGCTGGCGGCAAAACCACGCGAGACAATGGCCACGGCCACGGCACTGAGCAACGCTGCCAGCAAGGCCACCAGACTCAAAAATTTGCCAGCCCGGTCCAGGGTTTGCCGCATCTCGGGACGCCCACTCTCCAGCGACTCCAGGCGAATACCCCGGCGATCGGGTTTTTCCAGTTCGACCTGAACCCAGCGGCTGAAATCCCTGACACGCGAGTCCTCGCCAGCAACAGCCAGGCGGTAGTTGGTACGACTGGCCGGCTGGATCAAGCCCGTGGCCGCCACATCCGACTGGTTGAGCATGACGCGTGGCGAAAAACTGATGAAGCCGCCACCCCGGTCCGGCTCATTGACAATCACCTGCGACACCGTGAAACGGGCGTCGCCCAGCAGCAAGGACTGCCCGACGCTCAGCCGCAGGGCGTCCAGCAATGAGGGGTCGACCCAGACCGTTCCGGGGGCCGGTACATCGCGCGTGCTGCGTTCGGGCGCGTCGGGGGCATCAGCAATGCGCAAGCTGCCGCGCAAGGGGTATCCCGGGCTGACCGCCTTGAAGGCCACCAGTTTGCTGGCACCCCCGTCCTCGTCCCGGGCTCTGCCCATGGTGGGGAAACTCACCGCCCAGGAGCTCAACAGGCCCAACTCGGCTGCTTTGGCGGCAAACGAGGCAGGCAATCGGTTGTCGCTGCTGATCACCAGGTCACCACCGAGCAACTGGCGGGCATCGCGCTGCAGTCCGCCTTGCAGGCGATTCGCAAAAAAACCAACCGCGGTCAGCGCCGCCACGGCCAGAGTGACGGCGACGATCAGCAAACGCAACTCGCCGGCCCGCAAATCACGCAGCGCCGTCTTCCAGCCCAGCTTCAAAAACATGGTGTTCATAGAGTTGCGACCTTAGCGCAAAAAAAACAGCTCTGCGAAAGTCAGGACACTGGAAGCGGGAAAGGGCTGAGCCGGACTCGGGTAGCTGGCACCCGCCCTGAATGCCAGATCGGGTACTTGGCACCAGGCCTGGCTGCCAGATCAGGTACTTGGCACCAACCCTGGTTGCCAGATCAGGCGCCCGGCGTGGGTGTAGCAAACGAAGCGCTGGTGGGTAGCACGACCAATGGCGCACAGGCCCACTGATTCGGCAATCTGGTGTCCCATTTGCGTCATGCCGCTGCGCGATACAACAATCGCCACGCCCATCTGCGCCGACTTGATCACCATCTCGCTGGTCAGCCGGCCGGTGGTGTAAAACACCAGCGATGCGAAAGTCTGTGGCTGAATGGCGAGCCATCCGGCAATCGTGTCGATGGCGTTGTGACGACCCACGTCTTCCACAAAAAGCAACATCTCGGGCAAATCGCCGTGCAAACTGAAGACCGCGCAGGCATGCACCGAGCCAGCGGACTTGTAGGTTGTTTCCTTGAGCCGAATGGTGTTGACCAGACTGTAGAGCTGGGTCTGGGTGATCTTCCCGTCGGCGGGCAAGGCGATCTGATCGACCTCGTCCATGAGTCCGCCAAAGACGCTGCCCTGTCCGCATCCGGTGGTCACTGTGCGGTGCGCGGTTTTCTCTTCAATATCGCTGACGCCGGCCCGACTCCTGACTGCAGCCGCACCCACATCCCAGTCGACCGTGATCGACTCGATGTCTTGTGCCGACGACAGCAGGCGCTGGTTTAACAAATAGCCCAGCACCAGCCATTCGGGCTGGGCGCCCAGCGTCATCAGAGTCACCAACTCGCGCTTGTCCAGGTAGATCGTCAGGGCACGCTCGGCGGGAATGGCGATTTGCAGGCGCTCGCCACGCTCGTTGAAGGCTTGCACCTCACAGGTCAGGGGCGCTAGGGCTTGAGATAAGTAGGGCAGTGGCATGGCAGGCAAAAGGACGAGACAAAAAAGCCGACCCTAGAGGATCGGCTTTTAGCGAGGGAGCGTTGAAAAGGTCAGGACTTCTTGGCTGCGGCAGGCGCTGCGGTCGCCGCCGGCGCCTTGGCTGCAGCAGGACTGGCTGGGGCCGCAGCGGCCCCAGCGGCAGCCTGCGCTCCGGCCGGCACGGGCGGGGTGTAGACAAACGGTCCCGGGTCGGCGCAAGACGATGCGGCCACGGTGGCGGCCGCTTTGGCATCCTTGGCTGAAGCTTTACTCTCCTTGGCCTCTTTGGTCCCGCCCTGGGTCTTTTTTACGTGAGCCGCCACCCTGTCTTGTGACTTGCACAACTGGTAGGCCTCGACTTTGCCTGTCCAGGCGGTCTTGGCTGCTGCTTCAGCGGCCTTGGTCTTGGCTTCGTCGCTAGGAGGGGGTAGTTTGGCTAGCGCCAGCGCCGAGACGCTCAACAACAGGCCGGTGATGATGCGTTTTTTCATTCGGTAATCCTCGAAATCTTTGGCTAAATCGACTCGGCTGCAGTTCAGACCCGGACCGTCTGCCCAGGCGCGGTCGCTTCACTGCGCTGGGCTGGAATCCGGCCCGCCTGAATGTCGTCGGCCCAATATTCATGGTGCTCGCGCGCCCAGGTCTCATCGACATAACCGGTTTTCATACCCTGGTAGGCGCCTTCCATGCCGATGGTGCCAATGTAAATATGGCCGATGAAAAGCGCCATCATCAACACCGTAGCGGCGGCGTGCACCATGTGCGCGATCTGCATGGTGCCACGCTCATAACTCAGGCCCGGCAGCAACTTGTCGAGCACAAAGCCGGAACCCACCACCACCAGCCCAAGCGCAAACACGCCAGCCCAGAACACCAGCTTTTCGCCAGCGTTGAAACGGTGCGAAGGCACTTCCTTGCCCGACAGCAAGCCCCCGCCCTTGAGCAACCAGGTCAGGTCACCCCGGCTGGGCAGGTTGTCGCGCACAAAGGTCACAAAAATAATCACCAGCGACACGGCAAACACCGGGCCCGCAAAGTTGTGCAGATTTTTCAGCGCGTAACTGAGCCAGCCGAACAGCGTCAGACCCAGCACGGGCAGCAGGAAATACTTGCCAAAGGCGATCACGATGCCGGAAATAGCCAAGATACAAAAAGCAATCGCATTGGACCAGTGCGCCGAGCGCTCAAACGGGGTGAAGCGCTCGATCTTGCGTCCCGTGTTAGCGCCATGCTGCTTGATGGTGCCCTTGCTCACGTAAAAAAGAGCAATGGCGCCCAGCACGATGAGCAACAAGGCGCCCCCATAGGGAATCAGCCAGTTGTTGCGAACCTGGCGCCATGCCTCGCCCGCATTGGTCAGCGACGAGCCGGGGTATTGAACAAAAGGCTGGATCAGGTTGCCAGCTTCGGGCGCCTGGCTTGGGGGCAGGCTGCTGAAACCCGAAACCCCGGCGCCGACCTGGCGCCACATGGGCGCGTTATTGCCAGGCTGAACCTTGCCGCGCTCGCCATTGGTCTGGCTGGCGTAACCCGGCTCCGCACTGGCCTCGGGCTTGACGTCCATGATGTTGGCGCTCTGGATACCGGCGGTAGCGGCGGGAGCCGCTGCGGGCGGAGCCGAAGGGGTAGCAGGGGCTTGCGCCCAGGCCGAACTCAGGCAACTGGCAGCGAGCAACAGGCCCGCCACACGACTGGCGCCTGAAAGAAAAATGGGACGCGTTGGGTGTCGCATGTGAAACCCCTGCCGTCAGTTAACGCGGTTGTATTCGTTTTGCCCATTTTGGGCACGCGTCTTGAGCTGCTGCTCCCACGCCTTTTTGTCACCGGCCTTCCAACCTGGTGCGGCAAAAGAGTTGGTTACACCCTCAAACGCAGCGACATCGCGCCGAGTCCCGGCCGACGTCTGCGGCTTTTCGCTACACGCCGTCAGTGCCATGAGGGCAGCCAGGCCGACCAAGGTCAAAACAGGGCGCTTCATGATTTGGCTCCTGCAGGCGCTTGACCCGCTTGCTTGGAGCCGTAGGCTGTGCCCCAGCCCCAGACCTCGGCGCCCTTGCCGCGCTGCACCACGCGATTGCGGAAGATGTCCGCCACCACATCACCGTCGCCAGCGATCAGGGCCTTGGTCGAGCATTGCTCGGCGCAGGCCGGCAGTTTGCCTTCGGCCAGGCGGTTACGACCATATTTTTCAAACTCCGCCTGGCTGCCGTTGGCTTCTGGGCCACCCGCACAGAAGGTGCACTTGTCCATCTTGCCGCGCACGCCGAAAGTACCCTGCGAGGGAAATTGAGGGGCACCGAACGGGCAGGCATACGAGCAATAGCCGCAGCCGATGCAAACGTCCTTGTCATGCAACACCACGCCTTCATCGGTACGGTAAAAGCAGTTGACTGGGCAAACCGCCATACACGGCGCATCGCTGCAATGCATGCAGGCCACCGAAATCGATCTTTCGCCCGGAACCCCATCATTGAGCGTGACCACACGGCGACGGTTCACGCCCCAGGGCACTTCGTTTTCGTTCTTGCAAGCCGTCACACAGCCATTGCATTCGATGCAACGCTCCGCATCACAGATAAATTTCATGCGTGCCATGAGGAGTCCTGAAAAGTTGGTTGAGTCAAATTCGGGAGCGTGGGGGCCCGTTCCGTCGCTGGGCAGCCCCAAGACGGGACAACCCCCTCGGGGAGCAGCGAACCACACGCATTGGGGAGCGTGGGGGCCATCCGCTGTCCGAAGGGCCGCCCCGAGGAAAGGAGCGCCCCCTCGGGGGGCAGCGAACCACACGCAGTGGGGAGCGTGGGGGCCACGTTCATGCTTTCTCGACGTTGCAAACGGTGGTCTTCGTCTCTTGCATCATGGTCACGCTGTCGTAACCATAAGTCGTCGCCGTGTTGATGGCTTCGCCGCGCACCACGGGCGCAGCACCCGCCGGGTAGTAGGCCAGCATGTCGGCGCCCTGCCAGTGACCCGAGAAGTGAAACGGCATGAACACCGTGTCAGGCCCCACACGCGGAGTGACCATGGCCTGCACGTTCAGGCGGGCACCGGTCGGGGTACTGACCCAGGCACGGTCGCCGTTGCGAATGCCTTTTTCGGCCGCCACCTTGGGGTTGATCTCGATGAACATTTCTTGCTGCAGTTCGGCCAGCCAGGGGTTGGAGCGGGTTTCCTCGCCGCCGCCTTCGTATTCGACCAGACGACCCGAGGTCATGACCAGCGGGAACTTCTCGTGCACCTTGTCGGCAATGTTCTTGTCCTGGATCGACTTGTACAGCGTGGGCAGGCGCCAGAATGCCTTCTTGTCGTCGTGCGTGGGGTACTTGGCCTGCAGGTCGGCACGGTTGCCGTACAGCGGCTCGCGGTGCTGCGGAATCGCATCGGGGAAGTTCCAGACCACAGCCCGCGCCTTGGCGTTACCAAAGGGATGGCAACCGTGCCCTTTCATGAACACGCGAATCATGCCGCCCGAGGAGTCGGTTTTCCAGTTCTTGCCTTCGGCGGCGACCTTCTCGGCATCGCTGAGTTCGTCCCACCAGCCCAGTTTCTTGAGCAGCACGTGGTCGAGTTCCGGGTAGCCGGTGGTGATGTCTGCCCCCTTGGAGTGCGAGCCATCCTCTGCCAGCAGGCTCTTACCCTCGCGCTCAACGCCGAAATTGGCGCGAAAGTTACCGCCACCCTCCATGACGTGTTTAGAGGTGTCGTAAAGGTTGGGCGAGCCGGGGTGCTTGAGCTCTGCGGTCCCATAGCAAGGCCATGGCAAGCCGAAGTAGTCGCCACCAAAGTCATAGCCGGTTTCCTTGTCCTTGCCGCCTTTGGACTTGAGGGTCTTGACGTCAAACACATGCATGTTGCGCATGTGCGCTTTCAGACGCTCCGGACTCTGGCCGGTGTAGCCAATGGTCCAGACCGACTTGTTGATCTCGCGCAGGATGTCTTCGGGCACAGGCTCGTCCATGCCCTTGACTTTTTGCATCTTGAAGTTCTTGGAGAGCTCCTTGGCAAAACCGAATTTCTCGGCCAGCTGATGCATGATCATGTGATCGCTGCGGCTTTCCCAGAGCGGCTCAATGACCTTTTCGCGCCACTGGATGGAGCGGTTCGAAGCCGTCACAGATCCTGTGGTTTCAAACTGGGTGGCTGCCGGCAGCAGGTAAACGGCCCGCTTGGGGTTGAGGTCCTCGGGCTTGCCTGGCATGGCGGCCATGGCCGCGGTAGCGGACGGGTACGGATCGATCACGACCAGCAAGTCGAGCTTGTCCATGGCGCGTTTCATCTCCAGGCCGCGCGTTTGCGAGTTGGGCGCATGGCCCCAGAACACGCAGGCCTTGAGGTTAGAGTCCTGGTCGATGAGCTCGTTTTTCTCCAACACGCCATCAATCCAGCGCGACACCGTGATGCCGGGCTTGCCCATCATCGCTGGCGATGCGTAGCGGCCCTTGATCCAGTCAAAGTCCACGCCCCAGGCCTTGGCGAAGTGTTTCCACGAACCCTCAGCGAGCCCGTAGTAGCCGGGCAGGGAGTCGGGGTTGGGGCCCACGTCGGTGGCGCCCTGCACGTTGTCGTGCCCGCGGAAAATGTTGGTGCCGCCGCCCGACACCCCCACGTTACCCAGCGCCAGCTGCAAGATGCACGAGGCGCGGACCATGGCGTTGCCGATGGTGTGCTGGGTCTGCCCCATGCACCAGACAATGGTTGATGGCCGATTTTTGGCCATCATTTCAGCGGCCATGAAAACCTGCGCCTCGGGCACGCCACAGGCCTCCTCGACCTTGTCCGGCGTCCACTTGGCCATCACGTCTTCTTTGACCTTCTCCATCCCGTAGACCCGGTCGTTGATGTATTTTTTGTCTTCCCAGCCGTTCTTGAAGATGTGATAGAGCATGCCGAACAAAAAGGGAATGTCGGAGCCCGAGCGGATGCGGATGTGGTGGTCGGCCCTGGCAGCCGTGCGCGTGAAGCGGGGATCGACGACGATCATCTTGCAGCCGGTTTCCTTGGCGTGCAGCATGTGCAGCATGCTCACCGGGTGGGCTTCGGCAGCGTTGGAGCCAATATACACAGCCGCCTTGGCGTTTTGCATATCGTTGTACGAGTTGGTCATGGCACCATAACCCCAGGTGTTGGCAACGCCAGCGACCGTGGTGGAATGGCAAATACGCGCCTGGTGGTCACAATTATTGGTGCCCCAAAAACTGACGAACTTGCGCATCAGATAGGCTTGCTCGTTGTTGTGCTTGGATGAGCCCACCCAATAAACCGAGTCCGGGCCGCTGGACTTGCGCAACTCCAGCAGGCGGGCACTGATCTCGTCGAGCGCCGTCTCCCAGCTGATGCGCTGGTACTTGCCGTTGACCAGCTTCATGGGGTAGCGCAAACGATACTCGCCATGACCATGCTCGCGCAAAGCAGCGCCTTTGGCGCAGTGGGCGCCGAGGTTGATGGGCGAGTCAAACACCGGCTCTTGCCGCACCCAGACCCCGTTTTCGACCACGGCGTCGACTGCGCAGCCCACCGAACAGTGGGTGCAGACCGTCCGCCTGACTTCGATTTTTCCGGTGCCTTCCAACGCGGCGCCCGGGGCAGCGGCATTGGCTTTCTTCACCAGGCTCAGCTGCGTGGCAGCCAGCCCGACCCCCACGCCAAGGCCGGAGCGGCGCAAGAAAGCGCGCCGATCCATGGTCGGCAGGGCCTGACTGAGGCCGCGAGAGAGACTGTGCACAAACCGGGGCGCACTGCCGCCGCGCGAGGACGTGACATCATGGGATTTTTTCGTGAGCAGCATGGAGCTCTCCGTGAAATAGTTGGGGACTTGGCGCGAAGAAGACGATTCCGCTCAAACGAGCGTGGTCTTGTAATAGCGCTTGACGTGTTCGGACAAACTGTAGCCGCCACCATTTTCTGGCACGGGCGGCAGTTTATGCACGCTCGCCACGGGCGCTGGAGCCCCCGGCAACGCCACCACGGCCGCCGCAGCAACGCCAGTCGCTGCTGCGCCTAAGAAGAAACCTCGGCGAGAGGGTTTGGGCTGACTGTCTTGCATGAATGCTCCGCGATAAGATATGAAACCAGTTGCCTACCATAGTACGCCACAGAGCCGGCCCGGACAATGCAACAAAACCGTAAACGAGTGATAACCAAGGGAAAACGCTAGGTCGGCCGGCCCGCCGAGGCCCAGGGCAGAGCCTGCTTCGGGCGCTGGCGCGGCTTTTCAGGGCAGCATGTCGAAGCCCTGCGCCTCCACACTGACAAAGCTCAGCGTGAACTCGGCCAGGCAGCGGTAAAACCGCGCCTTGGGATGCTGTCCGATGGCCTCGCACATCCTGATCACCCAGGGTTGCAGGTGACGGCTGAAGAACTCTCGCTGGCGGGTCAGGTTGGCCACCGCCACGTCGTCGCCGGCGATCAGGTAGCGCATCACTTCGCACAGATAGGCGAAGTGGTCTTCGGTTTCAGGCATGGCGTCGTCGCGTGCCAGGCCCAGCTCACGCAAATCAGTACGCAGGGCCGCCAACGGCTTTTCGTTAAGGAAACCGCTGAGGTAGTGCGAGCCAAAAACGTAGATTTCAGGCCGCCCGACGCCGCCGAACAGCGCGTCAAACTCAGCCTCAATCCCGGTATCGCTGCCGTCACGGGCGGCCTGCACCAGTTCACGCCAGCTCTCTTCAAGCAGCGCGCCTGCGGCAGGGGCCTCGGTCACGGCCACCCGAAGGCTTTGCAGCAACTGCGGCGAAGGTGCCGCATAAAACAGGGCGGCCAGCAGGCCGTAGACCTCAGCTCGGGCGGTTTCTTCGTCGAGCGTGGTCGACACAAGTGGGGCTGGTTGCATGGCGGCGTCGGAAGGTGTTAAAGGAAGAGATTCACAAGTTGAGCAGCCCGCGCATCAGCGGATATCGGTGATCTTGATCTCGTTTTCGGCCGAGTAGATATCAATCACCCGGCAGTCACCACACATCTTGAGCCGGTCGCTGGCCGCGCCCTGAAACATGGCGTGCCCTGCCAGCTTGCCCAGCATGGCCTCAATGGCCTTGAGCGTGCCAAAGGGCTTGGCGCAGCGAATGCACTGATAGGGCTGGGTCTCATTGAGCACGCGGGCCTGCCTGCGCTCGGGCGTCAGCAAGAGCCGGGGCACCAGGGTAATGGCGTCTTCCGGGCAGGTGCTGGCACACAGGCCGCACTGCACGCAGTTCTTTTCAATAAAACGCAGTTGCGGCAGTTCGGGGTTGTCCTGCAGGGCGCTCGCCGGGCAGGCACTGACACAACTCAGGCACAGCGTGCAACTGTCCTTGTTGACGAGCACCGAGCCAAATGGCGAGCCGGCCGCCGGCAGCGAAATCGACTCGGGCAGGGCCGCGGGCGCGTGGCTCATCAAATGGTCCAGCGCCATGTCCAGCGTTGCGCGCTTTTCCTGCGCCACAGCAAAACGGGCCGGCACCGCCGGGCCGGCAGCGGGTGTGGCGATCACTTGCTGCAAGCTGGCGTCGAGGCCGGTGAGTGCCGAGGCATCCGGGCTGTCAACATGAATCAGGTGCAAATGCTTGCCCGCGTAGCCCAGGCCGTTCAGCACGCTCTGCGCCACCTGCATCTGCTGGCTCAGGCCCGCCACGTAGGCCGGTGCTTCCTCGCCGGTGATCAGCACGGCCACGCGGCGGGCTCCCAGCGCGATGGCACTGAGCCAGAGGTCGATACCGACGCTGGCCGTGTGCCACAGCGCCAACGGGATCATGCTGGCCGGCACGCCGCGAACGGTTTTGCCGAGCCGGGCGGCGCGGCCCAGCGCGTTCACTGTTTTTTCACCCAGCGCCTGGCTGTGAAACAGCAAGTTGGCGTCACGCCCGCCGGCGCGGGTGTAGGTCGACAGCAGCGTCTTGAGCCGAACCCCCTGCTCACTGGCGCGCGGGTAAGCGTAGGTCAGCGCGCCCGTGGGACACACGGTGGTGCAAGCGCCGCAGCCCACACACAAATGAGGATTGACTTTGATCTGGTTGCGGCTTTTGTCGCTGCTCACCGCACCCGCCGAGCAAATATCAACGCAGGCCTGGCAGCCGACGGTTTCGTTGCGGCTATGGGCGCACAGCTTTTGCTTGTAATCAAAAAATTTGGGCTTCTCAAACTCGCCCACCCATTCGCGCAACTTGACCACAGCCGCCATCAGACCGGGGGTACTCAGACCGCGAAAGGCTGGCATTGCCAGGTAGCCCTGGGGCGGCGCATGCAGGGCGATCAATGCGTGTTCACCAAGATCGAGCACCAGGTCAAATTTATCGTTCAGGGCCTGCGGCTCGCGGCCAAAATCAATGGCGCCTGCTGACTTGCAGACCGCCACGCAGTCACGGTGCGCGCTGCATTTGGCGCTGTCGATCTGGTAGCTCAGGTCAATCGCCCCCTCGGGGCAGACCGCCACGCAGGCATTGCAGCGGGTGCACAAGTCCAGGTCGATCGGGTTGCGCTGGGTCCATTTCAGCTCGAACGCGCCCAACCAGCCCTTGAGCTGCAAACTGTCGCCGCTAATGACTGGGTATTTGCGTTCCTGTGCGGGCGCGACCAACTCGCTGCGCGTACCCGTCGAAAAAATTGTGACCTCCAGCACATCAGACAACAGGTCGGCAATCGCCTCAGCCTGATCCAGCGCCCCCACCAGCAACAGTCGACCCGCACTGACGTAGCTCACCGTCGCCACCGGCTCGGGCTCGGGCAAGTGCGCCATCGCCAGCAAGGCGGCCTGCTTGGCACTGGCCTGCGCGGCATCGCGGCTCCAGCCACCGGTTTCTCGAATATTGACGAAGCGGATGGGCGAGACAGCCCCTTCAGTCTGTCCGGCGAGTTCGGCAAAGAGGCGCTTTTCCTGGGTGCAGGCCACCACTACGTCGTCGCCACTTTGGACGGCCTTTTGAAAAGCACCGGCCTCGCGACGGCACAAGGCCGAGTGCAGCGTCAAGTTTTCATGAAGCGCAGCGCCCAGCGTCTGGGGCTGTAGCGGCATGGTCTGGTTGCAGTCGCAAATCAGGGTCGGCATGGTCTTCCTGGCGGATCGGGTCGGTCGAGGCAGCAACTGCACCGGGCTCGTCAAGAGCCGGGGCTGACTGTGCCATGGAATCGGGGCTGGACGCATGCGCAGTTTCCCGGGAGGATGTCTCTGGCTCGGCGGTGTCGGCGGCCAGCGCGTCGGTCGGCGGCGAGGTCTTCTGGTCCTCGTCATCTTCAAAGAGATTGAGAAACTTCGCGCTGGCCATCTGACGCAACATCGACAGCGGCAAGGGGTCAGGCTTGGAATAGTCGTCGATGTAAATATCCAAGCCGTCCATGACGTTGAAGTGCGGGTCGCTAAACAGCTGCTTCATGGCCGCATTGCGCACCTCGGGCTCAACAGCGCGGCCCATGAAGGGCTTGAAGTCAGAGTCCGGCGTCAGCCGCCTGGCGTCTTCCAGGCTGGGCACGGGTGCGACTTCGGCAGCGGGCTCTCGCGGCGCGGGAGCAGCCGCCGGGGTCGGCTGCAAAGGTTCGGCCAGGGGCGAGACAGCCAAAGCGGGCGACGGCTGGCTGGCGTCATCGAGCCGCTGGCCTTCGCGCTGCGCGTTCTTGCGCCGGGCCCAGCGCCCGAAAAAGCCCTGCTCTTGCTCAGGCATGACCCGGGCCTTTGCGTGACTTGTCCGTGCTGATGCGCACCGGGTTGCCAAAACGGTCCTGCAGCGACTTGAAGCTTTCGGGCCGCTTGCGCCGCTTGGTCTCCTGCACGTGATGCGTGTCGACAAAAGCCTGCATCCACAACAGCACCTCCAGCGGTGCGGGCACCTGCTCGACCGACTCCTGCGCATCGAGCCAGCGACCCGCGTCGTGGTAACTCAGGGTGACGGTCTGTGGCACGGCGATGCACTCGTCGCTGATCGCCGCTTCTTCCTCCATCCGCCAGACTACCCAAAAGCACGGCTGCTGCGTGGTCAGGTTCAGGTGATAACCCTCGGCGTCGTCCGAAAACAGCTCGACCTTAAAGCCCGGATGCAACCAGCGCTCTTGCGTGTCGTCCTTGATCAGCAGGCGTGGCTGGCTGCCAAAACCATCTTCGTGAGCCACGATTTCCGACAAGCTCCAGCGCCACGGCTGCCAGCGGTTGTCGATGCGCTCCCGACGCATGACAACCGCGACCCGCACAAAGGGCCGTCGCGGCTCGCCATGGGCGGCGGGCAGGTGCAACTCAAATCCAGACATGGCCGCAGTGTAAGGCGGCCCTTGGGGCCAGGCCCGTCAAGGGCCTTGGCGCAGCGTCCCGCCAGCAAGCACGGCTGGCCCGGAATTTGCGGTGGAATTAAGGTCTGGGTTGAACTTGTATAGACAGCACCAAAAGCGGACTCTTGCACCAACGCTGCACCAAGTATCAACGCGGTGCACCGCCAAGGATCTCCAGTGAGGAGTCGCATCGGTGCTTCCGCATAAAGGTGCACCTAGGGTTAGCCTGTATATACAGGTTTGGACTCAAAGACAAAATCGACTGACCAGGCCGCACACAGCTTCCTGGAAGTTATCCACTCTTTAACTGACCGGAGTATGTGATGGGCATGAAATATCTGAAAAAGACAAGCGCACTGGTGATCGCAAGTGCTTGCCTGGCCGGGCTGAGCGCACCGGCCGCCGCGCAAGAAACCAAGATCACGCTGGGCATGTCCGGCTGGACCGGCTTTGCGCCGCTGACGCTGGCCGACAAGGCGGGCATTTTCAAGAAAAACGGCCTCGACGTGGAAATCAAGATGATTCCGCAAAAAGACCGTCACCTGGCCCTGGCTGCCAACGCCATTCAGTGCGCCGCCACCACGGTGGAGACGCATGTGGCCTGGAACGCCAACGGCGTGCCCATCGTGCAGATCTTCCAGATGGACAAGTCTTACGGCGCCGACGGCCTGGCCGTGCGCAACGACATCAAGAGTTTTGCCGACCTCAAGGGCAAGGCCATCGGTGTGAGCGCACCCGGCACCGCGCCCTACTTTGGCCTGGCCTGGATGCTCAACAAGAACGGCATGACGCTCAAGGACGTCAAGCTGGTGTCGCTCGAGCCACAGCCCGCCGCACAGGCGTTCGTGGCCGGCCAGAACGACGGCGCCATGAGCTACGAGCCCTACCTTTCGCTGGTTCGCGCCAACCCGCAGGCCGGCAAGATTCTGGCCACCACACTGGACTACCCGATGGTCATGGACACCGTCGGCTGCGCTCCGACTTGGCTCAAGGCCAACGCCAAGGCCGCGCAGGCGCTGACCAAGTCCTACTTTGACGCCCTCGACATGATCAAGGCCGAGCCGGCCAAATCCAACGAGATCATGGGCGCTGCAGTCAAGCAAAGCGGCGAGCAATTTGCCAAGTCATCGGCTTATCTGCGCTGGCAGGACAAGGCTGCGAACCAGCAGTTCTTCGCCGCTGAACTGACCCAGTTCATGAAAGACGCCGTGCCCATCTTGCTGGAGTCCGGCGTGATCCGCAAGGCGCCCGCTGACCTGGCGGCGACCTTTGACGCCAGCTTCATCAAGTAAGCCAAGGCCAGCGTGATGGAACCGACACCCAGCCTTCGCGAACCGGCGCCTCTGGCGGCGGCGCAAACCCGGCCGCGCCGGCGTCAGGCGTTCACCCCTTTAGAGCCTGTCAGCGCCCGGGCGCGCTGGATGCTGGGTGTCGGATTCTTTATTTTGTTCGTCCTGACCTGGGCCTTTTTTACCCTGGGCGGCTATGTCTCGCCGACCTTTCTGGCCAGCCCGGTCACCATGGTTCAGGAAGGCCTGCTGCTCTTTACCGAGTTCAATTTCATCCACGACATCGGCATGACTGTCTGGCGTGTCTTCGGCGGCTTTTTGATGGCCGCCGTCGTCGCCGTGCCACTGGGCATTGCCATGGGCGCCTACAAACCGGTCGAGGCTTTTCTCGAACCCTTTGTCTCTTTTTGCCGCTACCTGCCGGCCTCGGCTTTTATCCCCTTGCTGATTCTCTGGGCCGGCCTGGGCGAAGCGCAAAAACTGCTGGTGATTTTTATTGGCTCGGTGTTCCAGATCATCCTGATGGTTGCAGTCATCGTCGGCGGCGCCCGGCGCGATCTGGTGGAGGCGGCCTACACGCTGGGCGCCAGCAGCAGCGGCATCGTCAGGCGGGTGCTGATTCCGGGCGCCGCCCCCGGCATTGCCGAGACGCTGCGGCTGGTGCTGGGCTGGGCTTGGACCTATGTGATCGTCGCCGAGTTGATCGGCTCGTCCTCGGGCATTGGCCACATGATCACCGACAGCCAGGCGCTGCTCAACACCGGGCAGATCATCTTCGGCATCATCATCATCGGCGTCATCGGCCTGGTCTCGGACCTCGCCTTCAAACTGATCAATCGCCGCGTTTTTGCCTGGAGCACGCTGTGAACAAGCAACTCTCGATTCAAGGCGTGACCCGCACCTTCAGCGGCACCCGGGGCCAGCAAACGCAGGCCTTGCTGCCGATTGATTTTGACGTGCAGGAAAACGACTTTGTCACCATCCTCGGCCCCTCTGGCTGCGGCAAATCGACGCTGCTGCGCATCGTCGCCGGCCTGGATTTTCCCAGCAGTGGCCAGGTGCTGCTCGACGGCCAGACCATCGAAGGCCCCGGTGCCGACCGCGGCGTGGTGTTCCAGAGCTACACCCTGTTTCCATGGCTGACCATTGAACAAAATATCCGCTTTGGTCTGCGCGAACGCGGCATGAGCGAGGTCGACCAACAAGAGCGCAGCGAATTTTTCATTGCTAAGGTCGGCCTGCGCGGCTTTGAGAAGCACTTTCCCAAACAGCTCTCGGGCGGCATGCAGCAGCGCACGGCGATTGCCCGCGCCCTGGCCAATGACCCCAAGATGCTGCTGCTCGATGAGCCCTTTGGCGCACTCGACAACCAGACCCGCGTGCTCATGCAGGAACTGCTGCTGGGCATCTGGGAGTCGGCGCGCAAGACTGTGCTGTTTGTGACGCACGACATCGACGAGGCTATCTTTATGGCCAACCGCGTGGCGGTTTTCAGCGCCCGGCCAGGCCGGATCAAAACCGAAATCGCGGTCGATTTTCCGCACCCGCGCCACTACACGATCAAGACCTCGCCAGAATTCATGGCCCTCAAGGCCAGACTGACCGAAGAAATTCGCGCCGAATCCATGGCCACGTCTGCGCATTGACACCCCCCTCATCTGGCAGCACGTCATGAACGCCGCGACCCTTGGCAAAGCCAGTTCTGGCGAACGAAGCACCGACCCCGCTAAAACGGCAAGCCCGACGCTGGCGCTGTACGAGCAGGTCAAGGAATTCATTACCCGCAAGATCCAGGACGGCTCCTGGCCGGCGGGTCATCGCCTGCCCTCGGAACACGATTTGGTCACGCAGTTCGGCATCTCGCGCATGACGGCTAACCGCGCCCTGCGCGACTTGGTCGAGCAGGGGCGCATCGTGCGGCAAGCCGGCGTGGGCAGCTTTGTGGCCGAGAACAAGCCGCAGTCGACCTTGCTGCAAATCGCCAACATCGCCAGCGAGATCCGCACCCGCGGGCACAGTTACGGCTACACCTTGCTGAACGCCGAGCGCATCGCCGCCTCTACCGACGTGGCCGCCTGGCTGGGCCTGCGTGCCGGCGAGTCGGTGTTTCACAGCCTGTGCCTGCACCTCGAAAACGGCGTTCCCGTGCAACTCGAAGACCGCTTCGTCAACCCCAGCGCCGTGCCGGATTTTCTGGCGCAGGACTTGTCGGGCACCCCGCCCAGCGAGTACCTGGTGCGGCACGTTCCCTTCGACGAGATCGAGCACCTGGTCGACGCCGTGCTGCCAAGCCCGGAACAGGCGCACCAGCTCTCCATGCCAGCGACCGAGCCCTGCCTGCTGCTGACACGCCGCACCTGGACGCGCCAGGTCCCCGTGACCTGGGTGCGCTGCCTGCACCCTTCCTCGCGCTACCGGCTGGGCAGCCGCTTTCGGGTCGACGGCAATACGAACCTTTAAGCGCAGCCGCAGGCCGGGACCACCCCTTCGCCCCCTCCCCTTCACTGATCCATCCGACCGTCCACTTCAAGTCATGACCACCACTGCACCAGCCGCGAACCTGGAATCCCTTGTCCTCACGCCGGGTCAGGTGAGTCTGGCCTGGCTGCGAAAAATTCACGAAACCGACGTCCACTTGTCGCTGGACCCGGCGGTCTACCCCGCCATGTCCGAGGCCCTGGCCGTGGTTGCCGACATCGTCGTCAGTGGCCAGGTGGTCTACGGCATCAACACCGGATTTGGCAAGCTGGCCAGCACCCGCATAGGCGCGGAGCACCTGGCCCAGTTGCAGCGCAATTTAGTGCTCTCGCACAGCGTAGGCACGGGCGAGCCCCTGGCGCGCCCCGTGGTGCGACTGGTCCTGGCGACCAAAGCCATCAGCCTGGCGCGCGGCCACTCGGGGATCCGACCGGCCATCGCCGACGCCCTGCTGCAACTGTGCAACGCTGGCTTGCTGCCGGTCATCCCGGCCAAGGGCTCGGTCGGCGCCTCGGGCGACCTGGCACCGCTGGCGCACCTGGCCTGCGTGCTGATCGGGGAAGGCCAGGTCAGCACGCAGCAGGGCGAGGTGATCAGCGGCGCAGACGCCATGCAGCGCATTGGCCTGACTCCATTTGTGCTCGGCCCCAAGGAAGGCCTGGCGCTGCTCAACGGCACCCAGGTATCCACCGCGCTGGCACTGGCGGGCCTTTTTGCCGCCGAAAACCTGCTGGCGGCCAGCCTGCTGTCGGGAGCTCTGTCGCTCGAAGCGATTCAGGGTTCGGTCAAACCCTTTGACGCCCGCATCCACGACGCCCGCGGCCAGCCCGGTCAGATCGCGGTGGCCGCAGCCATGCGCGCGCTGCTGGGCGGCAGCGACATCGTCAGCTCGCATGCCCACTGCGGCCGCGTGCAAGACCCTTACTCGATTCGCTGCATTCCGCAAGTGCTGGGCGCCTGCCTGGACAACCTCACGCATGCAGCGCGCGTGCTGCAGATCGAGGCCAACGCCAGCTCTGACAATCCCCTGGTGTTTACCGACACGGGCGAGGTTATTTCAGGGGGCAACTTCCACGCAGAGCCGGTGGCGTTTGCGGCCGACATCCTGGCCCTGGCGATCAGCGAGATCGGCGCCATCAGCGAGCGGCGTCTGGCGCTGTTGCTCGACAGCAACCTGTCGGGCCTGCCGCCGTTTCTGGTGCGGGATGGCGGCCTGAATTCGGGCTTCATGATCGCGCAGGTCACCGCCGCCGCACTGGCCTCGGAAAACAAGTCGCTGGCCCACCCGGCCAGCGTGGACAGCCTGCCGACCTCGGCCAACCAGGAAGACCATGTGTCGATGGCCACCTTCGCCGCGCGCCGGCTCGCCGACATGGCCAACAACACGGCGGTGGTCGTCGGCATTGAAGCCATGGCCGCCGCGCAGGGCATTGAGCTCAAGCGCGAGCTCGGCTCTGGCGCGCTCAAAAGCTCAGCGGCCATCGAACAGGCGCTACTGCGTGTGCGTGAGCGCGTGGCCTTTCTGGCGCGGGACCGCTTCCTGGCCAGCGACATCGAAGCCATGCGCCAGTGGGCCTGGCAAGCCGACCTGCCAGCGCCCCTGCTGAGGCTCTTGCCAAGCCGCCTCTGAACCCCAGTTTCCACAACGACCCGCCAGACCGACCACCCAAGGACACTGCGATGAACGCCCCCGACCCCATCACCCTCACGCCAGACACCGACCCCCGCTACGACGCCAGCCGAGTGATCCGTGCACCGCGCGGCAGCCAGCTCAACTGCAAGAGCTGGCTGACCGAAGCGGCTTACCGCATGCTGCAAAACAACCTGGACGCCGAAGTCGCCGAAGACCCGAAGAACCTGGTCGTCTATGGCGGGATTGGCCGCGCGGCCCGCAATTGGGCCTGTTTTGACCAGATCCTGGCCTCACTCAAAGAGCTCAACGACGACGAAACCCTGCTGGTGCAGTCTGGCAAGCCGGTGGGCGTATTCAAGACCCACCAGAACGCGCCGCGCGTGCTGATCGCCAACTCCAACCTGGTGCCCAAGTGGGCCAATTGGGAGCACTTCAACGAGCTCGACCGCAAGGGCTTGAACATGTACGGCCAGATGACAGCTGGCAGCTGGATCTACATCGGCAGCCAGGGCATCGTGCAAGGCACCTTCGAAACCTTTGTCGAAGCCGGGCGCCAGCACTACCAGGGCAGCTGGGCCGGCAAATGGATTCTGACCTCCGGCTTAGGCGGCATGGGCGGCGCACAGCCGCTGGCCGCCACGCTGGCCGGCGCCGTCTCGCTCAACATCGAATGCCAGCAGTCGAGCATCGATTTTCGGCTGCGCACCCGCTACGTCGACAAGCAGGCCAAAGACATCGACGAGGCCCTGGCCCTCATTGAGCAACACACGCGGGCCCGTGAAGTGGTGTCGATCGCTCTGCTGGGCAATGCCGCCGAGGTGCTGCCCGAGCTGCTGCGCCGCGCGCGCGCCGGCGGCATACGGCCCGACCTGGTGACCGACCAGACCTCCGCGCATGACCTCATCAACGGCTACCTGCCCGCCGGCTGGAGCGTGGCGCAGTGGCGCGCCGCCCAGCGCGACCCGGCGCAACACGCCAGCCTGCAGGCCGCAGCGCAAGCGTCTTGCGCCGCGCAGGTGCAAGCCATGCTGGACTTTCAGGCCCTGGGTATTCCAACGGTGGACTACGGCAACAACATCCGGCAGGTCGCCTTTGATCACGGCGTGAAGAACGCCTTTGATTTCCCCGGCTTCGTGCCGGCCTATATCCGCCCGCTGTTTTGCGAGGGCAAGGGTCCGTTTCGCTGGGTGGCGCTGTCGGGCGACCCGGAGGACATTTACAAGACCGATGCCAAACTCAAGGAACTGTTTCCCGAGAACAAGGCCATGATCCGCTGGCTCGACATGGCCCGCGAACGTATCGCTTTCCAGGGCCTGCCGGCACGCATCTGCTGGCTCGGTCTGGGCGAGCGCGACAAGGCCGGACTGGCTTTTAACGCGATGGTTAAAAGCGGCGAGCTCAAGGCGCCCATCGTGATAGGCCGCGACCACCTCGACACCGGCTCCGTGGCCAGCCCGAACCGCGAAACCGAGAGCATGAAAGACGGCACCGACGCGGTCTCCGACTGGCCGCTGCTCAACGCCCTGCTCAACACCGCCGGCGGCGCCACCTGGGTCAGCCTGCACCACGGCGGCGGTGTCGGCATGGGCTACTCGCAACACGCCGGCATGGTGATCGTGGCCGACGGCACCGACGCCGCCGCCGAACGGCTGGCGCGGGTGCTCGTCAATGACTCAGGCTCGGGCGTCATGCGCCACGCCGACGCCGGCTACGATCTAGCCATTGAAACGAGCAAAAAACAGGGGCTCAAACTGCCCATGATCAAGTAAGCAGAACTCCAGAACCCCAGAACCCGAACACCTCCACTGGTAGCACCCGCCATGAGCACTTTTTTTCACTGCAGCGACTTCACCCCCATCCCCTGGAAAAATGGCGGCGGCGTGACGCAGGAGGTCGCCTGCAGCCCGACCGGTCTGAGCCGGGGCGACTTCGACTGGCGCATCAGCATCGCCAGCATCGCAGCGCCTGGGCCGTTTTCAAATTTCCCGGGCGTGGACCGGATCATCACGCTGCTCGATGGCGGCGGCGTCCACCTGCGCTCCGATGACGGGCAGGTCGATCACCGGCTGGATGTACCACTGCAGCCTTTTGCCTTTGCCGGTGATATAGCGCTGGGCAGCGAGCTGCTCGGCACTGCCTCACGCGACTT
The DNA here is from genome assembly GCA_903844825.1 of uncultured Burkholderiales bacterium. Classification (GTDB taxonomy): domain Bacteria; phylum Pseudomonadota; class Gammaproteobacteria; order Burkholderiales; family Burkholderiaceae_C; genus Polaromonas. The sequence continues at coordinate 11,700 of CAIMVC010000029.1, read as the reverse complement.
CAACGTGATGACGCGCCGCAAGGTCTGCCAGGCCAGGGTGAGCATCCTCCGCGCTGCCGAGTTCACGCTCGACGCGGCCACCGGTCTGCTGCTGGGCATCAGCGGCCGCTGGCAACTGCAGTCGCCGGTGCTTACCGAGGGCAATCGCCTGCTCGGCGCCGACGAGGGCCTCTGGTGGGACCGCGAGAGCAGCCCCAGGCAACTCACGCCGCAGGGCGCCGATGCGGTGCTGCTGGCCGTGGCGATCGACTGGCTCTGACAGCGTCGCCATGACTTTGTCCATCCCTGCAGACGGCGTCTGGCAAGACCTTCGCCCGGCCTCAGGCGCCCTGCGTGAGGCGCTGGCCGACGCTGGCGACGACGAAGGCGAAGGCGACATCAGCCTGGTCGTCGAGCACGGGCTGATCGCCTGGGTTGGCCAGCGCGCCGCGCTGCCCGAGCGCTACGCCGGCCTGCAGCGCTTTGACGGCGGGGGTGCGCTGCTCACACCGGGCCTTGTCGACTGCCACACGCATCTGGTGTATGCCGGGCTGCGCGCCAACGAATTTGCCATGCGCCTGGCCGGCGCCAGCTACGAAGAAGTGGCACGCGCCGGGGGCGGCATTGTCTCGACCGTGCAGGCCACGCGGCAAGCCAGCGAAGATGAACTCTTTGCCAGCGCTGCCCAGCGGCTTGAAGTGCTGCTGGCCGAAGGCGTTTGTGCTATCGAAATCAAGTCGGGCTATGGCTTGGCGCTAGCGCATGAACGCAAACAGTTGCGCGTGGCGCGGCGCCTGGGCCAGCACTATGGCATGACGGTGCGAACCACCTTTTTGGGCGCCCACGCCCTGCCGCCCGAATACGCCGGGCGCAGCAGCGACTACATCGACCTGGTCTGCCGCGACATGATGCCGGCCCTGGCGGCTGAGCAACTGATTGACGCGGTCGATGTGTTTTGCGAGCAAATCGCTTTTTCTCTGGAAGAAACGGAGCGGGTGTTCAAGGCCGCCCAAGCGCTGGGGCTGCCCGTGAAGCTGCACGCCGAACAACTCTCGGACATGGGTGGTTCGGCGCTGGCGGCGCGCTACGGCGCGCTCTCGTGCGATCACATTGAACACCTGTCGCCGGCCGGCATTGAGGCCATGCGCGCCGCCGGCACGGTGGCCGTGCTGCTGCCCGGCGCCTACTACACGTTGCGCGACACCCACCTGCCGCCCATCGAGGCCTTGCGCGCGGCCGGCGTTGACATGGCCATTGCGACCGACCACAACCCAGGCACCTCCCCGTGCCTGAGCCTGCTGCTGATGATGAACATGGGCTGCACGCTGTTTAGGCTGACCGTGCCCGAAGTGCTGGCGGGCGTCACGCGGCATGCCGCCCGGGCGCTCGGGCTGCAAGCATCGCACGGCGTGATTGCCGTCGGCCAGAGCGCGAACTTCGTGCTGTGGAACGTTCGCCATGAGGCCGAGCTGGCCTACTGGCTGGGTGCTCGCCCCGTCAAGGCGGTGGTGCGGCAGGGGCGGCTCGACCAGCCATGGGGCCGCGCCGCATGAACAGCGCCGGGCAACTCTTTGCGCAAGATGCACTGCTGCCCACCGGCTGGGCCAGCCGCGTTCTCTTGCAATGGAATGCGGAAGGCTTTTTGACGCATGTCCAGGCCGACACTCTGGCGCCACCCGGCGTGGAGCAAGCCAGCGGGCCGCTGCTGCCGGGTCTGCCCAATTTGCATTCACATGCCTTCCAGCGCGCCATGGCCGGGCTGACCGAGCTGCGCAGCGACACAGCAGCCTCGGGGCATGACAGCTTTTGGACCTGGCGTGCGCTGATGTACCGCTTTGCGGCGCGGCTCTCACCCGAGCTGCTGGAGGCCATCGCGCTGGGGCTGTACGTCGAGATGCTCGAAGCCGGCTACACCAGCGTCTGCGAATTTCACTACGTGCATCATCAAAGCGATGGCCGCCCCTACGCCAGCGACGCCGCAATGAGCCTGGCCCTGCTGAGCGCCGCCCGGCAGGCCGGCATCGCGCTGACGCTGCTGCCGGTGCTCTACCAAAGCAGCGGCTTTGGCGCCCTGCCCCCCAACGAAGGCCAGCGGCGCTTTGTGCGTTCCAGCGACAGCCTGCAGCGCCTGCTGGAGACGCTCAAACCAGCGTGCGACGCGCAGGGTGCGCGGCTGGGTCTGGCGCCGCATTCGCTGCGCGCCGTACCGCCCGAAGCGCTGCGCCTGGCCGTGGCGGGTCTGCAGGCCCTGGACCCCGGCGCGCCCATTCACATCCACATTGCCGAGCAAGCGCAGGAAGTGCGCGACTGCCTGGCCTGGAGCGGGCAGCGGCCCGTGGCCTGGCTGCTCGACCATGCCGAGGTCGATGCACGCTGGTGCCTGGTCCACGCTACGCACATGGACGCCGAAGAATACCGACGCGCCGCCGCCAGCTGCGCTGTCGCCGGCCTGTGCCCCAGCACCGAAGCCAATTTAGGCGACGGCATTTTTGACTGGCCGGCCTGGCAGGCCGCAGGCGGTCGCTGGGGCCTGGGCTCGGACAGCCACATCTGCGTCAACGCGGCCGAAGAATTGATGCTGCTCGAATACAGCCAGCGCCTGGCCAGCCGGCAGCGCAACGTGGGCGCCACCGCCACACAGCGCGACACGGCCACCGCGCTGATGCTGGCCGCGGTGCAAGGTGGCGCGCAGGCCACCGGTCTGCCCGTGGCCGGCTTAGCGGTCGGGCAGCAGGCCAACGCCCTGATGCTGTCACCCCTTCATCCCGCTTTGCAGGGCCTGCCAGCGCCGGCCATGCTGGCGGCCCATGTCTTTGCCAGCCACCGCAGCTCGGCCATTGAAGCCGTCTGGGTGAGCGGGCAGCAGCGCGTGCGCGGCGGCCAGCACACGCTGGGCCGCACGCCGCAAAACGGATTGATTCAAGCCCGTCAGCTACTTCTGAGCCCATGATGTTTCACACCACCGAACCCGCTTTCACCTTCCACCCGGGGCAAGGCCCGCTGCTGATTTCGATGCCGCACGCCGGCACCCATCTGCCACCGGCGCTGGCGGCACGCCTAACCCCCGAGGCCCGGCAGGTACCCGACACCGACTGGCATATGGCGCGCCTCTACGACTTTGCCAAGGCCATGGGCGCCTCGGTGTTGGTGGCCACGCATTCGCGCTATGTGATCGACCTGAACCGCCCGCCGGACAACCAGAACCTCTACCCCGGGCAGGACACCACCGGCTTGTGCCCGGTCGACACCTTCGACAAGACCCCGATCTACGCCGCCGGTGACCTGCCCGACGCGGCCGAAATCAACGCGCGGCGTGAAGCTATCTGGCAGCCCTATCACCAGCAGCTCCAGACTGAACTGCAGCGCCTGCGCTCGCGTTTTGAAAAAGTCGTGCTCTGGGACGCGCATTCGATCCGCTCGGTGCTGCCGCGCTTTTTTGACGGCAAGCTCACCGACATCAATCTGGGCAATGCCGATGGCACCAGTTGTGACGCGGCGCTGGCGCAATCGCTGCTGGCCATCGGCCAGGCCGCTGACGGTTTTAGTGCGGTGCTCAATGGCCGCTTCAAGGGCGGCCACATCACCCGCCAGTACGGCCAGCCGGCGCAAGGCGTGCATGCGGTTCAGCTCGAGCTGACGCAGTGCTCGTACATGCAGGAGAGCCTGCCGTTTGCCTACCTGCCCGAACGGGTACAGCAGATTCAACCGCACCTGCAGCGCATGATGGCCGCGGTGCTGGACTTCGCGCTAAGCGCCTGAGCGGCCAATCGATCGCTCAGGCGCGATCGCTTGGCGCCCATCAGCTTGTGGCCAAGAATGCCGCGCAGCCGCTGGGCTGCTGCTTCAAACCACGGCCTGCGCCGGCTGCAAATAGCCCTGACTAGTTGCCAGTTGCCCGCCGCGTCGGATCGCAACCGCGCAGTACTTGAACTCGGGGATCTTGCCAAAGGGATCGAGCGCGGCGTGGGTCATCAGGTTGGCGGCTGCCTCGTAATAGGCAAACGGAATGAACACTGCGCCTTCGGGCGTGCCATCGTCGCGCCGCACATGAATGGCCACCTCACCGCGGCGCGACTGTACCGTGATCACATCGCCAGGCTCGAGCGCTAACTTGCGCAGGTCGGCAGCGCACAGGGAGGCGGTGGCGATTGGCTCGAGCGCGTCGAGCACCTCGGCGCGGCGCGTCATGCTGCCGGTATGCCAGTGCTCGAGCTGGCGGCCGGTGATCAGCACAAAAGGGTAGTGGGCATCGGGTCGCTCGGCTGCGGGAATGATGTCAGCCGGCACCAGGTGCACGCGGCCGTCCGCCGTGTCAAATCGGTCGATGAAGACGGTCGGTGCGCCGGGGTCGTCATCGGTGAGGCAAGGGTAGGTCACGCTCGACTGGCGCTGCAGACGCTCCCAGCTGATACCGGCGATCGAGGCGTGCATGGCCTGGCGCATTTCTTCGTACACCGCCGCCACGCCGTCGTGTTCACCTTCGTATTGCCATTGCAACCCCAGACTGCGCGCCATCTGCTGGATGATCCACAGGTCGGCACGCGCCTGACCCGGCGGCTGCAAGGCCTGCTGGCCGAGTTGCAGCATGCGGTCGGTGTTGGTCACCGTGCCAGTTTTTTCCGGCCAAGCTGTGGCCGGCTGCACCACGTCGGCAAGCCAGGCTGTTTCGGTCATGAAAATATCCTGCACCACCAGATGCTCCAGACTGGCCAGCGCATGGCGCGCATGGTTCAGGTCGGGGTCGCTCATGGCCGGGTTCTCGCCCATGATGTACATGCCGCGCACCTTGTGCGGGTCGCTGTCGGGCGCCAGCGCCGTGTGCATGATTTCAACCACCGTGTAGCCGGGCTGCGGGTCCAGCGGGGTCTGCCAGAAATTCTCGAACCAGGCGTGTGCGGCCGGCTCGCTGACGCGCTGGTAGTTGGGAAACATCATGGGAATAAGGCCCGCGTCGCTGGCGCCCTGCACATTGTTCTGGCCCCGCAGCGGATGCAGGCCCGAGCCGGGCTTGCCGATCTGGCCGGTGACGGTCACCAGCGCAATCAGGCAGCGGGCGTTGTCGGTGCCGTGCACATGCTGGCTCACGCCCATGCCCCACAGGACCATGGCCCCTTTGGCACGCGCAAATTCGCGCGCCACCTCGCGCAGGGTCTGCGCCGCCACGCCGCAGATCGGCGCCATGGCCTCGGGGCTATAGCCCTTGACGTTTTCTTTCAGGGCCTCGTAGTTGCTGGCCCGTTCGCGAATAAACGTCTCGTCCGTCAAGCCTTCGTCAATCACGGTGTGGATCAGTGCGTTGAGCATGGCCACATCGGTGTCGGGCTTGAACTGCAGCGTGCGCCAGGCGTGCTTGCCAAGGTCGGTCACGCGGGGATCGGCCAGCACAATCTTGGCGCCCCGCTTGGCGGCGTTTTTCATCCAGGTGGCCGCCACCGGGTGGTTGGCGGTGGGGTTGGAGCCAATGACAAAAATCAGCTCGGCATGCTCGACGTCATTGACCTGGTTGCTGACCGCAGCCGAACCCACGCCCTCGAGCAGCGCGGCCACACTCGACGCATGGCACAGGCGCGTGCAGTGGTCGACGTTGTTGCTGCCAAAGCCGGTGCGCACCAGCTTCTGAAACAAATAGGCTTCTTCGTTGCTGCCCTTGGCCGAGCCAAAACCCGCCAGCGATTTTTTGCCCTGCCTGTCACGAAGGCTGCGCAGCGTGCTGCCCGACAGCGCCAGCGCTTCCTCCCAGGAGGCTTCGCGAAACACCTCGGACCAGTCGGCCGAGTGGCGGTTGAGCTGCTGCAAGGCCGCCGGGTCTTTGGGCACGCCGGCCTTGCGGATCAGCGGCACGGTCAAACGCTGCGGGCTGTGGGCGTAGTCAAAGCCAAACCGGCCCTTGACGCAGAGCCGGCTGTGGTTGGCCGGGCCGTCGCGACCCTCGACGCTGACGATTTTGTTGTCCCTGACCTGGTAGGTCAGCAGACAACCGACACCGCAAAAAGGGCAGACCGAGTCGACCTGCTGGTCAACCCGCTGCGAGCCGACCCGGGTTTTGGGCATGAGCGCACCCGTCGGGCAGGCCTGCACGCATTCGCCGCAGGCCACGCAGCTGCTGTCGCCCATGGCGTCATCGAGATCAAAGACGATCTGGCTGAGCGCACCGCGCCGGGCATAGCCAATCACGTCGTTGACCTGGGTCTCGCGGCAGGCGCGCACGCAGCGATTGCACTGGATGCAGGCGTCCAGGTTCACTGCCATGGCGGGGTGGGACAAGTCAGCCTGGACGGGCTCGCGGCGCACCGCCGTGAGTTCAGGCCGGACCACCACGCCCAGCCGGGCCACCCAGTCGCTGAGTTCGCCGTGCTGGCCATGCTGGCCGGTCACCACGCCGTCTGGTGCGCGGGGTGCAGCATCCGCCAGCGCGTCGGCAGACTCATCGGCTAAAGCGCCGGTCAAGTCACCAGTCGAGCCGCCGGTCAACTCGTCGGTCCACTTGTAGCCCACGTCTGGCATGTCAGACAGCAGCAACTCCAGCACCATCTTCTGGCTCTTGAGCGCGCGTTCGCTGCCGGCCTGCACGACCATGCCGGCCGTGGCCTGACGGCAGCAGCTGGGGGCCAGCACGCGCTCGCCCTGGATCTCGACCACGCAGGCGCGGCAATTGCCGTCGGCGCGCAGGCCGTCCTTGAAACACAGGCGCGGAATCTGTACCCCGTGGCGTTCAGCGGCGCTGAGAATGCTCTCGCCATCAAAAGCCGTGACGGCCTGACCGTCGAGCTCGAACGCAATCGTGCGGGCTTGCTCGTGCACGGCACCGCCCTGCTGGGGGATGCTCTGGTTGTGGCTTGACGTGCTCATGACCGGAGCTCCCCCACGCTAACGCCTTGAGCCACTTCATGCAGAAAATGCTTGAGCACGCTGCGCACCGGGTTGGGCGCGGCCTGGCCGAGGCCGCAAATCGAGGCATCCGCCATCACATCGTTGAGGTCTGCCAGCGTGCCCTGGTCCCATTGCGCGGCCTGCATCAGCTGCGCAGCCTTGGCAGTACCGACCCGACAGGGGGTGCACTGGCCGCAGCTTTCGTGTTCAAAAAATCGCATCATGTTCAGCGCTGCATTCCGCGCCCGGTCGTGCTGGCCCAGCACGATCACTGCCGCCGAGCCAATAAAGCAACCGTAGGGCTGCAGGGTGTCAAAGTCCAGCGGGATCTGGTTCAGGTGAGCCGGCAAGATGCCGCCGGAGGCGCCGCCAGGCAGGTAAGCGTACAACTGCTGGCCCTCGGCCATGCCACCGCAATAGTCGTCGATCAGCGCCTGCACCGTGATACCCGCTGGCGCCAGCTTGACACCAGGCTGCCGGACCCGCCCGCTGACGCTGAAACTGCGCAAACCCTGGCGACCATTGAGGCCAAAACTGCTGAACCAGCCCGCGCCCCTTTGGACGATATCGCGCACCCAGTAAAGCGTCTCAAAGTTGTGCTCGAGCGTGGGCCTGCCGAACAGGCCGACCTCAGCAATGTAGGGCGGGCGCATGCGCGGCTCGCCGCGTTTGCCTTCCAGGCTCTCGATCATGGCCGACTCCTCACCGCAGATGTAGGCGCCCGCACCGCGCCGCAGTTCGATCAATGGCAAAGGACACGGCGGGTCAGCTTGCAGCCGCGCGATTTCAGCGCGCAGCAAGGCGCGGCAGTCGTGGTATTCGTCGCGCAGGTAGATGTAGCAGGCCTGCACGCCCACCACCTGCGCGGCCACCAGCAGACCTTCCAGAAAACGATGCGGGTCACGCTCGAGGTAGCTTCTGTCCTTGAAGGTGCCGGGCTCACCCTCGTCGATATTGACAGCCATCAGCCGCGGCGCCGCCTGGCCGCGCACAATGCGCCACTTGCGACCGGCCGGGAAACCCGCGCCGCCCAGGCCGCGCAGGCCCGAGTCTTCCATCGCCTTGAGTACCTCGTCTGGCCGCAACTCGCCAGCGGCCAGGCGACTGGCGAGTTGATAGCCGCCAGCGGCACGGTAGGCGCTGTAGCCCACGTAGGCCGGCAGCGCGTTGGACGACTCCACGGGCAGCCCCGAGAGCGCATGCGCTGCAGGCGAGAACTGGGCAGCGTCATTGGCAGCCGGTGCAGCGACCCCGCGCAGGGCTTGATCGACGGCCTCAGCCACCTGCGCCTGGGTGGCCCGGCCCAGCGCCCGCTGATGCACCGCCACCGCCGGCGCCTGCTCGCATCGGCCCAGACAGGGTGCCGGGATCACGCGCACATCGGCACGGTCCAGCCAGGCCGGCAAGCTCGCCAGCAAATCACCCGCCCCCGCCAGCTCGCAGCTCAGTCCGTCGCAGACCCGCACCGTCAAGCCCGGCGCGGCCTGGTCGCCCTTGACGACCTCGAAGTGGTGATAAAAAGTAGCTACCTCATAGACCTCGGCCATGGGCAAATTCATTTCCCGGGCCAGCGCCACCAGGTGCCGGTCGTGCAGGCAGTTGTAGGCGTCATTAATCACGTGAAGATGCTCGATCAACAGGTCGCGGCGGTGGCCGGCGTGCGGCCTGTCACCCATCAACTGGCGAACCTCGGCCAACGCCAGCTCTTCGGGCTGGCGGCCCTTGAGGCGGCCGAGCTTGTTTTTTTGGCGCAATGTGTCACGCAAGCCGTCGAGCGAGACGATGGCCTGGGCGGGAAGGTCCGAAGACGGGCGGGGTGCTGAAGATGCGGGCGGAGTCATACCTCACTGTCGCCGCAAGCTCGCCAAGCGTCAAATTGAATCGATGTATGCGCTGATTCGTTTGTTGAATGCGCTCTGCCTGCAGACCTTAGGTCAGCGCGCAGCAAACTCGTAGCCTGTGCGCAGTCGGGGGGTCAGCGCGCCAAAAGACGGCCAGGCCAGGACCACGCCCTGGCGCTCCAGCAGTTGCTGGAACTCGCGCAGCAGCCCTGCGTCGGCCCGCACGGCCCGGGGCGCTAGCTGACGCGACACGGCAAAAGCCGCCAGGGTGCCGCTGGCTTCGCCAATGCTCCACTCGGTTGCATGTTCCCGGTAGGCCCCATTGGTGATGCGTGTCGTTCCGATGTTTTTGCAAGCGGGCAGCAGGTTGTCAACGCGAACCGGCAGCAGCGCACCCAGCGGTATCTGGAAGGGATAGGCGTCAATATCCACCGTGTTGCGCCCGCGCGTGCTGGGGTGCAGATCAATCCGGTAGGCACCCAGGCCGACGCTGTCGTGGAACGTCTCGGCTGCGCTCAATCCCGCACGCGCGGCCACGCCGATGTGCTGCTCGAGCACCGTGAATTCGGCCCGTATGCGGCGGCCCTCTCGGTAATAGGCCTGCTTGGCCAGGCCATCAGCGGTTCCAAGAACATCGCCCCGCAGTTTGAGGCCGGGGTAGCCGTACCCCCCGTCATGCCTGGGCGCATCGGTCTGCATCCAGTAAAAAAAGGAAAGACTGAGCTGCCGGGCTTCTTGCAGCGCCTGCTCGCGCTCCAGGGCCGGCACGCCGATCACCGGTTTTTCCCAATAATCCATCTGAGGCCAGTTGGCCAGGGTGATGTCGCTGGGGTAAGCGCCCGGCTCAAAGTTCTTGCGCCAGGCGATGCGGCGGGCATGCCAGAGGTCATACAGCGAAGCCTCGTCGGTAGCCCCTGCGAACAGCGGTCTTTCGCGCGGCTGGTGGGTCACGAAATCGCTGAGTACCCAGCTGAACTGCGGCCCCGGCCAACACGGCAGTTGCAAGGTTTTCAAGCGCTCGTAGCCCTCGGGCCTGCCAATGCGGTGGTCTTCGCCTGGAAAATACTCGGCAGCCAGACACCAGGTCAGGGCCTGCTGATCAAACGGGTCGGCCACCTCCAGCGCATGCAGCTCTTGCGTCTGGGCCTGCGACTCGGCGCCAAAGACATGCTCGACATCGGCCAGCGCCAGCACCTCCCCGGTCTCGGTTGCGTCAATGAACACGCGGGCGCGAAGCTGGCGGGTCTTGCCCGTCGCGAGTTCTTCGACCGCCAGCGACTCGATCTGGTCGCCGTGGGTGTCCACCCGCACCAGCCGGTGCCGCTTCAGGACGGTCAGGAACCCGGCCTTTTCGAAAGGGCGAAGCAACTCATTAATCACCGCCACGGCCGCCCGCGGCTCGTGGCACAGGGTACTCACATTGCCCTGTCCGGGGTTGAGGCAAAACCGATGGCGTGCGGACTCAGTCAGCGGGTAGTTGCGTCGGTAGTGGTCACGGATACAGCGCCGGAAATGGGCATAGCTCTGAGAAGCGGTGAACTGTTCAATCCACGGGTACTCGTCGGGCGGAACGCCCTGCGCGGTTAATTGTCCGCCCAGCCAGTCGAGTTCTTCTATCAAAATGACCCGCTGTTGCAGGCGAGCGGCCGCCAGGGCCGCAGACACCCCGCCCAAACCGCCGCCGATCACAACCATGTCAACCGGACGCGCCAAAGAATCAATCAATTTTGATCCCGATCCGGCGGATGGTCTCGACGTAACGACGGGTATCGCTCTCAATCAGCGCGGCAAAAGCGGCCGGGCTGCCCGAACCGCCTTCGACAGCCAGCGCCATCAGGCGCTCCTTGACGTCCGGCAACTCCAGCGCCTGATTCACTTCCTTGTTCAGCCGCGCGACAACGCCCGGGGGTGTTCCCGCCGGGGCCAGGACGCCAAACCAGCCCGTGACCTCGAATCCCGGCCACCCCAGTTCGGCCACAGTCGGAACCTCGGGCATCAGCGACGTGCGAACCTGGCTCGTTACGGCCAGCGCGCGCATCTTTGCGGACTTGATGTGAGGCAAAGCACTGGTGGGAATGTCAAAACCCAGGTCAAGCTCGCCGCCGAGCAGCGCGGTTAAAGCCGGGCCCGATCCTTTGTAGGGGATCGCCTGCATCTCCAGCCTGGCATCGGCCTTGAGAAATTCGGCCGCCAGGTTGGTGGTGGTTGCCCCGCCACCCCCTGCGGCGTAGTTGAGCTTGCCGGGTGCCGCGCGGGCCGCGTTCACCACGTCCTTGAGCGTGCGAAATGGGCTGGCCGCGGGAACGACCACCAGCACCGGTGTCGAGCCCACCTTGGCCACCGGGACAAAGCTGGTCAGCGTGTCATACGGCAGCTTGGGGTAGAGCGCGGAACTCCCCGCGTGTCCACTGGTGACAAACAGCAAGGTGTGGCCGTCAGCGACGGCCGCTGCGACCGCAGCCGTCGCCAGAGTTGCGCCCGCGCCCGGCTTGTTCTCAACGACCACCGGCTGACCCAAGCTGAGTGTCAATTTTTGCGCCAGCAAGCGCGCCAGGATATCGGCCGATCCGCCCGGTGCAAAACCGACGATCAAGCTGACCGGCTTGACCGGATAGGTCTGGGCCTGCACGCCTGTGGCAGCCAAAAGGGCAACACCGATGCTGGCCAGAGCGGCACGGCGCGAAAGTCTTTTCATGGAGTCTCCTGTCCCGGTTTGAAAGCACGGCCAATGCGGCGCCAAAACGGAAATCGTAATGTTCCGGGGTGATGCTTTCAAATACCTTTAACTAAAATTTGTATAACATCGAGTTATTCAGTGAACGGCTTGTCAACCCATGAATTTGCGCCAGATCGAAGTCTTCAGAGCCGTGATGTTGACCGGCTCCACCGTGGACGCCGCCCGCCTCTTGCACGTCTCGCAGCCGGGCATCAGCCGGCTGATCCGGCATCTCGAAATCCGGCTCGGCGTGGCGCTTTTTGAACGCCGCAAAGGCCGGCTGCTGGCGACGCC
>CAIMVC010000028.1 GCA_903844825.1 uncultured Burkholderiales bacterium | reverse complement strand
GCGCCCAAATTCGATCTTGCGGGTTCCAAATTCTTCGGTACAGTTCGGCATAGGCGGTCCTTGTTGTGATTGATGTTAGATACCAATAACAACGTGCCTTCGGGCGGGACTGCCTACCTGTTACTGTGAAATATTCGGGCTCGGCGGCTGCAGTTTTGGTCGGGCCGCTGCAGGGCTTGGCGCCAGCCCAGCCAAACCGCTGCGGACTTGCCCGGATAATCAGGGCCATGTGCACGACGCCTCACGCCCAACCCATTGCCCGGCCCATTGCCCGGCCCATCGCACGGCCTTTCCCAGGCGCGGTCGCCGGTCGGTGCATGACGGCATGGCGTCCCGAACGCCCTATGGCTTGCCATGGCTGAAGAATTCGGCCGCTTCCTGGCGTTTGACACCAGCACCGAGCGCATGTCGGTGGCGCTGAGCTGTCGCGGACAGATCTGGCAGCACGAAGGACCGGGCGGGGCTCAGTCCTCGACCACGCTGATTGCCACCATCCTCAAGCTGTTGGCCGACGCCGGGCTGGCCATCCAGTCGCTCGACGCCATCGCTTTTGGTCGTGGCCCGGGTTCCTTCACCGGCCTGCGCACGGCCTGCGCCGTCGCCCAGGGGCTGGCCGAGGGCGCGGGCGTGCCAGTCTTGCCGGTTGACACGCTGCTGGCGCTGGCCGAGGAGGCGCGTTGGCTCCACCAGAGCCAGCACGGTGGGGCGTCGCCGGTGCTGATCACGGCCTTGCTGGACGCCCGCATGGACGAGGTGTATGGGCAGCACTTCGGCTTTAGCGGCGCTCACCTGAGCGCGCTGTCACCTTGTCAGCTGCAGCGGCCCGAAGCCCTGAGCTTGCCGGAGCGTGCTGGCATTCACCTGCTGGCCGGCAACGCTTTTGAGACCTATGCCGCGCGCTGGCCGGCCTGGCCGCTGGCGTGCGTGCGGGTCGACGCGTTGCCCACGGCAACGGCTTTGCTGCGACTGGCCCCCGGGCTGATGGCGGCAGGTCAGGCGGTGGACGCCGCGCAGGCGCTGCCCCTGTATGTGCGCGACAAAGTCGCCCAAACCACGCAAGAGCGCCAGCTGGCCCAGGCGGCCAAGGCCCTGTTGGTAGCACAAGCCGGTTAAGCACCCATGAACGCACTGCTCAAACCCCCGGAGGTTCGCTTGCAGAGCATGACGGGCGATGGACTGCCAGCCGTCGCCCGGGTCGAAAGAAGCGCCTACGCCCACCCCTGGTCCGAAGGCAATTTTGCCGACTCGCTCAGGGCCGGCTACCAGGCCCAGCAGTTGGTGGCCGACACGCCGGACATGGCCTTGCTGGGCTATTTTGTGGCCATGAAAGGGCTGGACGAAGTGCACTTGCTCAACATCACGGTTGCGCCCGCGTACCAGGGACAAGGCTGGGCACGGCTGATGCTCGACGCCCTGGTGCTCTGGTCACGCGGGCAGGGCGCGCAATGGCTGTGGCTGGAGGTGCGGGCCAGCAACGCCCGCGCCCGCGCCATTTACGAGCGCTACGGTTTCAAGCAAGTGGGGGTGCGCCGCAATTACTACCCGCTGGCACCTTTCAAACGAGAAGACGCGGTGGTCATGAGCCTGGCTCTGACCGGCCTGCAGGGTGCGCTATGAGTCTGGATCTGGACAAGCGCCAACGCGCGATGCTGCGTGAAATGGGCATCCGGGTCTGGCAGCCCCTGCCGGCGGCGCCCGTGCCCGCATCCCCAGCGTCCGAGTCCGCTGCGCCCGCGTCGAGTTTGGGCGATGGCAGCGAAGCCGCACCCGTGACGGTGGCAGCGGCGACCCGGCCCGCCGGCACAGGCACAGGTACGGGTACGGGTACAGGCAGCTCTTCGGCGCAGCCCCCGCGCGCCGCTCCCGTACCCGTCCCAGCGTCTTCCCCCGAGCCGGTAGCCGAGCGCCCGGTGCCAGGCCGTGTCGGTGCCGCCACGGCCTGGCACGTCGGCCCGGTTCGGGCGCTGCATGAGGTTGGCGAGGGGCAGACGGCGCCGTCCGGCCCCCGCTGGCTGCTGCTGATGGAAACCGCTGATGAAGCAGCGCTGACCGACCCGCTAGCCGGCGACGTTGGCCGCCTGCTGGCGAACATGCTGCACGCGGCCCGCCTGCGCG
>CAIMVC010000027.1 GCA_903844825.1 uncultured Burkholderiales bacterium | reverse complement strand
GCCCACCGCGTGGGCGTCATGCAGGTACCGCCGATAGGTTCTGTCGACCCAGCACTTGAAGTCGCACCAGACCTTGGGGGCCAGCGCTTCATGCTCAGGCTGGAACAGGTTCAACTGCGTCCGCAATTTCACCGGCACGTCGGGAAGTGAATGCTTGGGCGGGTTTGCCTTGTGGTTCGCAAACCGCTCCGTCGTGAACCGCTTGAGATCAGCAAGCTGGTCAGGCGTGAAGGAGGACGGCTCATGCAAAACGGGTGTGCTCCACAAGTGCTCAAGCATGGTCCACCTCCAACCGGTTATCACCCACGACCTCCGTGGCGAACGACACCGCAATCCTAAACTCACCGCAATACCGTGAAATCGGCCGCGCAGCATGGGTCTGCGTGCCGTTGAACAGCAGCAGGCGATTGGGCTTGACCAAGGCGCAGGCATCGACCTCCCCTTCGGAGTTCAGGGTTACAAAGTCCCCGCCCCAGTCCCGTTCCCAATGGCTGACCGGGTACCAGACCGCTGTTCGGGCACTTGCCGCAAACTGCGCCGGAAAATCCCGGTGAAACGCCGACTCATCGCCAAAGGACTGGAAATTGGCCCAGATGCGCGTGAAAGGTTCGCCCTCAAAGTGCTGGTGGCGAACGATTTCAGCCACGTGGGCCAGGGGACTGCCCGCTGCCACAAAAGCCTCGTACGTCATGGCAGGGTTCCACGCGCCCCGGTCGTAGTGATGCAGGTGGGTCCCCGGCAGCACAAAGTTGCGGTGCCAAAACGCCCCGGGTGCATTCGCATGCGCCCGCCATCCGAAGATGGGACTTTGGGACAGCAGCCAGCCGCGAGCAGCCTCACAAAGATCTGGGGAAACTGGGTTGTCGTAAACGTTGATGGGCATGGTTGTCGGCGACCTTGAGTTCGAAATGCAGCTCGATCCCCGGCTCTTTGGCGTTGTAGGGGTGGGTGTGGTGTGCCAGGTAGCTCGGGAAAACCAGCAGCATCCCCTCGGCTGGATAGATCAATTCAGAGCGCAGCCCTTCCCAGGGAAGTTGCTTGAAGCCAAACGGCCCGCTCGGGTTGACCAGGACGAAGGCCCCAGCGTAATCAGCGCGCTGCGGGTCGGACCTGGCGTGGTGGCTGAGAAAAAAAACCGCCGAAAGATCAGCGTCTTCGCAGTGCAAGGGCAAGGCCTGGCCTTGGTGCACGACCACTTCGCGCCCTGTCAAGGCCGTCACCTTGCAGCCGTACTCGGCATCAACCACTTGCTCGAGCAATTGGCAGACGGGCGAAAAATCGTCCGTGCCATGCAGGCTCTGCCTGCTCAAACGGGACCAAGGTTTACCTTGAGGGTTCAGGCGCTCGTGCAGTTCAATGGCCAGCGCGCGCATTCGCTGCATCTCTTCAAAAGCGAGCGCATGCATGCCGACATAGACCCGCGCGCCAAACAGATCCTTAGTCTCGGATCTGGATGTAGGCATCACTGGCACCACTGAAATACTTGAAGCCCGCCTTGATGCGGGCAGAATCACCCGCGACCAATCCCAGCGCCATGAAGGGCACGCTCGCCTGGCCGTTGGTCGTCTTCACACGGGTTTTGGGCAGATAGCCGTTGACCGCCTCCAGGAAAATCTCGGCATCGCGCTCAAGGGGATGGTCGTTGGCATCGACCACCTGCACCTGCAAGTCGATTCGGCCGTCCGGAGAGCACTTGGCTGGCGCAATCACTTGAACACCAGGCAGCAAGATCAACTCCCGAACCTGCGCACTGGCGGCATAGTCGGTCCGCTCGACCTCGCTTGGCTCGACCCCCTGCACCACGCAGTCACCCTTATTCACATCGGGATTGATGTTGACGGTGATCGCACACTCTTCAAAGGTCGAGTCAGCAAAGGGAACCACAAAGCCGACGGACAGGTTGTTCTGATAAGTCGTTCGCGACAGCTCTGGAGCCGACATCTTCGTCGCCATCGAATAGGTGTACAAAGGAATGGGGTCGGTGAACGCTCGTGCGTCCCAGCGAAATGTCAGGTGCCAGGCCTGACGGTCGGCCCAGCCCGTGCTTTTCTTGAGCAGCTCGTAGTCAAACGCGCTGGCGGCAATAGCCCTGTAGTGTTTGCCTGCACTCTCCAAAACCGTGCCGTCTTGGGCAATGGCCTGGCTGGGGTTGGGCGAGAAGACGATGAACATCTCCACGCCCACCCGCTTGTTGGCGGCATCTACCGTGACACGCACCACGTGATCGGGTGAGCTGGCATAGGCTGGAGGCCGGGTGATATAGACCTTCATGACGGCCCCTCAGCAGCAGCCACAGCAGGCGCAGTTGCAATTGCAATTCGTACGGCAGTTGAACGCGCCGCAGTTGCAGTTTCGAAACCACCGGCGAAACTCCGAGCCCCCAATTTCGTTGGCAGCTTCGTAGTAACCGTCGTAGTTGAAGCCTACGGAGACTGCGGTGAAAGCCTGGCTGGTGCCACCGGCGCCGTCGTAGCTGCTCCAGTTGGCACAGTTGCTCGTGGGAACGCCACTGACGCCCCAAGTCCACCAGTTGCCGCTCGGCGGGCTCCAAGTACTGTTACCTGCGCAGTTGCCATTGGGCAGGTAGCCATTGCAGTTGCCGGCCCGGTCGTCGTAGTACTGGCTCGAACGGTTCATCTCGCCAATGTCCTGGCCGTCGCCCATCTTGTAGCCGGTGTTTCGGGCGTCATCGCCGCCCGCGCTGCTTTTAAAAAGAGCGCCGTTACTCATCGTGATGGAGCCGGTCATGGTCCCACCGGTCTTGTCCAGCTTGCCGTTGAGCTCCGACTGCAAAGCATCGTCCAGCCCCGCTTTGGGGATGCGTGTGATTGGCATGGTTTTTCCTCGTCAGATGTAACGCACCACGATCCGCGCGTTGGCAGCGGGTGCAGATGTAAATCGCAATGTCGATCCTGAATTGGCCAGGACGTAGGCATCCAGAGAGTCCTGGACCACGTAGTTGACGGTCACGATCAGCTTGTGAACACTGGACGCGGCCGTGCCCAAGCCAAAGTCAGTGGCCGAGCCGTTCCCAGTGAACACTTGCGGCGCCACATTGGAGCCACCAGCGGCTGCGGCGTAGCCCTGCGCCTGGTTCATGTAACTTAGCGCCTGGGTGGCCGAAGCCGCCGAGGCGGTTGCCGAATTGGCCGACGCTGCTGCACTGTTGCTTGACGCCGTAGCCGAGCTTGCCGCATTGCTCGCTTGCTGGCTGGCCGTCGCCGCATTCGCAGAAATGGACTGGGCGTAATACTTAGCGGAATACTCCGTTGCGCCAGACACCGGGCCCGCCGTCTTGTTGGCCCACTCCTGGGCCGCTGCCGCGCCCGACTGGGCTTCCTTGTCCAGATAGCGAACGCTGATCACCACGCCGCTCGATGGTGCAGACGTAAAGCGCAGCGTGGTCGTCG
>CAIMVC010000026.1 GCA_903844825.1 uncultured Burkholderiales bacterium | reverse complement strand
GGCAGCGGCGTCAGTCTGATGGCCGGCCCCTGGCTTTGGCTGCGTCTGCGCGGACAGGGTTCGGGCCAATGGGCGATCCGGGTAGCGGGTGCAGCCCTGCTCGCAAGTTCGGTCTGGGCCCTCTGGATGGGGCTGGTGCATGACACCGCCCCCTGGTGCGTGACGCCGGCGATGGCGCCTTGATCGGGCTGCTTCGGAGCGGCTGAAATAAATCTTACAATTTCTGCTTTCCGGGGGCAGTCAGGCTGCCTTGGCCGCTCTTGACGGCATGGCGCAGAGTCAGCCCTCTTTTTTTTCACCGATTCAAGTACATCATGAACAAGTCCTTGTGGTCTCTCGCCTTGTCGGTCCTGGCCCTGGCGGCCTGTGGAAAAAAGGAGCAGGCTCCGGTCGCCGCCGTCAGCCCCCCGGTTGCGGGTGCTGCCGCTCCTGCCGAGGAAAAAGTCCTGAACATCTACAACTGGCCTGACTACATCGCGCAGGACATGGTGGCCAACTTCGAGAAAGAGACCGGCATCAAGGTCAACTACCAGACCTTTGAAAACAACGAGGCCCTGCACGCCAAACTGGTCGCCGGCAATACCGGGTACGACCTCGTGGTGCCGGGGGCGGTGTTTGCCAAGTCGCAAATCGACGGCGGCCTGCTGCTCAAACTGGACAAGACCCAGCTTCCCGACTATGCCAATCTGGACTCGGCCATCATGGCAAAACTCAGTGCCATTGATCCTGGCAACGCTTACCTGCTGCCCTGGGCCTGGAGCTTTACCACCGTTGGCATCAACAAGGCCAAGGTGCTCAAGGCATTGGGCAGCACGCCCATGCCGGCCAATGCCTGGGAGCTGGTGTTTAACCCGGTTTACACCGAAAAGCTCAAGTCCTGCGGCATCGCCTACCTCGATTCGCCCACCGAGGTGATCCCGCCGGCCCTCCATTACCTGGGCAAAAACGCTTACTCTAACGAGCCTGCCGACCATCAGGCCGCCGGGGCCATGTTGGCCAAGGTCAGGCCGCATATCCGGATGTTCAGCAGCACCATGATCGACGACCTGGCTGGCGGCAAGGCCTGTGTGGCGCTGGCCTGGGCGGGGGATATCAACATCGCGCGTGGCCGTGCCCTTGAAAACAAGAGTGGACAAGAAATTGAGGCCTTGCTGCCGTCCACCGGGGGCCTGATTTTCTTTGATACCCTGGCCATTCCCAAAGATGCCAAGCACCCCAGGAACGCGCATGCCTTTATGCAGTACTTTTTGCGCCCAGATGTGGCGGCCTCGCTGACCAATGAGTTGGGCTATGCCACCGCTAACAAGGCCAGCCTGGCGCGGGTTAAACCTGAGATCGCCCACGACCAGGCTGTCTTTCCCGATGCTTCCAACCTGCAAAAGATGGTTTCTCCCGGGAGCTTCAGCAATCCGGCGCGCGAGTCCATGGCCACCACCTTCACGCTCTTTAAAAAGGGCAGCTGATTTTCAGACTGCGCCGGGACAAACTGCTTCATGACTCTGCCCAATTCGCCGATGCCTGCGGGCGATAGTTTTCTGACGACGCACAAGCTGGTCAAGCGTTTTGACGAGGTCGCTGCGGTCGATCAGGTGTCGCTGTCGATTGCCCAAGGCGAGATTTTTGCGTTGCTGGGCAGTTCGGGTTGCGGTAAGTCGACCTTGCTGCGCATGCTCGCTGGCTTTGAGGTGCCCACCGAGGGGCGCATCACGCTGGGCGGGGTAGACATCGCCGCCTTGCCGCCTTATGAGCGGCCGATCAACATGATGTTTCAGTCCTACGCCTTGTTTCCGCACCTGAGCGTGTGGGACAACATCGCGTTTGGTCTCAAGCGCGAGGGCTTGCCCAAGGCGCAGATCAGCGAGCGCGTCGAGGCCATGCTGCGTCTGGTGCAACTCACGGCCTTGGCTGGGCGCAAGCCCCATCAGCTCTCGGGCGGGCAGCAGCAGCGCGTTGCCCTGGCGCGCAGTCTGGCCAAGCGTCCGCAGTTGCTGCTGCTCGATGAGCCCTTGGGCGCGCTTGACAAAAAGCTGCGCGAGCAGACCCAGTCCGAGCTCGTCAAAATCATCGAATCGGTGGGTGTGACCTGCGTGATGGTCACGCACGACCAGGAGGAGGCCATGAGCATGGCCTCGCGCATTGCCGTCATGAGCCAGGGCCGGGTCTTGCAGGTGGGAACGCCGCAGGAAATTTATGAGTCGCCCAACTGCCGTTTTGTGGCTGATTTCATCGGCAACGTCAACCTCTTCGACGGCACGCTCGAGCCGGTGGTTGCCGGCCATGCCGATGTGCGCACGCCAGAGGGACTGATTCGGCTTCAGGTACCCGCAGGTCAGACCCGGGGCAGCGCCGTCGGCGTGGCCATCCGGCCTGAGAAGATCCATCTTGCCAGGCTCAGACCCGAGCAATCGCATAACGTGTTCTCGGGCCAGGTGCGCGAGCTGGCCTACTTTGGCAGCTACAGCAGCTTCAGGGTTGACCTGCCGTCTGGCAAGTCGGTTCGCATCACGCAGGGCAACGCCGAGCGCCAGGAACAGCATCCGATCGTCGCCGGTGACCAGGTCTTTGTTTGGTGGGGCGACGCTTCGGCGGTCCTGCTGACGCACTGACATGGCTGGGCTGATCAAAAGCAAGATGCCGTCCCGCTGGCGCCCCGGGCGGCGCTTCGTCATTGGCGTTCCCTTCGGTTGGCTGGCCGTCTTTTTTGTGCTGCCCTTCCTGATTTTGCTGCGCATCAGCGTCACGGACATGGGCAATGGCGTGGACCCGTTTTCGCCTTTGGTGACCAGCGCTGACGGCGGCTGGCAGTTCATGCTCAAGCCTGACAACTACCTGGGTATTTTCAAAGGCCCCGCCGAGGCCTCGGGTACGACGATTTACCTGGACGCCTATAAGACCTCGCTCACTTACGCCGGCGTGACAACCTTGTTTTGCCTGCTGATCGGCTACCCGTTTGCCTACTTCATGGCGCGTGCCCGGCCGAGTCTGCGGCCTGCCCTGCTGATGCTGGTCATGCTGCCTTTTTGGACCTCGTTTTTGTTGCGCGTCTATGCCTGGAAGGGTTTGCTGGCCGATCAGGGCGTGATCAATAACGCACTGATGGCGCTGGGGCTGGTGTCCGAGCCCATGATCATGCTCTACACCGATGTGTCGATGCTGGTGGGAATGACGTATGTGTACCTGCCCTTCATGGTCTTGCCGCTGTATGCGACGCTGGTGAAAATGGATTTGCGCCTGCTCGAAGCCGCGCATGACCTGGGTGCCAGCCCCTGGCGGGCTTTTTGGCTCATCACGGTGCCTTTGAGCAAGGCTGGCATCGTGTCGGGCTCCATGCTGGTGTTCATTCCGGCGGTGGGCGAGTTTGTTATTCCTTCCCTGCTGGGCGGCCCTGGCAACCTGATGATCGGGCGGGTGGTGTGGGACGAGATGTTCAGCAGCAACAACTGGCCACGCGCGTGCGCACTGGCCGTGGTCATGGTTTTGCTGATCTTATTGCCGTTGGCGCTGTATCACCACTACAGCGTGGCGCCAGATGGGAACGGCAAGGACCGGGGGCAGCCATGAGTGCCTGGCGAAACTTTTTACAACGCTACCTGGGCCGTTTCTGGCTGGCAGCGGTGTATTTGTTTTTGTACGCGCCGCTGGTTTTTTTGGTGGTTTTTTCGTTCAACAGCACACGCCAGGACGGGGTGTTTACAGGGTTTTCGCTGCGCTGGTACGCGGCGCTCATGTCCGACACGCGTCTGGTGGAGGGGTTTTTTCTCTCGCTCAAGGTGGCCTTGCTGACGGCGACTTTTTCGGTGATCCTAGGCGCCATGGCCGCCTTTGTACTGGTGCGATACGCCCGCTTTCGGGGGCGGCCACTTTTTATCGGGCTGGTCAACGCGCCGCTGGTCATGCCCGAGGTGATCATTGGCTTGTCGCTTCTCTTGCTCATGGTGGCCGCGCAACGCGCCATCGGCTGGCCCGAGCGCGGCATGGCCACCATTGTGCTGGGGCATACCCTGCTTGGCATTGCCTACGCGACCGTGGTGATTCAGTCGCGGCTCAAGGAAATGGACCGCGCCATTGAGGAAGCGGCCATGGACCTCGGCTGCCGGCCACTGCAGGTTTTTTTGCTGGTGACGCTGCCCAGCATTGCGCCGGCCATGGTCGCCGCCTGGCTGCTGACGTTCACGCTGTCGTTTGACGACGTCGTGATTTCGGAATTTTTATCCGGACCGGGTGTCACGACCTTGCCGCAGGTGATTTTCAGCTACGCCCGCCGGGGTATCAATCCCTCGATTTATGCGGCGGCCACTTTGCTGATTGCCGCGGTAAGTATCGGCATCATCGGCTACAGCCTGGCGATGGCGCGGCAACACAGAAAGCGGCTTCGCGACACCGCTTCGGTGCTGCGCGGCTAGCTCGGTTCAGTCTGCCCCATCGCCTGATGGCTGTTCGGCTTAACGCTGCGGGCTTTGGCCAGTGCGCCAGGTCGCCAGCACCACGCCCAGAAGTGCCAGGGCAAAGGCTGCCACCTGCTCTGCGCCCATCGTCTCGCCGAGCAGACCGACCCCCACCAGAGCCGCGCTGATGGGCAGCATCACGGTGAAGACGCCGGCTTGGCTGGCTGGCACACCTCGCAGGCCCGTCATCCATAGCCACACCGTCCAGACACTGGCAGCCAGTGCGTAGAAAACCAGCAGGCTCCAGGTGGCCAGGGACAGTGCAAAAAAATCAAAGCGCCAGGCCAGCCACAGGCCCATGGGCGTCATCAAGGCAAAGCCCCAGAGATTGATCAGGGCCGTGATGCGCTTGGGCGTCAGGGTGTGGGTGAGTTTTTTGCCAATCACGGCGTAGGCTGCTTCGCATAGCACGGCGCCTACCAGCAGCATGGGGCCAAGCCAGCCCCGCGTGTGCGTTGCGGGGCTCGAGGCAGCGGCCCCGTCGTGGTGTGTCCACGACACCAGGGCAATGCCACCCGCGGCACAGGCCACCGCCAGTCCCAGGCGTGCGCTGATGCGCTCGGACAGAAAGGCCCAGCTCATCAGCGCAACCACGGCCGGAATCGACGCCATGATCACGCCCGCGGCCACAGCGCTCGTCAGACTCATGCCAAAGAGCATGCAGATTGAAAAAAGAAAGTTACCCAGGAATGACTCGAGAAAAATCAGCCACCGGGTCTGACGCGTCATGGGCGCTTCTGCGGCCGGTTTTTTGAGCCAGTGCAACATGGCCAGGCCGCCTATGCCAAAGCGCAGCCAGGCCAGCAGGAACACGGGAATCACGGCGACCAGCGGCTTGGAAAGCGCCACGTAGCTGCCGACCAGCGCCATGCTCAGGCTCAGACAGGTGTAGGCCACAATGCGATTCATGAGACTGGGCCCTTCAAACTTCAACGGCAGTTGGACGCATCCGAGCGCGGCCCGATCGGGTGCTTCGCGTGGTCACCGCGCGGGTGAGTGGCTTCGCGGCCAAGATCTTCAGAGTGCATGAACTTCTCCAGCGCAAATCAAGCGGACAACTGCCACGCTGGCTTTTGCATGACAAGGCGCAAGTGCCGGATCATGCCTGATTCATGACTGAAAAGCCGGCTTGCAACGCGCGCTTGGTGTTCGTCTATGGCACCTTGCGACGCGGTGGTGCCAATGACATCACACGCCTGCAGCCAGCGCCAGCCTGGGTGGGGCTGGCTCGCGTGAACGCAGTGATGTACCACCTGGGTCACTACCCCGGCGTGCTTTTGGGTGGCCGCGCGCAGGTAGTCGGCGAGGTCTACCAGATCAGCCCGGCCCTCGAGCGCCAGCTCGACGTGATCGAAGAAGTCTGGCCCCAGCCGACGGGTGAGTATGTCAAGCGTGAGGTGTGGGTTGAACCGTGGCCTGGCGTTGCGTTGCCGGCGCAGGAGGTGGCCGTTGCCGGCTGGCGCTGCCTGGTGTATGCGGTCAACCCCGCGCGCGCGG
This sequence comes from uncultured Burkholderiales bacterium, assembly GCA_903844825.1. Classification (GTDB taxonomy): domain Bacteria; phylum Pseudomonadota; class Gammaproteobacteria; order Burkholderiales; family Burkholderiaceae_C; genus Polaromonas. The sequence goes on along the minus strand of CAIMVC010000026.1, from coordinate 1,003 downwards.
TCGGTTGCCCGGTTATCGCTGACGGCGACTGGATCAAGAGCGCTGGCCGCGCGATTTAGGCGGGCACATCGCCAGCTCTCCCGGACCAAGTCACTGCCCGCTTTGGGTTGGTTGGCGCTTGAGCTTGCCTGGGCTTGCGTTCGTCGCGTCGATTGCCTGGCCTTGGTGCACGTGGCGCCATCCTGGCTCATGTCGCACAGGAATGAAGCGCATTGCAGAACGATCCTGAGCTTCTCATCAAGTCATTTCGCGATATAAAAATCTATTTTTGCAATGTGAAAATATATTTGTTGCATTGCACCAAAATTTCTCATTGCAGGAAATAGTTTTTCATATTGAGATATTTTTTATTTAAGTCCTTGTTTTAATTGGGAAATTTTTTTATCTTCTATAAGACATAAGAGCTTTTCATAGTCTTATAGAAGACTTAAAGTAGATGCACAAACGACGGGCACAGCAGCAGGGAGTCGAGGTCGGGTAACTGGCCCACCAATTGCTAGTGAGTCGTCGAGATTTTCTTGTTTAACTTTTTGGAGCGTCCTCATGCCACAAACCCTCACCGAACAACTCAGCCGGGAACAGCAAATTGCTGCCCTTGAAAAAGACTGGGCGACCAACCCCCGCTGGAAGGGCATCAAGCGCGGCTACAGCGCTGCCGACGTGGTGCGTTTGCGCGGCTCCTTTGCCATTGAGCACACGCTGGCCCGCCGCGGCGCTGAAAAGCTGTGGAACCTGGTCAACACCGAAGCCTACGTCAACTGCCTGGGCGCCTTGACCGGAGGTCAGGCCATGCAGCAGGTCAAGGCTGGCGTCAAAGCCATTTATTTGTCGGGCTGGCAAGTTGCCGCAGACAACAATAGCTACGCTTCGATGTACCCGGACCAGTCGCTGTACCCGGTGGACTCCGTGCCGACCGTAGTTGAGCGCATCAACAACACCTTCCGCCGCGCAGACGAGATCCAGCACTCCAAAGGCATCGATGCTGGCGACAAGGGCTATATCG
>CAIMVC010000025.1 GCA_903844825.1 uncultured Burkholderiales bacterium | reverse complement strand
CGCATTGCCGATGGCCTTGTTGAGCTGCATCTTGATCGCGACCGGCGTTCCCTTGCGGACAAAGTACGCCGAGTTGGTCGAGAAGTCGATGGTCTTGAAGACCTCGGCGTCCGAGATGCTGGGCAGGTGCGCCAGGTCCCGGGGCTTGTACTTCGACATGTTGGCGATGGCCCGGTACTGCCCCACCTGCAATGCCTGCAGCACGGTGCCGGTGAGCGCCATCACGGCGAAATCGAGCCGGTCGCCCGCGAGATCCTGCACCATCGGAAGCGCGCCCTTGTAGGGGATGTGGTTGAACCGTGCGCCGGCGAGTTTGGCCATCCCTTCGGGGACAAGGTGGTAGAGCGAGCCGACACCTGAACTGCCGTAGGACAGGGGCTCGGTGGCGCTCCTTTGCTTTGCGACATCGACGAATTCCTGAAGGTTGGTCACCGGCAAGCCCTTGCGTACCACCAGCAGCATAGGCGTGATGGTGGTGGGGTGGACGATCTCCATGTCAGTGGGCTTGTACTTGATGCTGCGCATGGTCAGGGGCGGGATGATCAGCTCGCTCTGGGAGCCCTGGTAGACCAGGCGCCCGTCCGCAGGGGCGTTCAGCACCTTCTGGACGGCAATGGCGCCCGATGCGCCGCTGACGTTTTCGACGATCACGTCGGCCCCAAGTTCCTTTGCCACCGGTGCGGTCAGGGTTCTTGCCGTGAGGTCGCTGGGTCCGCCAGCCGGATACGGAACCACCAGCGACACCGGCCCGCTGAGCACCTGGCCCTGAGCAATGACCGAAGCGCCCAGTGTGCCCAGCCCAACAAGAAGCAGCCCCCGCAAGGCACGGCGCACGTGCCGAAGGGGTCCACCGCGTGGGATAGGCGTGCAACTGTTGTTTCTGGATGCCATGCTGGATCTCCTTGAAGAAGCGTGAGAAAGGGTTTGTCAGATGTCATAATAATATATTAAAATGGAAAAACGATGTTGAAAAACTTGAGAATTCTGGCGATCGAGCAATACGGCGCCGGCCCGTTCGGGACGCAGTTCCTCGTGGATATGGGCGCTGAGGTCATCAAGGTCGAGGACCGTGCGCAAGGTGGGGACGTCGGGCGCTCGGTAGGCCCCAGTTGGCTGGACGAAGGGGACGAGAGCGCCCGCAGCGTGTTTTTTCAAGGCCTGAACCGGGGCAAGAAGAGCATCTCGCTCGACCTTGGGCATGCACGCGGTCAGGAAACGCTGCTCAGGATCCTGGGCAGCTGCGATGCCGTGATGAGCAATCTGCGCGGCGACGTTCCGCAAAAGCTCGGTCTGACCTACGACCGCCTGGGCGCCCACTTTCCACGCATCGTCTGTGCACATCTGACCGGTTACGGCCGTGAGGGTTCGCGTGCCCATTGGCCGGGTTACGATTTTCTGATGCAGGCCGAGGCTGGCTACTTCTCCCTGACCGGCGAGCCTGGCAGCGCACCGGCGCGTGCCGGCTTGTCACTGGTCGACCTCATGACCGGCTCGGTGCTCAGCATGGCCCTGCTGGCTGCGGTGCTGGCTGCACGCGAGAGCGGGCGAGGCCGCGACGTGGATGTGAGCCTGTTCGACCTGGCCCTGTACAACCTGAACTACATCGGCCATTGGTATCTGAACCAGGGACTCGAGACGACGCGCCTTCCACGCTCGTCCCATGCCTCGCTCACGCCGTGCCAGACCTACAGGACAAAAGACGGGTGGATCTACCTCATGTGCAACAAGGAAAAATTCTGGCGCAAGTTGTGCCAGCGTATCGACCGTGCCGTGTGGATCGAAGACCCGCGTTTCCTGTCCTTCGCGGAGCGCCTGGTGCACCGCGACTTGCTCACCACCCTGATCGACGAGGCCCTGGCCACGCGCACCACGGTCGAATGGATGGCTGTATTCGAGGGTAGTGTCCCCGCTGCTCCGATCCTCGGCGTCAAGGAGGCCCTTGACAACCCCTGGGTGCGCGACACAGGCCGGATCGAGCGCTTGCCGCTGCCTGCAGGGTCTTCCTTCCGGTACATCGCTCCACCCATCCGCTACACGGACCGTGCCCCTGTGGGGCTGGCGCCGGCGCTGGGTGAACACACGGCGGAAATCCTGCTGGGTGTCGGGTTGAGCCTGCAGGACATCGAAGAACTGCGCGCGCAGGGCGTGGTCTGAAGGGAATCGCTTACGATACTCGGCGATGACCAAGTACCACGAGCTGGCCCGCGAACTGATGGCATCCATCGAGTCGGGGCGTATCCAGGTTGGCCAGATGATGCCTACCGAGTCCGAGTTATGCGATCGTTATGGCATGAGCCGCATCACGGTGCGCGCGGCCATTCAAACGCTCGCGTCCCAGGGGCTGGTCTGCAAGAAGCCCGGCATCGGAACAGTGGTGTTGCGCAAGGCCGCTGCTCCGCGTTTTGTCCACACCAGTGATTCCGTCGATTCCGTGCTGCAGTTCACCGAGGAAACGCAATTCCGCCTGCTCGCGCACCGGATCGTCGACAGGGTCGATCCCACACTGGTCCGGGTGGACTATCCGGCCGAGCAGAATCGTCTGTGGGTAAGCGGGCTGCGTTGCGGCGCCACGCTGCCGGTGTGCATCTCGGAGTTCTACATGGCGGTGACGCACCAGTCCATTGTCGAGGCGCTGCCGGGGCACCAGGGCTCCATCGTCCTGCTGATGCAGCGGCTGTTCGGGGTCGACCTGAAAGAAATCGAACAGACCATCGGAGCCTGCGCCCTCACCAGACCGCAAGCCAAGGCGCTGCAGACGACTGCGGGCAGTCCCGCTCTTGTCACACGACGCTGGCACCGTGACGCAAGGGGAAACACGCTGATCGCATCGATCAGCGTGTTTCCCAGCGACCGCTACAGCTACAGCATCCTGTTGCGTCAAAACCCCGCACCACCGTCCCCCTGAGCCAGCCCATGGATCTGACACACGCTTGCGTATTCCTGTTCACACCCGGCCATGCGCCCCAACGGTTCGACAAGGGCCTGCGGTCTGGCGCGGACGGCGTCATCCTCGACCTGGAGGACGCGGTAGCCCTCACCGACAAGGAGGCCGCGCGCGGGCATGTCTTCGACTGGCTGGCCCGGCGAACGCCTTCGGCCACCCAAGGCCAGCCACTGGTGTGCATCCGTGTGAACAGCCTGGACAGCGCATTTGTCGAGGCGGACAACCGTGCACTGGTGCAGGCCCTGCAGCGGGGCCACGGGCCGGACCTCGTCATGGTGCCCAAGGTGGAGTCCGCCGCCGCGCTGGCCGGTTTGGTCGCTGGCTGGTCGGCCGTGGGCGCGGCCTTGCCGGGTGTGATCGCACTGATTGAATCGGCCCGCGGGCTGGAGCAGGTGGCGGCCATCGCCCAGGCCTGTCCCCAAGTCGTGGCGCTGGGGTTCGGGGGTGCCGACCTTGCCGCCGATCTGGGCTGCGAGTTCGCCTGGGAGCCGCTGCTGTACGCGCGTGGCCGCATGGTGCAGGCGGCCGCCCTGGCCCGCGTCGCCCTGCTGGATGTGCCCTACCTGGCGGTCAAGGATGCTGCAGGGCTGGCCCTGGAGACCCGTCGCGTGAAGGCCCTGGGTTTCACCGGCAAGCTCGCGATCCACCCGGAGCAGGTCGGGGTCATCATCCAGAGCCTGCTGCCGAGTGCGTCGGAGGTGCAATTCGCCCAGGCCATCGTCGAGGCGGCGCAATCCAGCCCCAGCGGCGTGCGTGTGGTGGCCGGGCGCATGGTCGATGAACCCGTCGTGGCGGCGGCGCGCCGCGTTCTGGCGCGCCATGCGCGGGCAACCGTGCCGGATTTTTCAGAGAGGTCGGTCGCATGAGTCTGTACGCGTACGCGCAAACCCCCGAAGGGCATTTCCTCGAGCGCACGGGGCTGGATTTCGAGGACTTTCAGGTGGGGCAGCGGTTTGCGCACCGGCCCGGGGTGACCCTGAGCCAGCAGGACAACGTCACCGAATCACTCGACACGCTGAACGCGGCCATGCTGCATTACGACAGCCACTATGCGGCCCAGACTTCCTGGAAGACCCCCTTGATGGTCAGCACGGTCACGCTGCAGGCCCTGCTGGGCATGTCCTCCAAGACCTTTGCCAGGCGCAAGCGCATCGAACGTTTTGCCAGCATTGCCATGACAGCGCCCGTGTTAGGCGGCGACACGCTGTACGCGATGTCCGAAATCGTGGCCCTGCACGACGACGGCGCGCCCGACACCGGCCGCGTGACGGTGTTGTGCCAGGGCCTGAATCAGAAAGGCGAAGTGGTCGCCAAGCTGACCTACAACGCCCGGGTGTGGCGCCGGGGATTGGGCCCGTTGTTCGCGCCGGCGCATCTGCGCGAATTGATACCGGTGAAGGAAGAACGATTCCTGTCGCACCACCCGGACGACACCGGGTGCCTCGTCGAACAGACCGGCCTGTTTTTTGAACAGTTCGATGCGGGTGAGACCTTCGTACACTGGCCCTGCCGCACGCTGACCGCGCAGGAAGGCATGGTGCGCGCCTGGCGCTCCCTCGAGATGGGCCCGCAATACCAGGACCACGCCTGGCTGGCCCACGACGCCGGTGGCGAGCAGAGCCTGACGCAGGCCTGGGTGATCGGTGTCGCGACGGCGCTGACTACACGCACCTTCGGCCGCGTGGTGGCCAATCTAGGTTGGCATGATGTGGAGCTGCACCACGATGTGGCGGTGGGGGACACGGTGCGTTCTGAATCGACGGTGCTCGAGAAACGCCTTTCCCGTTCGCGCCCGAACGAAGGGATTCTGACCGTGCGCACCCAGGCATTCGACCAGCATCGGCGCCCGGTGTTGTCGTACGTGCGCAATTTGCTGCTCTACAAGAAAAGCGCTCCCTCGCCGTATGCGGCGGCCGGCTACTGACGCGCCTGCAAGGGCTCCCTGTGAGATTCGTGCAAAATCGGCCACATTGATCTACGGCCTTTAAAGACGGGCCATAGGAGCCAACATTTGTCTTGGATCAGACAAATCGCTGGATTCCATCGGCAAATTTTTGGCCGATTAGCCCCCAAAATGCCCATCTGCAATCGGGAATAGCAAAGAACCATAAGTAAAAAACGATGTGGCCGATTTCGCGCGAATCTTACCGACAGCCCTAGTTCGTTTGACAGCCCCTTCCCGGGCGAACTGACCATCGAGGAGGCGCACTACCTGCTGCTGCCCCGGGGCCGGCAGCGGCCCCGGCCCGAGGTGCTGCTGCTGCGTGAGTGGCTGCTGGCGCAGGCGCGTTCCTAGCACAGAAGATGCTGCGCAAACCGCCCGATCAGCGGGCTCGGGTTGTCGCGTCGCCAGACCAGGTGGATGGGCGTGTAGAGCTGCATGTCGGCCACGGCCACCAGGCGGATGTTGGCGGGCATGCTGACCTGGGCCGCAAGTGG
>CAIMVC010000024.1 GCA_903844825.1 uncultured Burkholderiales bacterium | reverse complement strand
TGCCCGTGCTACTGACCGTCACAGCGCCCGCATCGGCCAGCACGCCGCCCGCACCCAGCAGCAGCGTGCCCGCGCTCACGGTGGTGCCGCCGCTGTAGCTGTTGCCCGTGTTGCTCAGCGTCAGGGTGCTGCTGCCGTCTTTGACCAGAGATCCAGCACCGCTGATGGTGCCGCTGAGGGTTTGCGCCGCGCTAGACGACACCTGCAGCACCGAGGCGCTGGCCACCGACACCGCCCCGGCGTAGCTGCCGCTGCTCAGGCTGCCGCTGCCCAGGCTGCCGCTGCCCGATAGTTGTAATGTGCCGCCGGTGATGGCGGTGTCGCCCTCGTAAGTGTTTACGCCTGAGAGCGAAACGGTGCCGGTAGTGGACTTGTCCGCGCCCACCGTGCCCGCCAGGATGGCGCTGACCGTGCCGCTTTGCAAGTCAAAGTTATGCGTGCTGGTCAAAGCGCCACCGGTGCCGCTGATGGTGCCACTGGTGAGCGTCACGTACTCTGAGGTGTCGGAGTTAGCGCCCAGGCTCAAGATACCGCCTGAGACGGTGAGCGTGCCGGTATTGGGCAGGACGTCGCTGGCACCCAGAACCAGGGTGCCCTCGGTGACGGCCGTGCCGCCGCTGTAGGTGCTGGCGCCTGAGAGCGTCACCGTGCCGCTGGTGCTCTTGGTCGCAAGCACACTGCCGGCCAGAACGGCGTTGGCGCTGACGGTGCCGCTTTGCAGCGCAAAGCCCGTGCTGCTGGTCAGAGTGCCATTGCTGATCGTGCCCGTGCCTTGCAGCGTGACCGTGCCCACGGTCTCCGCGTAGCTGCCCAGGCTCAAGATGCCCGTGCTACTGACCGTCACAGCGCCCGCATCGGCCAGCACGCCGCTCGCACCCAGCAGCAGCGTGCCCGCGCTCACGGTGGTGCCCCCGCTGTAGCTGTTGCCCGTGTTGCTCAGCGTCAGGGTGCTGCTGCCGTCTTTGACCAGAGATCCCGCACCGCTGATGGTGCCGCTGAGGGTTTGCGCCGCGCTTGATGAGACCTGCAACACCGAGGCGCTGGCCACCGACACCGCCCCGGCATAGCTGCCGCTGCTCAGGCTGCCGCTGCCCAGGCTGCCGCTGCCCAGGCTGCCGCTACCCGATAGTTTCAAGGTGCCTTCGGTGATGGTGATGTCGCCCGTGTAGGTGTTTACGCCTGAAAGTGTTACGGTGCCGGTAGTGGACTTGTCCACCCCTACCGCGCCCGTCAGGATGGCGCTGACCGTGCCGCTGCGCAAGTCAAAGTTGCTGTTGCTGGTGAGTGTCCCGGTGGTGCCCGTGATGGAGCCGCTGGTAAGCGTGACCCCTGGCACGGTATCGGAATTGGCGCCCAGGCTCAAGGTGCCGCCCGAAACCGTGACCGTGCCACTGTCGGGCAGCACATTGCTGACGCCCAGCGCCAAGGTGCCCGCGCTAACCGTGGTGCCGCCGGCGTAGCTGTTGGATGTGTTGCTCAGGGTAAGTACGCCAGCACCCGTGTCTTTGACCAGGGCGCCAGCGCCCGAAATAGTGCCCGACAAAGTTTGTGCCGCGCTAGACGCGTATTGCAGCGTGGTGCCGCTGGCCAGGCCGATGGTGCCGGCGTAACTGCCGCTGCCCAACTGCCCCGCCACGCCGACCTTTAAGGTACCGGCGTCCTCCGTGGTGCTGCCGGAAAACGTGTTGACGCCGCTGAGCGCCAGGGTGCTGGTGGACGTGTCTTTGACCAGGCTGCCCGTGCCCGACACCACGCCCGACAAGGTTTGCGCTGCGCTGGACGAATATTGAAACACCGCGCCACTGCCAATACCCACCGCAGTGGCCGCGCCCACGCTGCCCGCGCT
>CAIMVC010000023.1 GCA_903844825.1 uncultured Burkholderiales bacterium | reverse complement strand
GGGTTGACGGCGGCGACGGCGATGACAGCATCGATGGCGGCGAGGGGAACAACACGGTCTATGGAGGCAAGGGCTTTGACCGCATCGTGCTGGGCTCTGGAGCAGACCTGGCCTTCGGGGGTGATGACAACGACACCCTCTCGGGCGCTGCAGGCAACGACACTTTGCATGGCGATGCCGGCAACGACGTGCTCACCGGGGGTGAAGGCAACGACTTGCTTTATGGCGGTACGGGCAACGACAGCCTGCTGGGCCAGGAAGGGAACGACACGCTCGATGGCGGGGATGGGGATGACACGCTTGACGGCGCTGAGGGCAACGACAGCCTGAGCGGCGGCAGCGGCAACGACAGCCTGAGTGCGGGCATTGGCCACGACACCCTTGTGGGTGGCGAGGGCAACGACACCCTGCTGGGCGAAGCGGGCAGCGACCACCTCTTGGGCGAGGCGGGCAACGACAGCCTGAGCGGTGGCAACGATGCCGACACGCTGGACGGGGGCTTGGGCAACGACACCCTGCTGGGCGGGGATGGCAACGATGGGATCGTCGCGGGCAGCGGGGACGACAGCGTGCTAGGCGGCGACGGCAACGACACCATGTACGGCAACGACGGCGCCGACACCCTCAGCGGCGGGCTGGGCAGCGACCACTTCGTGCTGGACGCCAACGCGCTGGGTGAGGCGGCGCAGGCGTCTCCCGTGGTGGACACCATCACCGACTTTGAGACGGGGGTTGGAGGCGATGTCATCGATCTGTCGGCCATTCACAGCGCCAACTTGGCCGCAGGTTACGGCGACAGCTGGGCAGGCGCTGAGTTTGCCTACACCCAGGGCTACATCCGCTTTGTGCAGTCAGGCGCCCACACGCTGGTGCAGTACGACCGCGACGGCCTGTACGGCAGCTACAGCGGCAAGACGGTGGCGGTGCTGCAAAACACGGTGGCGGCGAACGTGCTGCCGGGAGTCAACAGCCGCCCTGCCTTGAGCAGCAATCTGTACCTGATTAGCGAGGCCACCACGCTCAGCGAAGACAGCGGCGCCTCCTCCTCGCGCAAGATCGTGCTGGGCCAGGCGCCCACCGCCAACGTGGTGCTCACCATATCGGGTGGCGAGCAGATTGCCATCAATGGCCAAAGCAGCACAACGCTCACCTTCACGGCCCAGAACTGGTGGGTTCCGCAGTCTGTCACCGTGACCGCAGTGGACGATCTGTTGATTGAAGGGGACGTACCTGCACCGATCGGCTACAGCTTTGCCAGTGCCGATGCGGCCTTCAACGGCCTGAGCGAGGCGCGCTCGGTCACCGTCATTGACAACGACTTCCAGCGCACGCTGGAGCCTGCGAAGGACCCGAGCGCGGGCAACAACTACATCATCTATGACGCGCTTGATGTGACCTCGTTAAACACCTATGACTTGGGTGACGGCACGGACAAGCTGGAGGTCAGTGCCTCGTTGGCCACAACGGTCAAAGAAGTGCGCTTCCTGGGCGGCACGGGTGACGACACGATGTCGGGTGTGGGTGCAGGCGACGGCGGCACGGGCAACGATGTGATCGGTGGTTCGACGGCAGGCTACAGCTTTGCCGTCACTCAAAGGGTCCGAAATGTCTCCAACTACGGCGTTCAAGGCGAAAAGCAGATCTCCAGCACCTTGCAGTTTGTGCAGCAGGCTGGCGGCACGGGCAACGACCGGCTGAGTGCTGCGCTGGCCACGGTGGGCGCCAACCTGGCCGGCGGCGACGGCAACGACACGGTCACGGGTGGCGCGGACAATGACATCATCTACGGCGACGGCTACAACGCATTGAACCTGCCCAATGCCACGCTGATTCCCGCGATTGATTTCAATAACAATGACTACAACGCAAAGACCACGATCAGTGAGTCTGATCTTGCAAGGTATTACCCCCGAGAAAGCTACTGGTTCACGTCGGCCACGGCGGGCATAGGAGCGGACTCTATCGATGGTGGTGCGG
>CAIMVC010000022.1 GCA_903844825.1 uncultured Burkholderiales bacterium | reverse complement strand
TGGTGTTGTTGATCTTGTGCGCGCCGGTGTGATTGAGGTCTTCGCGCTTGAGGTAAATCTGCGCGCCGCCCATTTCGCGGCTCATCCGCGCGGCGTGATAGATCGGCGATGGCCGGCCAACAAAGTGCTTGAGCTCGTAATTGAATTCGGCCAGAAAGGCCGGATCGTGCTGGTAGCGCGCGTAAGCGGCCTTGAGTTCGTTGATCGCGTGCGTCAGGGTTTCAGAAACGAAACTGCCGCCGTAAATGCCGAAGTGACCGCTCGGGTCAGGTTGCTGATAGGTTTGCATGGTGCTTTACAAGTAGCTCATCGGCTGCGCGAACGGCAGCCACGAATTGGTGGATCTTGTCGGCGCTTTTGATTCCCTTGGAAATCTCGACGCCCGAGCTCACATCAACGGCCAGGGTTTTGCAACGCGGCCTGACTTGCAAGATGCCATCGGTCACATTTGCAGGCGTCAATCCACCAGACAAAACGAGGTGAGCGTTGACGTTTGGAGGAAGCAGTGACCAATTGAATGTTTTCCCGCCGCCGCCAAATCCGTCGACATGAGCGTCGAGCAAGATGGCTTGGGCCAAATGGTAATCGTGCGCGTATTTTACGAGATCGAAGGCCGGCGTAGTGCCCGACGGAGCCTCCAGCGGAATACGGGCAGCTCGCAAGAAGGCTCGGCCCGGTTGCCGGCAGACCTCGGGCGTTTCGTCGCCGTGAAACTGCAGCAGGGCGTTGGGCAGCAAGGCGATCGCCGCCGCGATCTGGGCCGCCGAGGCATTGACGAAGAGCAGCACCGGTGTGACAAAAGGTGGCAGTCGCGCGGCCAGTGCTGCAGCCCGCTCGGGTGAGACGTAGCGCGGGCTGGGCTCATAGAGCACAAAACCGATGGCGTCGGCGCCCGCAGTTGTGGCGAGGTCCACATCGTCTTCACGGGTCAGGCCGCAGATCTTGATGCGGGTGCGCTGTGGTCCGGACGCTGCCGGTAGGTTGGCGAAAGAGGTGGCAACAGAGGTCATGCGTTTGCTCCCGGCAACCAGTCGTAAGCGGGAGTGCGCTCGGGCAGGCCGTACCGACTCTCATAGACCGGGCCTAGGAAGTAGAGGCCGTCGGGAGAAAAAGTGGGCGCTGCAGCATCCCGTCTGCGAGTGTTGAGAACTTCTTGCATCCACTCGGGCGGATGCAAGCCCTGGCCCACGCTGACCAGGCAGCCCATGAGGTTGCGGATCATGTGGTGCAGGAAGGCGTTGGCCTCAAATTCAAAGCGCCAATAGCCTGCGCGTCGGGAAATATCAATGCGTTTGAGCGTCTTGATCGGGGTCTTGGCCTGGCACTGAGCGGCCCGAAAAGACGAAAAATCGTGCTCACCCACCAAGCAGGCGGCAGCCTTTTCAATGGCGGCCAGGCTCATCGGGCGATAGACCCAACCCACCCGGCCGGCTTCGACGCTGGGGCGAACGGCCGATTCGAGCAGTACGTAGGCGTAGCGGCGCGCCACGGCGCTGCCGCGGCAGTGGAATTCGTCTGGCATGACCTGGGCCCATTGCACCGCGATGTCCCGAGGCAACAAGGCGTTGCTGCCGCGCACCCAGGAGGCGGTACTGCGGTCGAGCGGTGTGTCAAAGTGGACCACCTGCATCAGCGCATGTACGCCAGCGTCGGTGCGCCCGGCGCACATGACGCGAATCGGTCCAGCCGTGAATTTACTCAGCGCCAGTTCCAGCTTGTCTTGCACCGTCTGGCCGGACAACTGGCTCTGCCAGCCTTCATAAGCACCGCCGTTGTAGCTCAGGCCCAGTGCGACTCTCAAGCGCCCGCCTTGCCAGAGGTGCTGCTCTGGCCAGCGGCAGCGTCCAGGTCCAGCGACAGGCTGGTGAGGTTAAAAGCCGCCGGACCGGGGGTACCGCCGGCTGCCACGTAAGGGGCATCATCGTCCAGCTCGGCCGCCAGATCGGCTGGCGCCGTTGCCAGTCCAGCGGCCCCGGGGCTGGGCTGACCTGTCAGTGCCATGACCACGGGCGAGGGCGCCTCATTGCCCAGCGACAGGTCCAGTTCAAAGAAAGTGGCCGGGACGGTAACGGCTGCGGGCACAACCAGAAAAGGCACGCTGCTTGCTGGTGTCGGCGTCGGCGCTGGCATGGGTGCATGGTCGGCTGCGGCCAGGCTGGGCTTTAAGCCCGAGTTGCCTAAGGGCGGCGACCCATCTTTTTGCAACGCGGGCAGGGGCGCAGCCGACTCCTCAGCCGGGCCGCCACGTCGTCGGGACCGGAAAAACGCCAGTCCAGCCAGGAGCGCCAGCAGGCCGCCCGCCGCAGGCAGTACCGCCGGCTGTGCGATCAGGCGTTGAACCAGACCCTCGCGCTGGCCGGTGGGGCTTTGCCCCGGCTGGGTCAGGCTCGGCGTCAAGGCGCCTGGGTTGACTCCCTGCGTCGCCGTGTCAGCCGCGCCGGCTACGGTCCCGGGACCGCCCGCAGGGACCGTCTTGGTGGCGCTCAGGCGCTCGAGCTCCTGCACGTTGCGCGAGAGTTCACTCAGGCGCTGCGCTGTGGCTCGGGCTTGTTCTTGCCTGGCGAGTTGCGCGGCTTGCGCTTCCAGGCTGTCGGCTGCTTCGCCTTTTGACAAGGTCAGCTTGTCGGCAGCGGGAGCGCCTGGCTGTTTGTCCTGCACCCTGGCTGACACGGTTCCGGTGGCCAGGTTGCCGGGCGCAGCGATCGGCGCTGGCGGCGACTGCTCGGCCAGTTGCTGGCGGTAGGCGTTGAAGTCCCGGCTTTGGGCCGCAATGACCTGGCGTGCTTCTTCGGGCGAGCTTTGGCTCGCCTGTTCGGCGGTCGGCAGCGTCAGGCGAGCGCCCGCCATCAGCCGGTTGACGTTGTTGTCGGCGAAAGCCTGCGGATTGACCTGCAACAAGCCCAGCAGCATCTGATCGAGCGACAGCTCCGGGCTCTTGTATTGGGCTGCCAGCTCACTCGCCGTTTGGCCTTGTGCCGCGGTCACCGTCTCTGCCCCAGTGGGGCGGCTCGTTTCGGCGGCGGGTGCTGGTGCTGGGGCTGCGGGTGATGCTGCCGCGGCGATCTGAGGCAGGCTGATGCGCTCGGGCGCTGGCGCAGTGGCCGCTTCGAGCATCAGGGTGTAGCCCCTTGTGATGTTGCCTGAGGCCCATTGAGCCTTCACTGCAAGGTCAAAAAACACCGCATTGATGGCTGCCGTGCTGCTGACAGAGACAAAGGGCTCGCCGTTGGCGCGACGTTGCAGCGAAGTTTGCAGGTTTTGGGCGGTCTCGCTGTAAGTCAGGCCCAGCAACTCGTACATGGCCAGCGGGGCGGGCGTTGCGAGCAGGCTGTCGATGTCGGCGGCCGTGTAGGTCGTGAGTTCGACTTCGGCGCGCAAGGGCTCGCCGAGGCGCGACAAAACCGTGACCCAGCCCAGCCCCAGTGCGTGCGCGTCAAGACTCGACAGCGTGCCGGCCGCAGCGATGGCTGCTGCTAAGGCCAGCGTCGTGGGGCGCCAGCGCCCGGCCTGCTTGCGCGTTGCAAGGGGCTCGCTTGCGCTGGAAGTCAATCGATTCGGCACACGTATCCTCGCAACAAAAATCAACCCGCGACCTTAACACCCCGGCCCTGGGCTGACAAGCCGCAGCCCTGCCCGGCAAGCGGCAGCGGTTCAGGCGCCCAGCAAGATGCGCAGCATGCGGCGCAGCGGCTCGGCCGCGCCCCACAGCAGCTGGTCGCCCACGGTGAAGGCGCCCACATAGTCCTGGCCCATGGCCAGCTTGCGGATACGACCGACAGGAATCGTCATGGTGCCGGTCACTGCCACTGGCGTCAGATCACGAACGGACGCTTCGCGGGTGTTCGGTACCACTTTGACCCAGGCGTTGTCAGCCGCGATCATGGCTTCGATGTCGGCCACCGGTATGTTCTTCTTGAGCTTGAAGGTCAATGCCTGGCTGTGGCAACGCATGGCGCCAATGCGCACGCAAAAACCATCAACGGGTATGGCGGCCGATTCAAAGCCCTCGCCCTGGCCCAAAATCTTGTTGGTTTCGGCCATGCCTTTCCACTCTTCCTTGGACGTGCCCCAGCCGGACTCGTCCCGGCTCTTGCCAAGCCCCAGGTCTTTGTCGATCCAGGGGATCAGGGAGCCGCCCAGTGGCACGCCAAAGTTGGCCGTTTCAGTCGCTGACAGACTGCGCTGCTTGGCTGCAACCAAACGGTCGATTTCAAGGATCGAGCTCTTCGGGTCGTCCAGCAGGGCCTTGACTTCGGCGTTGAGCGTGCCGTATTGGGTCAGCAGTTCGCGCATGTGCTGCGCGCCGCCGCCCGAAGCTGCCTGGTACGTTTGCGTGCTCATCCACTCGACCAGGCCAGCCTTGTACAGTGCGCCTACGCCCATCAACATGCAGCTCACCGTGCAGTTGCCACCTACCCAGTTCTTTCCGCCAGCGGCCATGGCTTTGTGAATGACGGGCAGGTTCACCGGATCCAGGATGATGACCGCGTCTTTTTCCATACGCAGCGTGGAGGCCGCGTCAATCCAGTGACCGTTCCAGCCAGCAGCGCGCAGTTTGGGAAAAACTTCAGAGGTGTAGTCGCCACCCTGGGCCGTGATGATGATCTCGCAGCGCTTGAGTTGATCGATGTTGAAAGCGTCCTGCAGCGTGGTCTCGTTCTTGGCCAGGGCCGGCGCCTTGCCACCTGCGTTGGAGGTCGAGAAGAACAGAGGCTCGATCAGATCGAAGTCCTTTTCTTGCGCCATACGGTCCATCAACACCGAGCCGACCATACCGCGCCAGCCGACCAAACCTACTAACTTGCTCATTTCAACGCCCTTTCAATTGACAAACAGTGTCCGACCAGACTGTTCGCCCGGCTCGTCTGGCCGGGGGGGCGCACGACGAACCAGGCTGGGTCAGCCCTTAATGGTCGTGGTTTTTGTGGAGAATGCACGCGCGCCAAGCGTCGCCAAAGAGGCGGCAGCAAGGTTCTGACAGAACGAACGGGCGGCAAACATAGGGGTGTGATTGTAGCGGACGCAATCTTGTGCGTGCCTTACAAAATAGCCATGAGAGCAGCCACGCGAACTTGCTGCGGCGGCGCCAGCAAGGTGTGCGTGGCTGACTCGCTCGACGGATTCATTCTCAAAAATAAGCGCGTGTGCTGTGCCCCTTGAGCCAGCCACACTCCGGCGCTGTAGCCGCCGCGCGGGCAGGCGCTAACCCAAGGCCTTGACCACCGCCGCACCCATCTCGGCTGTACCGACCCGGGTCATGCCTTCGCTGTAGATATCCGGCGTGCGCAGCCCTTGGCTGAGCACAGTGTCCACGGCTTTTTCGATGCGGCTGGCCGCTTCGGGCTGGTTCAGGCTAAAGCGCAGCATCATCGCTGCACTCAGGATGGTCGCCAGCGGGTTGGCCACGCCTTTGCCGGCGATATCGGGGGCACTGCCGTGACTGGGCTCGTACAGACCCTGGTTTTTGGCGTTCAGGCTGGCCGAGGGGAGCATGCCGATACTGCCGGTGAGCATGGCTGCGGCATCCGACAGGATGTCGCCAAACATATTGCCGGTCACCACCACGTCAAACTTCTTGGGCGCCTTGACCAGTTGCATGGCGGCGTTGTCGACATACATGTGGTCCAGCGCCACGTCGGGGTATTGCAAGCCGATCTCGGTGACCACGTCTTTCCAGAGCTGGAAGGTTTCGAGCACATTGGCCTTGTCGACGCTGGTCACACGCTTGCCGCGTTTGCGGGCCGCCTGAAAGGCCACATGAGCGATGCGCTCGATTTCGGGGCGTGAGTAACGCATGGTGTCAAAGGCCTCTTCGCTGCCGGGGAAGTGACCGTCAGTGGCGATGCGGCGACCGCGTGGCTGCCCGAAGTAGATGTCGCCGGTGAGTTCCCGGATGATCAAAATATCCAGGCCCGACACCAGTTCGGGCTTGAGGCTGGAGGCGTCGGTGAGCTGCCTGTAGCAGATGGCCGGGCGGAAGTTGGCAAACAGGCCCATGTTCTTGCGC
Source organism: uncultured Burkholderiales bacterium (assembly GCA_903844825.1). Taxonomy (GTDB): domain Bacteria; phylum Pseudomonadota; class Gammaproteobacteria; order Burkholderiales; family Burkholderiaceae_C; genus Polaromonas. Next base: position 1,655 of record CAIMVC010000022.1, on the reverse strand, counting down.
AGACCCAGAATGGCCTGCTCGGGGCGCAGCGGGCGCTCGAGTTTGTCGTACTTCCAGTCGCCGACGGCACCAAACAGCACGGCGTCAGAAGCCATGGCCAGCGCCAGGGTGGACTCCGGCAGCGGATGGCCGTGCGCCTCGAAAGCGGCACCCCCGACCAGAGCGGTCTCCAGTTCAAACTTCAGGCCCAGAACGTTCAGGACCTTGACGGCCTCGGCGACGATTTCGGTACCAATGCCGTCACCCGGCAAGACTGCGATTTTCATAAGTCAGACATTCAGGAAGTTAGGTATCAAGGCCGGCCGGGCTGCTGCGCAACTGCCACGGCCTGCGCGGGGGTCAGATCGCGGTAGGGCTCTGGTTATGGGTATGGGCCAGCCAGGGCTTGCTGGCCAGGCGCTGGGCTTCAAAGGCCTTGATCTTGTCGCTTTGGCGCAAGGTCAGCCCGATGTCGTCCAGGCCGCCCAGCAGGCAGAACTTCTTGAAGGCTTGCACTTCAAACGCCAGTTCCTGGCCCTGCGGCTTGATGACCACCTGGCGCTCCAGGTCGATGGTGAGCTGGTAGCCGGGAAAAGCCAGGGCTTCGTCAAACAACTGGCCGACGGCGGCTTCGCTGAGCACGATGGGCAGCAGTCCGTTCTTGAAGCTGTTGTTGAAGAAGATGTCGGCGTAGCTGGGCGCAATGATGGCGCGAAAACCGTATTGGTCCAGCGCCCAGGGAGCGTGTTCACGCGAGGAGCCGCAGCCAAAGTTCTTGCGGGCCAGCAAGATGGAGGCGCCCTGGTAGCGCGGCTGGTTGAGCACGAAGTCCGGGTTGGGCTTGCGGCTGGCCGGGTCCTGGCCGGGAAAGCCGTCGTCCAGATAGCGCCAGGCGTCAAACAGGTTGGGGCCAAAACCGGTCTTGCGGATCGACTTGAGGAACTGCTTGGGGATGATCGCGTCGGTGTCTACGTTCTCGCGATCCATGGGGGCCACCAGGCCTTTGTGCAGGGTGAATTTTTGCATGATGAGGCTTTACTTCTTGGTGGCGTTTTCAATGGCCGTGCCGGCTTTTTGCACGTCTTGCCCGATGCCTTTGATGGTGTTGCAACCACTGAGAAACAAGGTCAGGGCGGCGAAAATTGCAGCGATCGTTTTGGTGTACATCGGGTGTTCCTTAAGAGAATTTTCGGACGTCGACAAAATGTCCATGCACGGCGGCAGCAGCGGCCATGGCCGGGCTCACCAGATGGGTACGGCCACCGGCGCCCTGGCGCCCTTCAAAGTTGCGGTTGCTGGTGGAGGCGCAGCGCTCGCCCGGCTCGAGTCGGTCGGCGTTCATGGCCAGGCACATGGAGCAGCCCGGTTCACGCCACTCGAAGCCGGCTGCCAGGAAAATCTTGTCCAGACCTTCCCGCTCGGCTTGCTCCTTGACCAGACCGGACCCCGGCACGATCAGGGCGACCTTGACGTTCTTGGCGACCTTCTGGCCGATTTTCTTGACGATGGCCGCGGCCTCTCGCATGTCTTCAATGCGGCTGTTGGTGCAGGAGCCGATGAAGACCTTGTCGACCAGAATGTCGCTGATCGCTTTGCCCGGCTCCAGCCCCATGTAGCTCAGCGCGCGTTCGATCGCGTCGCGCTTGTTGGCGTCTTTTTCCTTGTCGGGGTCTGGC
>CAIMVC010000021.1 GCA_903844825.1 uncultured Burkholderiales bacterium | reverse complement strand
GCTTTTGGTAAGGCCCTGTAACTGACCATGAACATAGATTTGCTCTGACAGACACTTGCCGTTGACATAGACCCGCAAGATGCCGTGCTGGGTGCCGTTTTCGTATTCGCATTCCTGCGCCAACTGGCCTTGCTCGTCATAGATGGCCATCAGGCCGTGCAGCAGCCCGTCCTGAAAAACGCAACGCATCGTCGTCTGCCCATCGGGCATGAAGCGCTCCATCGGGCCATTGAGCACACCATCGACCAAGGTGGTGCGAAGCAGCACGCGGCCTTGCTCGTCGGCTTCTTCGATTTCCTGCTCGCCAGTGGGCTCGGCATCGTCTGAATCTTCCTGAGCGGTCGCGGCTTCGTCGCCTTGCTGAATGTCGGCACCCGCGTCATCACCGTCGCTTGGCTGTCCGTCAGGTGCCAGCGCAGCGCTGTCTTGCGCATCGGCCCGGCCACTGGCATCGCCAACATCAGAGCCGGATCCCCGTGCCAAATCAGCGACCTCACCCTCAGGCCCAGCCGCCCCGGAACCCTGCGCTTGGATGGCCTGCGACTGCCCCGGCGGCACGCTTGTCTTGATCGGGTCTTCGTCGTTCATCAGTTGATCTTCGCAATCGCACCCTTGAGGGTCAGTAGCGCGCCGGCCTCCACGGTTTGCATCGCACTGGCCTTGCTGTTGATGATGGCGCCCTTGCTGTCCAACTGCATGGTGGCCTGGTTCGTCACGTTGAGCCCCTTATTGGTCAGGGCTGTTCCTGCCTGGTTGGTCAAAGCGGTGCCGGCCTTGTTGGTGAGCGCTGTTCCGGCCTGATTGGTCAGAGCGGTTCCCGCCTTGGCGGTTAGCGAGGTACCTGAATTGATGGCCACGGTGCCATCCGAGGAAATCGAAATGGCACCCGTGACCTTGATGGTGAGTTTGCCCTTGATCGTCAAGGCGTAGTCACCGTCAACGGTGTGCGTGAACTTGGCTTTGTTGGTGTGGGTCTCGTTGCCCGTCATCTCCAGGGTGCGGGTGCCCTTGACCTTGTGGGTCTCATTGCCTTTTTTGAGTTCAACGGTTCGGTTGCCCTCGGTCAGGGTGTGCGTTTCGTTGCCTTTGATGAGGGTCGAGGCGAGGTCATTTTCGATGTCTATTTTCATGTCCTTCTGGGCATGCATGAAAAGTTGCTCAGAGCCTTTCTTGTCCTCAAAACGCAGCTCATTGCCGGCCGTGCCCATCTTCGAAGACCGGGTCTTGATGGTCGACTGGGTCGAGTTGGCGGGCAGCGTCACCGGGGTGGCGTGGTCGCTGTTGTAAACGCAGCCCGTCACCAGTGGCCGCTCGGGGTCGCCATTGATGTAGGTCACCACCACTTCCTGGCCCACGCGCGGCAGAAACAGCGTTCCAAAGCCTTTGCCGGCGACCGGCTGGGCCACGCGAATCCAGGGCGAGCTGGTGTCGTTCTTCTTGCCCAGGCGGTCCCATGGGAACTGAACCTTGATGCGGCCGAACTTGTCGGTCCATATTTCCTCGCCGGCCGAGCCCACCACCAGCGCAGTCTCGCTGCCCAGGGCCTTGGGGCGCGGCGTCAGCATCGGCGGGCGAAATGGCACAGTCGCAGGAAACGCCTCGAAGGAGTTGCTGTACAAGTCCCCGCGCGCCGTGTGGTGCAAGCGCCTGAGCACATGCGACGTATTGAGCTTGGTGACGAAATGGTCGCTCAGCGTGAACTTGGTTCCAGCGGTAAAGGGGTAGACATAGCTATCGCCCCGCAACACCTCACCCGTGACCTGGCTGGCCTGCACCCGTATCTTGGCCAGTGCTGTCGCGGCTGCGGCCGTGGCATTGCCCGCCGGGTACTCGTAAATTTCACCCACGCCATTGGTCTCGGTGTGCAGCCCTTGCTGTGACGTGCTGGCCTTTTCAAAGTCGTAGTCCGACAGCGTCGCCTTTTTGAGCACCACCCGGTGTTCATGCTCAAAACGGGAAATGGTGTCGATCGGGTTGTCCATGCCGTTAGGCGGGAAAAAGCGCACCTTGGCCGCATCGGTGCAGGCCAGATGGGCGGTGGTGGCGTCGGCCAGCACCATGGTGTGGGTACCACTGGCGAATTTAAAAAAGTAAAAAATGCCGGCCCGCTCCATCAGGCGCGAGATGAACTCAAAGGCGGTTTCGTCGTACTGAACGATGTAGTCTTGCGCGGTGTAGGTTCCGGTGAGCTTGCTTTCGAAGGTGATGGCAAATTCACCCAGCACGGCCTTGATGACGTCGGCCACCGATTTGGTCTGGTAAATCTTGCGGTCTCGCGACAGCGTGAGCAGCCACAGCTTGGGCACGAGTTCGGCCTGGTAGATCGCAAAATCGACGTTAGAGCCACTGTGTGTGAAGCGCGAGACAATCCCGCTGATGTAGCGCTTGGGTCCACCCGTGATCGACAGCAGCACTGTAGCGACCTTGCCCACAATGTTGGCAGCCACCAAGGTGGTGCTGCTGGCGCGCATGTGCAAGGTGAACTTGAACAACTCTGAAATACCCTCGGTGCCCTCCAGCTCATCGAGCAACAGGGCATCCTTGCCCAGCGGCGTGGTGAGGTGGAGGAACCCCGTCTGAACAAAACCTGTTCTCACACACCGGCTCCCAGCGGTGCGTCGTCAAAGCGGTAGTGCATCTGGCCGTTCGCCAGCACAGACATGTGCACCGCCGTGAAAGGCTTGGCCATGGACATGCGCTCCAGCACCAGCGAGGAGACTTCCGGCAACACCGTTTGCGTCAGAATGAAATCAATGTTGCGAGCGCCGCTGTCGACCTCGGTGCAGCGGGCCGTGATGGTGGCCGTGACGCGCTCGTCCCAGCTGAACTCGGCGCGGTGATTGAGCCGGAAGCGCTCGGCGAGTTTTTCAAGTTTCAGGTGAACAATGCTGCGAATCTGGCCATCGCCCAGCGGGTAGTAAGGCACCAGCACCAGACGACCTAAAAAGGCGGGACTGAATTGCTGCAACAGCGCCGGGCGCAAGCGTTCGATCAGTTCGGTGGCGTCGGGCCGGCGACCCTGCTCACAGGCCTGGGTGATGACGTCCTGAGCGGCGTTGGAGGTCAGCAGGATCAAGGTATTTTTGAAGTCAATGGTGACCCCCTCACCATCTTCCATCGTACCCTTGTCAAAGACCTGAAAGAATACTTCCAGCACATCCGGATGGGCTTTTTCCATCTCATCGAGCAAGACCACCGAATAGGGCCTGCGCCGCACGGCTTCGGTCAGCACACCCCCCTTGCCGTAGCCGACATAACCCGGGGGCGCACCCTTGAGGCTGGAGACGGAGTGCGCTTCCTGAAACTCTGACATGTTGATGGTGATCATATTGCGATCGCCGCCATAGAGCATGTCGGCCAGCGCAAAAGCCGTCTCGGTTTTTCCGACCCCGCTGGGTCCTACGAGCATGAACACGCCCACGGGCTTGCCCGGATCATCCAGATCAGCACGAAAGGTGCGCACCCGGCGCGCAATGGCGTCGAGCGCCTGGTCTTGTCCCACCACTCGGTGAGCCAGCTTTTCCTTCAGATGCAAGATCGTGTGAATCTCGTCGGCCATCATTTTGCCGACCGGAATACCCGTCCAGCCAGAGATCACGTCAGCCACAATGCCGGAGTCCACGCAGACGGGCACCATGGGCTCGTCCTCCTGAATGGCTTCGAGACCTTTTTCAAGGCGCTGCAATTGCGCGGCCGTCATCAGGCGCTCGTCTTCGTCGTCGGGCGCATCGCCCTCCAACAGCGCGTTCACGTTCTCGGCAATGCGTTTGCGCAAGCCGACAATTTCCTGCACCGCCTGCCGCTCAGAGGCGAGCTTTTCGCGCAAGCCCCGCTCACGCTGGCGCAGGCCTGCAATGACGCCCTCGAGCGCCAGCATCTCGGATTTTTGATCGTCGCCCGTGGCGCTGGCGTGGCGCAGCAATCGCAGTTGGCCCTGCTTGGTCACCAAATCGCGCTCAATGCGCTCGATTTCCTCGGGCACACCCGACTGGCCCACAGCCACGCGGGCGCAGGCGGTATCGAGCACGCTGATCGCCTTGTCTGGCAACTGGCGCCCGGTGATGTAGCGGTGCGAGAGCTTGACCGCATCACGCACGGCCTCGTCCAGAATTTCCACCCCGTGATGGCGCTCAAGCGCTGAGACCATGCCGCGCAGCATCTCAATGGCTACATCCGGCACCGGCTCTTCAACCTTGACCACCTGAAAACGCCGTGCCAGCGCTGGGTCGCGCTCAACGTATTTTTTGTACTCGGCCCAGGTGGTCGCCGCAATCGTGCGCAGCTCGCCACGCGCCAGCGCGGGCTTGAGCAGGTTGGCGGCATCACCCTGCCCCTCGGCGCCGCCTGCGCCAATGAGCTGATGCGCCTCATCAATGAACAAAATAATGGGCACTGGCGAGGACCGCACCTCGGCAATCACCGACTTCAGGCGGTTTTCAAACTCGCCCTTGATCCCCGCACCGGCTTGCAGCAAAGCCAGGTCCAGCATCCGCACAGAGACGTTTTGCAAGGCCGGCGGCACGTCGCCCTGGGCGACCCGCTGGGCAAACCCTTCCACCACAGCTGTCTTGCCCACCCCTGCCTCACCGGTCAGGATGGGGTTGTTTTGCCGGCGCCGCAGCAGCACGTCGATGATTTGACGGATCTCGGCGTCCCGTCCCTTGATGGGGTCGATGCCGCCAGCGCGTGCTTGCGCCGTCATGTCCACGGTGTATTGATCCAGCGAAGGTGTCGAGTTGGCGCCCTTGCGCGCCGCGCTCGGCATCTGCCCCGCGCCCGCGGCGCCATCGGCCCGGGCGACCCCATCGGCATGGCTTAGCTTGTTGGCCGCGGGCATGCCCGCTTGGGCACGCGACGCGCCACCCGCATCTTCAGCCGAGTCGACCAGCAAATCGGCCAGTGAATTTTTAAGCTTTTCCCTTGGGATTTGCAGCAGACCCGGTGCCAGGTCGATCAACAGGCCACGCAAGCTGTCGACCTCAAGCAAGGCCAGCAGGACCGTACCGGAGCGTATTTGCTGCTCGCCGAGCAGCATCGAACTCGACAGCCAGGCTTCCTGGAACAAAGGCGCCAGGTGCGGAGACAGCGCCGGCGTGCGGCCGTTGCCGCGCTTGAACCGGTCCATGCTTTGCTGCAGCTGATTCAAAATGGCCTGCGGGTCAATCTGGAAATGCGCAAAGACCAGTTGCAGGTCGGGCGCCATGGGGTCCAGCAGCCGCGTCAGCAGATGCTCGACCTCCACATTGAAATGGGTTTGCTGCACACAAAACTCGGCCGCCTGAGCCATGGCCCGCTTGCACTCGGGATTGAGCTTGGCCAGGAGGGTGCGAATGTCAATATCCATCAGGCAGTTCCATTTTCAACAGGGTGATCCATGCGAACCCGAAAGCGCGCACTGGCATAAACAGCGCCAACGCTGCCCGGCGCAGACGACGAGCCGTGCAGCCAACTGGTGAGACCCAGCCGGGGGCCGCCGCTGCCGCCAAGCCCGAATGTGCGAGCCTGCACTTGCGGCGCCCGTGCCGTGCCCGGGCCAGGCCCTTGCAGGGTCAGACACAGGCGAATCTCCACATCACTTTGCAGGTGCCGGGTGGCCAGCCAACCCAGCAAGGCGTGGTTGGCGCCACCTGGCAACAAACTCAGGTAATCGGCCAGCGGCAGGGCAAACGCATGCAGCTCAATGGCTGCCGCCTGATCCCAGCCGCGCCGGCCCAGCGTGGTGTCAACGCCCAGACGCCGCCCGCCCGGTGTACGCTTGCCATTCAAGCCCCGGCGCCGGCCCAGCACCGCACGCTCAGACGGCGCCACCGGGTGCCAGGCGCCCACGAATTGACGGCCGCCAAAGTCAATTTTCAGTCGATCGCTAAGCAAGGCCAGGAGCGTGCTCATGGACCGGGGCGCCGGCCCCTGCAGGCCAGCATGGCGCAACCAGGCTTGCTCGCCACCGGGCGCTCGGGCGCCCGCAGCACGACCCAGGCCCGACAAATCGTCCAGGCAGCGGGCCACGGGCGCATCCTCAATGCCTTTGGAGCTTAAGCCCAGCTGATGCTTTTTTCGCCCCCGGTACAAAAAGGCCAGCAGGCGCTGGTTAAAAATATCCAGAAACTCCAGCCCCGCCATGTCGCGCTCACGCCGCCGGTCCAGCAGTAGCTCGGTGACGGGCACGGGCAAAGGACCATGGGCGCCCGCCAGCGACAGCGCCGAGGTCATGAGCGTCATGGGCGGGCCTTCGCGCTTGCTGCGCAGCACGGCCGAGACATCGCTGGGCATGAACGACAGCGTCACATCGGCCGACAGGCGCAGCGCTTCGTCCAGCCCGAGCGAGGTCCCCACCGGGGCAAGGTCGGGCTCGCTGCGCTCAAGGATGCTCATGGCCTGAAACAGGTCAAAGCTCTGCGGCGCCTCGGCCAGTTGGGTAATCAGGTCGCGCATTCGGGCTGGCCCTTCAAAGAATGCTCTGTCTGCCAGACAGCGCAGGCCAGCGCTTCCAGAGTTCGCCGTTACGCTCCACCTTCACCTGCACAAAGGAATTGACGGTGGTGTAGAGCGCAAAAAATCGGGCCAGCACGCCGGCCAGCACCAAGGGTGAATTACCCGCAAAAGCATCCAGATCAAACTCCAGGGTGACCTCTGTGCCGCGGCACATGCCGCGCCACGTTTGCCCCCCGAGCTGGGCCGTGGCCGGCCTCGCCTGCAAGCGCTTGATGCCGCGTACCTGCGACTGATCGCGCGCGCTGTCACCGGCAAAGAGCAGCAAAATTTCTCTGAGCGTCTGCACGCCAGTCGTGCCATCGACCAGCGAGCGGTGATTCAAGCGCAGCAAAGACACCAGCGCCCATAAAGCGCCACTGGCCATGACCGGGTCACGCTGCGGGCTGGGCTCATACAGGGTGCGGATCAGCATCGCACCCGACAGGCCCACGCCCATCATGCGGACGCCAGGCGGCATCTGCTCGGCTACCCGGCGGTTGGTGCACAGCAGTTCGGCATACACCACCGGCTCCGCCGGAACCTGGCGCACATTGGTCCGGTCCACAAAGCTAAGGAACATGTCGGTGCCCTGAATATCCTTGCGCAAACTCATCTCGCGTCGGCTGACCCAGTACAAATCGCTTTGCGCCGCGTTCGAATCGCCGGCGGTATACACACTGGGCATCAGCACCGGTCGCTGCGCCTGCGGGTCCGACTGAATCACAGAGACCACCGAGTGAATCTCGGTGCCGGACTCGCGCTGGCGATCGGCCATCAAAAAATACTCAGGCCGGCGCCGGTCAATCACGATCGGCTCGCTGGTCAGCGCAAACAAATTAATGATCGGCACGCAGCCGAGCTTGAAGGTATCTGCCGTCACCGACGACAACACCCGCGCAGCCCGGTCAAACACCAGGCGCAGCGAAAATGAAGACGCGCGCCCGAGGCGGCCACGCAGACCCCGTAAATCAAAGAACTGAAACTTGCGGGGAAATACAAAATACTCTTGCAGCAAACCATAAGCCGGGTGTGCGTGGTCGGGCCGGGGAATCACCTCGTGGCCTTCGTCAAAACCACACTCTGCAAAACTGGCGGGGCCAAGTCGGTGCAGCGTACGGCCACCATCGGCGAGTAGTTCCACGCGCTCGAGGCCACTGATGAGCAACTCGTGCAAGGCCATGGTGCTCATCAATTCACCGCTGAGGTGAAACCTGAGCTGATCAATTTCCAACTCACCAAGATCCAGACCGGCTTCGCCAGAAATCTCCAGCAGCAGGGTACGGCTGTCTTCTAGTTTGGCACGACTGACTTGCAGGGGCCACAGCAACGTATCCCAGGCGACCTGAAAGCGGCAGGGATGGCCGTCACTGCCATTGGCCTGCACCATTGACCCCTTGGCCACCGGCATGCCGGAGGTGACCTTGCCCTGAGCCGCATCCAGGCTCATCTGCACCACGGTCATGGACGGCACGGGCTGGGTCAGGCTGGGGCACAGATTGTCGAGCAGTGCGCCTGCCACCTGGGGAAACTCACGGTCCAGATCCCTGTGCACCCGCGCCGACAAAAAGGCAACGGCTTCTATGAGGCGCTCGGTGTGTGGATCGGCTGATTCGCCACCACTCAGGGCCAGGCGCTGTGCGACCTTGGGGTGGCGAAAAGCAAAGTCTTCACCTTGAACCCTCAGGTAAGAGAGTTCACGGCGATAGTATTCAAGAATGTCATCCTGGGCTTGCATGGATCGTCGACGCGTTGGGACAGCGGCCAATCAGCCGGGCTGGAGTGTCAGAGCCCCTGAGGCCGAAAAAGCGAGGTCGAAATCGACGCGCAAAGCCTGACCACTCAGGGTAACCGCCGCGATGATAGCCGCATGGGCCGAACTGACACTGCTCTTATCGGTGGTCAAAGTCACCCCCACTTGGCTCAGACGTGGCTCAAAGCACTGAAGGGCCTTGGCGATCACCTCGCTCATCAAGACCATGTCAGCATTAGCGCTAGGGGACAAGGCCGTAAAGTCAGGCACACCATAGTCAAGAACAGTGACCTCACTGTCCATGAACTCAGCCAGTGTCAGACGCGATTTGGTGCTGAACAACTGGCTGATTTCACGACCCAGCGACATTTTGAGCCCGGCAGAATCCAGACGCGACTCGACGACAGAGCCATCGCCCGCCCCCAGCAATCGATCGAAAAGCGGGGCCGGGCTGGCAAGTACGATTTTTGACATCTGATCTTTGCCTTACCAGCGCCCGCCTGATCAAGTCAGAGTCAGGGTCCCTTGGTGGTCGCCTTGTCGAACGTAAAGGCACCGTTGCCGGCAGCGACGGTATCGGTTTTCTGCTGGGTGTACGCAACGGAAATCGATGCATATTGAAGCACAAAGGTATCCGTGGGCAAGGTGCCGGAACCGGACGTCGAGATACTCTTGATCAACACATTCTGCATGGTGTAGACCAAAGTCGGCTGCCAGGCACCCGCCATACCGTTGTTCGTGCCGATGTGCAACTCCACCGTTTTAATCAGCGTTGCCAAGAGGCAATACTGGTAAATCTCGGTCGTTGCCAGATCGACGTCCTTGGTTAAGGTGAAATCCCCGCCAATGGCCTTGCCAGAGGTACGCTGGGTATTACTCACGTCCTCGGTCAGGGTAAACGCGGCACTGGTGCTGAAACTGTTAAGACTGATAGCACCGATGAACTTCTGATGCTGCGCGCTTCCCTTGATGGGATCCATCTTAAGGAAAATCGTATTATTGGCCATCAATAAACTCCAAAAAAATTTAACGCCATATTGGCGGATATTTGAAAAATGACGAGCCCGCTGGATTCAGCGAGCCCGAATAAGGACCCAGCTATCAGGCCGGCGCAGCGGGCAGTTCAGCCACCAGGCGAATCGACGCTGTCAGTTCTTCCATCTGGAAGTGCGGCTTGAGGTACACGGTGGCCTGGAATGCGCCGGGCTTGCCTGGCACATCCACGACGTCGACGCGTCCCTCGGACAAGGGGAACTTGGACTTAGATTCCTGGGTCGCACTGGAGCTCAGCAGTACATAACTTGCCAGCCAGTTGTTCAGATAATCAGCCACGCTGGCCGCCGACTGAAAACTGCCCACCTTGTCACGCATCATGACCTTGAGGTAATGCGCGAAGCGGGAAGCGGCCAGCACGTAAGGCAGACGCGATGACAAAGAAGCATTAGCGTTTGCCGCATCCGTGACATACATCTTGGGCCTGTTGACAGTTTGGCCACCAAAGAAGGCTGCAAAGTCAGACCCCTTGGAGTTCACCACCGAGATAAAGCCCAGGTCATTGAGCTCCTTCTCGCGGCGATCCGTGATCGTGACCTCGGTCGGGCACTTGAGCACCACATCGCCTTCGTCCGTCTGGTAGCTGTGTGCGGTCATGCCGGAGACTTTGCCGCCACCTTCAACGCCGCGAATGGCAGTCGACCAGCCAAACTTGGCGAAAGCGTCCGTGACCCTCAGACCTAACTGGTAGGCCGAGTTAGCCCACAGGTACTTGGAGTGGTCTTTGCCGTCCACATCTTCTTCGTAGCCGAAGGTCTCAACCGGGTTGGTCTTGGCTCCGTAAGGCAGGCGGGCAGCGTACTTGGGCAGCACCATGGCCACATAGCGCGAGTCTTCAGACTCACGGAAACCGCGCCAGGTTGCCATCTCGGCGCTGTCAAAAATCTTCGACAGGTCGCGAGGAACACCCATCTCGGTAAATGAACGCATGTCAAACAGCGCAGGCGCTGCGGCTGAAATGAAAGGCGCGTGCGATGCCGCTGCGACCTTTGAAATGCGCTGCAGCAGGGCCATGTCCTGGGGATGGCGGCCAAAATAATAGTCGCCAATCAGGAGCGAGTAAGGGTGGCCGCCAAAGGTGCCGTACTCTTCTTCGTAGACCTTCTTGAAGAGCACGCTCATGTCGTGGTCGACGGCGGTCTCCAAGTCTTTGAGCAGATCCTTTTTGCTCACGTTCATCAAACGCAACTTCAGGCGCGAGCTGGTTTCGGTACCAAAAACCATGTCGCGCAGGCCAGTCCATGAAGCTTCCAGGGTCTGGAAGTCCTCATGATGCAAGATCGCATTGAGTTGGTCGGAGATGATTTTGTCGATCTCGGCCACGCGCTCATTGATCATGGCGACCACGCCTTTATCAGGCGCAGCTTTCATACCCTCATCGAGAATTTGAGTGGCAAACTGGCCGAGCAACTGCTTGGCATAGGCGTTTTGCGATGGTTCCACCGCCATATTGCCCTGTTGCACGATACGGTCGAGCAGACTCAGTTCCGTTGCATCAACAACGCCTGCTTCAGCCGATTGGGATTCTTTTTTCGTAGCCATTTATCGGTATCCTTAAAGATTGATAGGTTCAGAAGACGCGCTGCACCCTTAGGCTGCGGCTGGCTCTTCTGTTGCGCCGTCGCCCTTCAGGGCCTTGAGCTCTTCGGTGTTTTGAACAATGTTCTCGAGCAATGCGTCGAGTTCGTCGTTGCCGTCGAGCTTGCCGAGCAGGTCGCGCAATTGCTGACGCGCTTCGAGCAACTTGGTCAAGCGCGGCACCTGGGCCACGATGGACTCTGGGTGAAAGTGAGCGAACTCGGTGAAGTTCAGCTCTACCTTGATATTGCCTTCGCCCTTGTAGGTATCTGGCACCGACAAGTCAAGACGCGGCGCAATTTTCGCCATGACGCCCGTGAAATTGTCCCGGTCGACTTCGATGAAGCGACGCTCTTTGAGCTTGGGCAAGGGGTTGAGCGGTTGACCCGACAAGTCGGCCAACAAGCCAACCACCAGGGGCAGTTCTTTCTTCTCGACAGCGCCACCAGTTTCAACATCGTATGTAATTTGCACACGCGGAGGGCGGTTGCGGCCGACCCATTTTTGCAAGCTATCAGACATTCAAGGCCTCTTTCAATATTGGGTTGAAATAACAAGCGGCGCGCCTCTTGATGAGATGCACAACCTGTCCGCGCAAGCTTCCTGCTCTTGCAGTCATCTCCGCGGAAGATCATCAGACGGGTTACTGACACACAAAAAACAATGCCAGGACGAACCTGGAATAGGATTTTTAGCTGATCCACACCTGCCTGAAGCCATGATATGCGGATCCAGCGACTAATCAATGACGATGTTTTACATATAGTGGATATTTTTCACATTTTCGCATTGGCGCAACAAGAGGCTAAAGGCCGACCCGGCGAGAGGGTGAAAGGCTGAGATCCCCGGGAACCGGAGTGCCCAGTCTGTTTTTAAAGTTATGTATAACTATTTTTTATTATTAAAATTTAATAATGCACTACTTAAACAATAATTAAACAGATGTCTGCCGAGCTACCCAACTTGAAGGAGCCGTATTTTTTGCTTAAGACGACTGCTGACGAAAGCCACTTGGTCCGCGTGATTCCGATAAAACACACAATTACTCACGAATCCAGACTGCGCGCAGGTTCCGATTTGTAAATGATTGATCGCACCACGGACGGTCACCGGGACCTTCGCTAGCGTTTGAATAGCTCGGTGCACCAGACCACAACTTTTGACCAACCCGACTGAACCGTGACTATCAGGCCACGTCGCTGATCGACGGACATTGGCGTCACCCCGTCTTCAGAACTGGCGCCTGGCAGCAGGTTTTGGGTGGACTGCGTCAGTCTGTCAGGCGCCGGTGGCCCCATGAAATTGCCCGCGTCCGAAGGTTTGGACAGGGGCAACGTGCCACCCTCCGGCACGAGGGCCCCAGGGTTGGCTACTGTCGCGGCCGCAAGGCCGGACACCGCCGAATCAGGCAGGCTCCCCGGCTGCAAGCGGGCCGCCCCCAAATCTGACGCAGCGAGCCTGCCGGCCAGACCCTGGAGCTGGCTCGACGGGAGACTTGCGGGCAGGCGATCAGACGAGCCAGAAAGAAGTCCGGGGGAAAGATCCGTCGTCAATCTGCCAGCGTCGGGACCGTCAAGCGCATTTTGCCGACGCATCCCATCCGCCGAGCCGGGCTCAAGCTCCGCAGCAACACGGTCCTGCGGCAGCACAGATGGCAAACCAGAAGCGTCGACGGCGGCAGGGAAGCTGGCTCCATCGGTCCCAACTCCGGACTTGCCAGGACCATCGGCCCCGCCGGAGCGGTCTGCGCCGTCCGCTCCTTTGGCTGAGTAAGCATCACCCTCGCCGCCTGGGCTGCCGGCACCTTCATTGCTGCCTGAGCTGTCTGAGGCAGCGGTGCCAGAGGCACTGCCCGAGCCGTCGGAACCGTCAGAGCCGCCTTTGCCATTGGGTTCGCCGACGCCATCCGAACCCCCAGCATCGCCTTCGGCTCCGTCAGAGCCAGTGTTGCCATCGCCACTGCCGGAGTCGTCTGATCCGTCTTTGCCGTCGGTATCGCCGGCACTCTCCGAGTCCCCGGCATCGACATCGGCTCCATCAGAGCCAGCTTCTTCATCGCCACTGCTGGCGTCGTCGGAGTCGTCTTCGCCGCCTTTGCCGTCGG
>CAIMVC010000020.1 GCA_903844825.1 uncultured Burkholderiales bacterium | reverse complement strand
GTTCACGCCGGCCCGGATCATCTGCTCGAGCAGGTCGGGGTCGCTGGATGCAGGGCCGAGGGTGGCAACGATCTTGGTGGCGCGGCGCAGTGCCATGGGAAAGTCTCCGGGTAGTGGGGGCGGATTCTCCCATGGAAAGAATTACCGACGGGTTACCGGCCGCCGGTTCACCGCAGAGCCTGGCGGGCCACTGAGCGCACGGGCGCCGCGCGGGCCTCAGCCCTTCGCGCGCTGCGCCAGGATTTCGAAGGCCGGCAGCGTCTTGCCCTCGAGCACTTCGAGGAAGGCGCCGCCACCGGTGGAGATGTAGCCGATCTGCTGCTCGATGCCGTACTTGGCAATCGCCGCCAGCGTGTCACCGCCCCCGGCGATCGAGAACGCCGCGCTGTCGGCGATCGCATGCGCGATGGTGCGCGTGCCGCCCTCGAATGCGGAGAACTCGAACACGCCCACCGGGCCGTTCCAGACGATGGTGCCGGCCTGGCGCAGCTGGTCGGCCAGCCGTTGGGCGGTCTGCGGGCCGATGTCGAGAATCAGGTCGTCGTCCTCGACGTCGGCGGCCGCCTTCACGGTCGCCGGCGCATCGGCCTTGAAGGCCTTGGCGGTGACCACGTCGGTGGGAATCGGCACCTCAGCGCCGCGCGCCTTCATGGCCGCGATCACGGCGCTGGCCTCGGCCAGCAGGTCGGGTTCAGCCAGGCTTTTGCCGATCTTCAGACCCGCCGCCAGCATGAAGGTATTGGCAATGCCGCCGCCCACGATCAGCTGGTCGACGTTATGCGCCAGCGACTGCAGGATGGTCAGCTTGGTCGAGACCTTGCTGCCGGCGACGATGGCCACCAGTGGCCGGCGCGGGGCCGACAGCGCTTTGGAAATGGCGTCCATCTCGGCGGCCAGCAAGGGGCCGGCGCTGGCGATTTTGGCGAGCTGCGCGATACCGTAAGTCGAGGCCTCGGCGCGGTGCGCGGTACCAAAAGCGTCGTGCACAAAGATGTCGCACAGCGCGGCCATCTGGCGCGCCAGGACTTCGCTGTTTTTCTTCTCGCCCGGGTTGATGCGGCAGTTCTCGAGCATCACCAGCTGGCCCGGCTTGACATCCACGCCAGCGACCCAGTTGGCCAGCACGGGCACCTCGCGCTGCATGAGCTCACCCATCCGCTTGGCCACCGGCGCCAGCGAGTCAGCGGCTTGGAACTGGCCCTCGGTGGGGCGGCCCAGATGCGAGGTGACCATGACCGCCGCGCCGGCATCGAGCGCCATCTGGATGCAGGGAATCGAGGCGCGGATGCGGGTGTCTTCGGTGATCTGGCCGCTGGCGTCCTGCGGCACGTTCAGATCGGCACGGATAAACACACGCTGACCGGCCACCTGGCCGTTGGCGCACAGATCAGAAAAGCGGATGAAGTTCATGGGCTCTCGCAAAGAAAAATGAAGAACAAAAAGGCCAGTGCATATTTTGCCGCCGGCGCGGCCAGCCGCTCTTGGGTCAACCCCCAGCGGGCCGCGCTCACCAGCCCAGCCACAGGTGCAAAGGCAGGTAAAGTGCCATGCCGCAGACGATGGTGCCCAGCACCCCGCGCTGCCAGTAAAACCAGCTGGCACCGGCGAGCACCGCCCACACACGGGCGTCTTTCCAGGTGCCGATCAGGTGGCCCTGGCTCATCACCATTTCGGGGACGATGACGGCCGCCAGCGCGGCGATCGGCGCGTAATGCAGGCCGCGCTGGGCCCAGGCCGGCAAATGCCAGGGCTTGCTCGACAACAAAAAAAAGCAGCGCGTGATCACGGTGATCAGCACCATCCCGATGATGGTGGCAACGGTCCACAGATCGGTTTGGTTCATGGCGTCACGGCGTCTTGGCGTCAGGGTCGCCCAGGGCGCGCACCGCCGGGACTTTTTCGAGCAGCAGACACACGCTCACGGCGGCGGCAATGGCCACCAAAATGTTGAGCTTGAGCGGCAAGGCAAAGGAAGCGACCGCCGCCGCGCCCGCCACCGCGCCCGACAGCACACGCAGGCGCGTGGTGGCCAGCGAACACAAAATGCCCAGCAGCGCCAGGATGCCCGCAAAGCCCAGGCCCCAGGCCACGGGAATCGCGTTGGCCAGCGCCATGCCCAGCAAGCTCGAGCCGATCCAGCTGCACCAGGCCATGGTGGAGTTGCCGGCCAGAAAAGCCTCTTGCGCGCGCCGCCCGGCGGCGTCCTGGGCCGGGTGCGGGAAACGCTTGGTGAACATCACATAAGACAGGTCGGCCGTGAAATAGCCACTGACCAGGCGGCGCCAGAAACTCTGGTGCATCAGGTAAGCGCGCAGGTGGGCACTAAAGACCATGAAGCGCAGGTTCACGCAAAACGAGGTCGCCAGGATCACCCACATCGGCGCGCCAGCGGCAATCAGGGGGATCGCCGCCAACTGCGAACTGCCGGCGTACACAAAAATGCCCATCAGCAACACCTCGATCAAGCTCATCCCCGACTTGATCATGGCCACGCCCGTCATCAGGCCCCAGGCCGCCAGGCCCGGCGCGGCCGCGCCCATGGTACGCAGACCCAGGCGAAAGTCGGGGTGCCGGTACAGCGCGATCATGGCTGGGCGTGTGCCTGCATCAGGCGTGGCTTGCCGCTGCCGTGGCGGCAAACACCATGCCCGGCTGAATCTCGAAACCCCGCAAAAACTCAGCGGCGGGCAGGGCCTTGCCGCCGGATTTTTGCAGCCGGCTCAGGCGCAGCACGCCATCGCCCGTGGCAACGTCCACCCCGTCAGCTCCAACGGCCAGCACCTGGCCGGGCACGGCCGCGGCGGGCACGGCATCGGTCAGCACCGAGGCACGCCAGAGCTTGAGCGTCTCGCCCCCCAGGCTGCCGGCGGCGCCAGGAAAAGGGTTGAACGCACGGATGCGGCGCTCCAGCACAGCCGCACTCTGGCGCCAGTCCAGCAGGGCTTCGCTTTTGTCAATCTTGGCCGCGTAGCTCACCCCGGCTGAGGGTTGCACCACCGGCTGCAGCTGGCCACGCTCGGCCAACTGCAGGGCCTGCACGATCAAACGTGCGCCCATCGCAGCGAGCTGATCGTGCAAGCTGCCGGTGTCGTCGGTGGCGCTGATCGGCTGGCGCTCGGTCAGCAGCATGTCGCCGGTGTCCAGCCCCGCGTCCATTTGCATGATGGTCACGCCGGTCTCGGTGTCACCGGCTTCAATGGCGCGGTGAATCGGCGCCGCACCGCGCCAGCGTGGCAGCAGCGAGCCGTGGATATTCAGGCATTTCAAGCGGGGCAAATCAAGCGCCCACGGCGGAAGAATCAAGCCGTAGGCGGCCACCACCATCACATCGGCTTGCGCCGCTTCCATGGCCTCACGTGCGGCAGCGGCGTCTTCAGGGTATTTGCCGTCCAGCCGCAGGCTGCGCGGCTGGGCCACGGCAACGCCCTGGCTGAGCGCCCACTGCTTGACTGCCGAAGCCTGCAGCTTCATGCCCCGCCCGGCCGGGCGATCAGGCTGGGTCAGCACCAGAGGGATGTCAAAACCGGCGGCATGCACAGCCGCCAGCGCCACTCGGGCAAATTCGGGAGTACCAGCAAAGATCACGCGCATAGGCGAGTGATTGTAGAGACTCGCTTTTGGGGCGGGTTTGGCTAGACCGCCACTGGGCTAGCCACAGAGCCGATGGCGCGGCAGTCCGGCTTCAGCGGTCGCCGTCGCGCTCCTCGTCCTTTTTTTGCTTGACCAGTTTGGTCTTGATGCGGTTGCGCTTGAGGGGCGACAAGTACTCGACGAATACCTTGCCCATCAAATGGTCCATTTCGTGCTGAATGCACACCGCCAGCATGCCTTCGGCTTCGTGGGTTTGCAGTTTGCCCTCGAGGTCCATGGCCTGCATGCGGATGCCGATGGCGCGTTCCACGCCGTCGTAAATGCCGGGCACTGACAGGCAGCCTTCTTCGCCCAGGCGCTTTTCGGGGCTGCTCCAGACGATTTCGGGGTTGATCAGCACCAGCGGCTGGTCGCGGTTTTCGCTGACGTCGATCACGATCAGGCGTTCGTGCACATCAATTTGGGTGGCCGCCAGGCCGATGCCCGAGGCCTCGTACATCGTCTCGAGCATTTGCTGGGCGAGTTCTTTGATGCGTGCGTCAACGGCGGCCACGGGTTTGGCGACGGTATGCAGGCGCGGGTCGGGGTAGCGAAGGATGGTCAAGCTGTTCATGGTGGTCTGGGGCGTGGCGGCTGATGGGTCAGGTGCAGCCGCTATTTTCTCAGCAAGAGCGGCCGGCTGCAAAAACATGGGTTTGTTAAAGATGGTCAGCGTGGTGGAAAGCGGTTCCAGCGCGGGCGTGCTGCTCTTAAACTGGTCTGGCGTCGGACTCAGGGGCCAGTCCGGCTTGGTAACTTGGCGCTCGGGTTGATCTCTTTTTTAAGGAGGCTTCAAGCACATGGACACCGATGACCTGAGGGCCTGGTTGCGGCTCTCGCTCACGCCAGGCGTGGGCAACGACATGGCGCGGCAGCTGCTGGCGGTCTTTGGATCGCCCCAGGCCGTCTTTGATGCCAGTGCCGCTTCGCTGCGGGAGCTGGGGTCTGAGCGCCTGGTCGAGGCTATCGGTACCGAGCCCCCCACGCTGGCGCCGTTGCTCCAGACCACTGAGCAATGGCTGGCGGCGGGCCGTGACCGCGCCGTTCTGACCCTGGGCGAGGTCGGTTATCCAGCGGCCTTGCTGCAGGTGGAAGACCCGCCGCTGCTGCTGTACGCACTGGGTTCACTGGTGCCCGGCTGGCTGGCCGGCGAGGGTGCCGATCTGGACTGCGTGGCGGTGGTCGGCAGCCGCAACCCGACGCCGCAGGGCGAACTCAATGCCCGGCAATTTGCCAAGGCGCTGGCAGGTGCCGGGCTGTGCGTGGTGTCGGGGCTGGCGCTCGGCATTGATGGCGCGGCGCATGACGGCGCGCTGCTGGGCGGTGGCCAGACAATCGCCATCGTCGGCACCGGGCTGGACCGGGTCTACCCCAAGCGGCACCTGGCGCTGGCGCACCGCATTGCCCAACACGGCGCCCTGCTCAGCGAGTTTGCGCTCGGATCGCCGCCGCTGGCGCACCATTTCCCCAGGCGCAACCGCATCATCTCGGGCCTGAGCCGTGGCACGCTGGTGGTTGAAGCGGCTCTGCAGTCAGGCTCGCTGATCACGGCGCGCATGGCGGCCGAGCAGGGTAAAGATGTTTTTGCGATTCCCGGCTCGATTCACTCCCTGCAATCGCGCGGCTGCCACTGGCTCATCAACCAGGGCGCACGGCTGGTGGAGTCTGCGCAGGACGTGCTCGATGAGCTGGGCCTGGCCGCGCCCGAAGGCGCTTTGCGGCCACCGGCCAGCAGCAGCACCGAAGCACAAGAAGGCAAGGCCCACCCTCTGCTGGCCGCCCTGGGTTATGACGCCGTCAGCCTGGACGCGCTGCAAGCGCGCATCGGCTGGCCGACCGATCAACTGCTGGCCGAACTGCTGACGCTGGAGCTCGACGGCCAGGTCGTGCGCCTGCCGGGTGGGGGATTTCAGCGGATCGCCCAAGGGTGATCGGGCGGGCCGATTTATGGGTCTTGATGAACGGGTGCCGACAGCGCAACCGCCGTCCAAAAGACCGGGAGATTGCCGAAGTCCGTGAATCTGGGCTGAGTCTGGGTTGAGAGTTCTGGTTCGGGTCAGGCGTGGCTTGCCATCCGCATGTTTGACGGTCTTGTTTAAGCTGAAATGAATCATTCGCGGCCAGCAGCCTGGCGGACAGCGGGCTCAAGCAGCGGTCATTGACCGCCGATTGCGTCGACCGACTGCTTCACCCATCTCTGACGGGCGTCCTGCATCGTCGGTCCGTCTACTTCTTGGTTCGCCAGTCCTTGGTGTAAAAAAGATCGTCGTGGGCTAGCTTCACAACGGTGAAGCGCTTGAGTAACTCTTCAGCCTCGGAACCAAACTTACTCGCTTCGTCGAATGCCATGAAGATCTGTTTCGACTTCGCGGCCGCAAGTATGCGGAGGATGCGCCGGGTCGCGGGCATTTCAATGTTTTTGTAGATGATCGAGTCATGCAGGACCAGCGGAAGTATGGTCAAGGACAGCATCGCCAGGTCGAAGCCAACAAGCCCAGCAAAGGTCTTGCTCGCACCAGACTCTGGCCAAAGTTCCTTTGATTTAGAGATTTAGGATAGTGGTTCGGTGAGCTAATCGACTTGACCTGCTCAACGTCACGCCATCGATAAGTTATTTCTATGCACTCCACCAACTGGCAGACCCCTTTCGTTGGAGTGAGCTATCAGTTGAGCAAACACTACGAGGTTTATGGGCGGGTCACCAAGGAAACAAACGAAAATATGTTTGCCGGCAATACCGCTACCCTTGGCTTTGCCCGAAACTTCTAATTCAGGAGACTCACATGTTTAAAACTATCTCCTTGTTCATCGTTGCTGTGCTGTGTCTTGGTTTGGGCGGGTGTGGCGGCAACGGCCTGCCAGCGACAGACGCGCCGCAATTCGACAACGGCGTGACAGCCGGCAGCTCTTCGCTCTTCATCCCGAACAGCCGCGGGTTCTACGTGACGTCGGCGGACTGGTACTTCCCGCCCCAGACTGACGGCACGGTCTCGGCCAAAGGCGTCGTCTGGCTCCAACGCGGCGACACGGCGGACTTGGCCGCGCTGGCGGCCCAGATTGCAGGCCAGACCAACAGCATCGTCGTGGTGCCTGTGATCAGCTCCTTCGAGATTCCGACCCAGCCGGGGC
>CAIMVC010000019.1 GCA_903844825.1 uncultured Burkholderiales bacterium | reverse complement strand
GGTGTTGGCCATGTTGTTGCCATCACCCACCCAGGCTACCGTTTTGCCTTGGATCGAGCCGCGATGCTCGATGTAAGTGAAGATGTCGGCCAGGATTTGGCAGGGATGAAATTCGTTGGTCAGACCGTTGATCACGGGGACCCGCGAGTGCGCAGCAAAACGCTCGATCTTGGTCTGCTCGAAGGTGCGGATCATCACCAGGTCGACCATTCGGCTGATGACCTTGGCGCTGTCTTCAATCGGCTCGGCCCGGCCCAGCTGGCTGTCGCCGGTGGTCAGGTGCACCACCGAGCCACCCAACTGGTACATGCCCGCTTCAAAGCTCACGCGCGTGCGCGTGGAGGCCTTCTCGAAAATCATGGCCAGCGTGCGGTCGGTCAGCGGTTGATGTTTTTCGTAGGACTTGAATTTTTTCTTGATGAGGGCGGTGCGCTCGAACAGGTAGGTGTATTCGTCGGCCGTGAAGTCGCTGAACTGCAGGTAATGCCGAATCGGCCTGGCCGGGGCACCGCCTACCGGTGCTGAACTGCCGGGGCTGACCGTGCTCATGCTTTTTCCTTGAGCAGTTGTTGGATCAGCGGGCACAAGATGGCCACGACCTCATCGGCTTCGTCCGTGGTCATGGTGAGCGAGGGCACCATGCGAATGACGGTCTCGGCGGTGACGCTGATCAACAGTCCGTTTTCAGCCGCCCGGCCGACCAGTTCGCTGCAGGGCAGGGTCAGCTCGACGCCCAGCATCAGGCCACGGCCGCGGATGTCCTTGAGGCCAGGCGAGCCGGCGAGTTCGCGCGTGAGCGCTGCCTTGAGGTGCTCGCCGACCTTGACGGCGTTGGCGAGCAGACCTTCTTCTTCCATGATGCGGATCGTCTCCACCCCGGCGCGCATGGCCAGCGGGTTGCCGCCGAAGGTACTGCCATGGTTGCCGGGGGCAAAAATGCTGGCCGCCTTGGGCCCGGCCACCACGGCGCCAATGGGCACGCCGGAGCCCAACCCCTTGGCCAGTGGCATCACGTCCGGCTTGATGTCCGCCCACTGGTGGGCAAACCACTTGCCGGTGCGGCCCATGCCGCATTGAACTTCGTCAATCATCAGCAGCCAGTCGTTGGCGTCGCACAGGGCGCGCAATTGCCTTAGGTAATCCGTGTCGACCGGGTTCACGCCGCCTTCGCCTTGAATCGCTTCAAGGAAGATGGCGACCACGTTGGCGTTGCCCGCTGTCGCGGCCTTGAGTGCCGCCAGGTCGTTGAGCGGCACGCGAATGAAACCTTCGACCAGGGGGCCAAAACCGGCTTGCACCTTGGGGTTGCCCGTGGCGCTGAGCGTGGCAATGCTGCGGCCGTGGAAGGCTTTGTCATAGACCACGATTTCGGGGCGCTCAATGCCCTTGTCATGGCCAAATTTGCGCGCCAGCTTGAGCGCCGCCTCGTTGGCCTCCAGGCCGGTCGAGCAGAAAAAGGCATTGGTCAGCCCCGACAGTTCCACCAGCTTGGCGGCCAGCGCTTCCTGCAGGGGGATGTGGTAGTAGTTGGAGGTATGAATCAGTTTGCCAACCTGGTCGCGCAAGGCCTCGACCAACTGGGGGTGGTTGTGCCCGACCGTGTTCACCGCAATGCCGCCCAGGGCGTCGAGGTAGGACTTGCCATTGACATCCCAGACGCGGCAGCCTTGCCCATGCGACAGCGCTATCGGCAGGCGGCCGTAGGTGTTCATGACGTGAGGCGAGGCCGCCTGCGCGTGGGCAGAAGAAGAGGTGCTCAGGGGAGCGGCAGCATTCATGGCTTGGGCTTTCGAATGAGGAAATCGGCAAACGCGGACGCCTTTGGTCGACCGGTCTTCCTGGGGTGGGCAAGATGCCTTCGTGACGCCTTGATTTTAGGGGCAGTCATCTTATGGACCGTTGACGGTTGCTCATCACAGTCATGCGAGCTGCTCACCTGAGCTCGTCTCGCCGAACCCTTCGCGGCAGGCTGCCAATGACCTTCAAAGGCCGGGCTGGGGGTCATGCTCGGGTCTTGTATAAGATAGAATTCTTGTGCGGTGCAGCATGCTTCCTCATCCTGGCTTCATGCGTCGTCAACCGGTCGTCAAAAAGCCTTTACCGATGGTTTCCCCTAGCGTCAAAGAAGTCTTTATTCAGGGCCTGACTCTGGACGGAAAAACTTTTCGTCCCAGTGACTGGGCCGACAGGTTGTGCGGCGTGATGAGTCAGTTTCGACCCGGTGGCCCTCAGCCTGGCAGCCACCTGACCTACTCGCCTTGGTGCCTGCCCACCCTGATCAATGGCGTCAAATGCGTGGTCGTCAACAGCGCCTTGCGCGACGTCGAGCCCATGGCCTGGGATTTTGCCCTGAACTTTGCCAAAGACAATAACCTGCAGGTGGCCGAGGCTTGCCTGCTG
This sequence comes from uncultured Burkholderiales bacterium, assembly GCA_903844825.1. Classification (GTDB taxonomy): domain Bacteria; phylum Pseudomonadota; class Gammaproteobacteria; order Burkholderiales; family Burkholderiaceae_C; genus Polaromonas. The sequence goes on along the minus strand of CAIMVC010000019.1, from coordinate 258 downwards.
CCAGATTCGCCTCAAGCCTGAGAATTCGTCCGGGGTGTCTGGGGCGTTTGTTTGCCTTTTAGCCTTTTTGCCTTCTCGGCATCGGCCATAAAAAAACCGCCCGAAGGCGGTTTTTTACTTTGCTGCAGCGCACCCTGCAAAACGGCGGATGCCACTTGCGTGCCATCCGGGCGGGTGGTCTGAATCGGGTTCAGTACCGGGTCAGGCCGCAGCCAGGGCCAGGGCCTTGACTTTGGATGACAGGCGGCTCTTGTCGCG
>CAIMVC010000018.1 GCA_903844825.1 uncultured Burkholderiales bacterium | reverse complement strand
GGGTGCCCAGCCCCACCGGCGCCACGCTGCACGCGCTGCACTACCACCAGGTGCTGGTCAGCGACATCCAGAAAGAACTGGAAAAGACCGACTACAACAAAGAGCGCGACACCCTGCTCACCGGCCTGCTGAGCATCCCCGTCACCGCCACACCGAACTGGTCTGACGCCGAAAAGCAGCAAGAGCTCGACAACAACGCCCAGGGTATTTTGGGCTACGTGGTGCGCTGGGTCGACCAGGGCGTGGGCTGCTCCAAGGTGCCCGACATCCACAACGTCGGCCTGATGGAAGACCGTGCCACGCTGCGCATTTCCAGCCAGCACATGGCCAACTGGCTGCTGCATGGTGTGGTGACAAAGGCGCAAGTGACCGAAACCTTCGAACGCATGGCCGCCGTGGTGGACAAGCAAAACGCCGGCGATGCGCTGTACCAGCCGATGGCCGGCCACTTCGACACCAGTGCGGCCTACCAGGCCGCCTGCGACCTGGTCTTCAAAGGCCTGGAGCAGCCCAGCGGCTACACCGAGCCGCTGCTGCACGCCTGGCGGCTCAAGGTCAAGGCCGGGGCCTAAACGGCTCGCAAGTTCCGGCGTGGTGCTGCCACCGGCCCCCAAGCCTGAGCACTGGCGCCCATGGCGCCAGGTCAGGGTTTTTTCGTGGGTTCAGGACGCCTCGGTCGGGCCATACTGTCAAAGCGCTGCGAACGCTCCGGCTTGTTTTTGATGCGGGGCGGGCGGGCTCACTTCGCATCAAGCCAAGAAAGGACCGTGATGGCAGAACAACAGGAATTGAACACGACGGAGGGATCGCTCGGCCCGCTTGCGCCCGGGGGTGTGGGGACACAAACGCTGGGCGTGCGCTTCACCGGCTCTGGCAGCGAGTACTTGCGCATCTGGATCGTCAACCTGCTGCTGACGCTGGTGACCCTCACTTTGTACTGGCCGTTTGCCCGGGCCCGGCGCCTGGCTTACTTTCAAAACAACACCTTGGTTGGCGGCGATCCGCTGGGCTTTCACGGCGACCCATGGAAAATGTTCCGCGGCTACCTGCTGACGCTGCTGTTCGGTTTTTTTTACTGGTTGCTCTCCAAATTTGCGCCGACGCTTCAGTGGCTGCCGCTGCTCGTGGTGGCGCTGCTGTGGCCCGCCTTGTGGCTGGCATCCTTGCAGTTCCGGCTGCGCAACACCAGTTGGCGGGGTGTGCGGATGTCGTTCGAGGGTGACCGCATGGGGGCCTATTTGTGCATGGTGCCAGTCTTCATCCCCGGGCTGGCGCTCGCACTGCTGGCGTCCAATGCCGAGTCCGCGACTGGCAGCGGCGCTGGTGGCGTGCTCGTCGCCGTCACCGGGCTGACCCTGCTGGCCTTTGTGGTCTTGTTGCCCTGGTTGCTGATGCGCATCAAGCGCTACCAACACGGGGGTTACGCCTTCGCTCAGGAGCGCATGGCCCTGGTGGCGGGCGCGGGTGCTTTCTACGCCTTGTCCTTGCGCGTGGCCGGTGTGTTTTTGTTGTGCATGGCCGCGCTGTTTGCGCTCGGGGGCATTCTCCTGGCGGCCTCGGGCAGCAGCAAGGACACCTTCGTGAGCTTCTTGCCTTTCTTGCTGCTTCTGGGCTATTTGCTGTTTCCGCTGGTGTTGATCCCCTACGTCACGTCGCGCTTGCAAAACCTGTTGTGGACCCACACCAGCAGTCAGCGCGTTCGCTTTCACAGCCAGCTGAAGTTCCCGGCGCTGGTGGGCCTGACGGCAAAAAACTGGCTCTTTCTCCTGCTCACTTTAGGCCTGTACTGGCCGTTTGCCAAAGTCCATACGGCGCGCATGCGGCTAGAGGCGATGACGCTGGCGGTCCAGGGTGATGTGAACGAGTGGTTGGCGCAGATGCAAGGGGGTGGCCAAGGCATTCTGGGCGATGCGGCGGGCGATTTCTTAGGCATCGACATGGGTCTGTGATGAGCGAGCGGCCGCGACTGAGCAGCACCTGGTTCGACGGGCGCAGCCCGCGCGCGCAGGTCTGCGAGCTGCGCATCGAGAGCCACGAACTCGTGCTCCGGGTCGAGGCTGACGAGCGGCGCTACCCGCTGCGGCTGGTGCGCTGGGCCGAGCGCCGCGCCCACGGTCAGCGCCAGAGCGCGCTGCCCGACGGCAGTCTGATCCAACACGCGGCGGCGGGCGAATGGGACGCTTGGTGCCAGGCCAGTGGCCAGCGTGATACCCGCGTGGTGGCGTGGATGCAGAGCTGGCGCGCCACGCTCATGGCCATGGTGGCCACCCTGGTTTTCATGGCGGTGGCCTGGACCTGGGGCGTGCCGTGGTTGAGCCAGGCGCTGGCCCAGCAGGTGCCTCGATCTTTGGAGCTGCGGCTTGGCCAGCAGGGTCTGCAGCAGCTCGAGCGGCTCTTTCTCGAACCCAGCGCGCTTTCGACGCAGCAGCAAGAGGCGCTGCGGGACCGTTTCAAGTCGGCTGTGGCGCGCGCTCACCAAAAGGGGCAGGTGCCTGACTGGCAGCTTTCATTTCATCGCTCCAAGGCCCTGAAAGCGAACGCCTTTGCTTTGCCGGGCGGCTACATCGTGATCACCGACGATCTGGTGAACTTGCTGGCCGACCAGCCCGACGCCATCGTCGGGGTGCTGGCCCACGAGCTTGGCCACGTGCAGCACCGCCATGGTCTGGACCTGATGGTGCGCGCCAGCCTGGTCAGCGCCTTGCTAGGCCTGGTGCTTGGCGACGCCAGCGGCTTTCTCGCCACAGTACCCGTGACGCTCGCCACGCAAGCCTACTCGCGCGATGCCGAGCGCGCCGCCGATGCTTTTGCCGCTGATCTGCTGGCTCAAAATGGTGTTTCGCCTTCTGCGATGGTGGTGTTTTTCGAACGCATCAGGCAGGGCGACAAGCCGGCCGGCGCAGCGGTGGAGGGCGACCGGGGCCAGCGCCTGCCGATCGCCATCTCCAGCCACCCCGACGTGGACGAGCGCATCCGCTTTTTTCGCCAGTGGCGAGCTGAGCCTGCGCGGCCCTGAGCGCGGTCGCAACCCTGGGTCGGGCACGGTGCTGCGCTATGGCGGCTCTGGCGATCGTGCCTGACGTGGGCACGGCCGCGTCAAAGACTCGGCCGCGCCTAACGGTCGGGTTGCGCTTTACTTGATCTGATAGATCGCCACAGAGCCGCTGACCTCGTGGCCCACCGCCAGCAAAGCCACGCCGGTCGGGCTTTGGCTGGCCGGAATGAACTTCATGCCTTCAGGCGAAAGGTCACCGTCGGCAAGGTTGGTGTGGTTGCGCATGTGCTGTACCAGTTTGGGCTTGGTCGGGTCGGTGATGCGGTACATCAAGATGCTGCTCGAGCGCTCCAGCCCAATGAAGGCGTAGGTTTCAGCGCCCACCTGACCGACCACCACCGACTCGGGCTCCGGGCCTTTGTTGTCAAGGCGGCCGAGCAGTTGGTCTGCCTTGAGCAAGGCCAGTGCGTTGGCGGTGTCGTCGGCTGCATGGTTGTAGACGATGCGCTCGACATCTTCGCCCGAGTCAAACACCTGGGCACCGGTGTCGGCTGACCAGATGGAGAATGACCGGCCACCGAGTACGTGAACGCGGTCATAGTCACCGTCGCCGTCGGTGTCGCCGTAGTTGCCGTTGGCGTCCTTGGTCAGCAGGGTCAGGCGCCCGAGTTCCTGGTCGGTCTTGATGGCGTTGACCATCTCTGGCGGAAACGCCGTGGCATCCAGGTTGGCCACGATATCTTTAAAGCGCGCCGTGTCTGCCGAAGCGCCGGTAAGGAAATCGCCGCGGTCGTCACCCTCGTTGGCCGTCAGGAAATAGGTTTTCCCGTCCACGGTGTAGGTCGCAATGCCATCGGGCATGTAGACGCCGTACAAATTGGCGTAGTTTTTTAGCGGGGCAGGCCCGGTGGGGTTGCCATAGACCCCTGACGTGGTGCCGGCATAGCGGTCGGACGCAGCGATCTTGTACTTGCTGCCGTAGTCTTTGAAGCCCAAGGCGATGATTTTGCTGATGACGCCGCTGGCCAGGTCGACCACTGCCACCGCATTGTTTTCTTGCAAGGTCACAAAAGCCGTCTTGCTGTCGGCCGAGATGGACACGTACTCAGGCTCCAAGTCCTGCGCCACGCTGGCACCGGGGCGACCGATGCGAACGCCTGCCGGCAATTCGCTGCGGCGGCGGCCACCCACATTGAAGTCAGCAAAGCCCAGCGTGGTCGCGGTGGCGGCGGGAACCCCGTTGCTGATGGCGATGATCGAGATCGAGCCTTCGGGGTCGATGCCATCGGTCATGAAGTCCTTGCTCAGCTCTGCCTCGTTGGCCACCACGAGGTACTTGCCGTCTGGCGAGAAGGCCACGCCATCGGGCAGAGAACCAACGCTGACTTTTTTCAGAAAAGTCGGCGTGCCGTTGCTCGACAGGCTGTAGAAGGCAACCACGCCGGTGTTGGTCTTGGGCGCGCTCTGCACGGCAATGGCCAGCAAGTTGCCGCTGACGTCCAGACTCTGCACGCCGCCGGCCGTGAAGTTGCCGTCGTTCACGTCGGCGGCCACGTCGTAGCGCGCCGAGACCGACAGGTTGTTGGCGCTGGTGGGGTTGGCCAGCGCCGTGCTGCCCAGGCCCGACAGGTCGATCCGCTTGAAAGACGAGGGCTCCGCGACGGTGTCGACCGTGATGAACAGCGACTTGCTGTTGGCGTGGTAGGAGACGATTTCTGCCACCAATGAGGGGACGGCGGCCGTGCCGCCTGAGGTGTAGCGACCCACCAAGCTCATCTTGGGCTGGCCCGAGAGTTTGTCCAGCTCGCGGCTCATATGGGCGCGCGCGGCAGACTCGCCACGCAGCGCAGGCGCGCCATCTTTGAGCAAGGCGGCCAGTTGGACATCGCTGGCCTTGGACCAGTCGGCCGGCGCCGTCGGGGCGGCGGCGAGTTTGGCGCGGTTGATGCTGATGCCGTTGTCGGGATTGCCGTCGGTGTCCAGGCTTTGCATCAGGCGGGCAATCGCCACCGCACCGGGGTGGTCAGGCGAAGACGCACCCACCAGGTCCAGGGGCGAGAGTTGCGCGGCTGCCGTGACGGCGCCAAAGGCAACGCCGCCCAGCGAAAAGCTGACCTTGTCACCGGCAACATACTTGAAAGTTCCGCTGGCATCGGTGGTGCCGTTCAGGCCGGAGCTGCTGGTGTAGCTCAAGCCCTCGACGGCTGCGTCGATGAAAACACCTTGCTTGACTTCGGGGCCAGAGCCGCCTCCGCAGGCAACCAGTGCGCAGGCCGTTGCAACGGCGGAAAGACGGAAAATCCAATTCATGATGAGTCACCTTGTTTGATTACGAGATGGTGACAATCATGGATCGCTCGTGTGACAGGAATTTGACACACCGGCGCGGTCGGCCAGCGTGGGCGTGGGGCGCGGTCCCGGTGAAAAAAATCTCGCCCGCTGGCAAGCGCTTCCAGCCCAGCCCTTCCCCGCATGGACTAAGCGAGCAGGGGCCGGACAGGAAGCCCGCGAGCGCCGCCCAGCCCCGCAGGTTGTCGCGACCTCAGTCCCGACCAGCCCGAATCAACGCATCAGCAATCGTGGCCGGGTCGGTGAACCAGATTTCGTGGCTGCCCTGGCACTCCACCAGCCGAAACAGACCCAGGCGCTCGGACAGGCGCGGATGCCAGGGAAGGCTGTGCGGCATGGCCGTGTCCTGGCGGCAGTTGACATAGGACTTGCCAATCTCCAGCGCAGCCAGTGGCGCCTTGAGTGAAATGGGGTCGGTGAAGGTTTTGTAGGGCTGCAGGTTCAGCTGCTCGAAGGCTGACGTTGCGAGCGCCATGTCGGCGTCGTTGATGAATGCCTCGCGCCAGATAGGAAACGGCAGCATCACGGCGCCGTTGCTGGCGGCGGCCACGGCGTCAAACAATTCTTTGTAATGCGGCGGCACCATGTCGTTGAGGCACTCGCCCGGGTTGGGCACAAAGGCGTTGACGTACACCAGGCGTGCAATGCGCTCGGGCATCACATCGGCCACGCGCGAAATGACCATGCCGCCATAACTGTGGCCAACCAGCCGCACACCGGTCAGGTTGTGCTCACGCAGGTAGTCGCACACCGATTGCGCCGCGTCCTCCAGCCCGACCTGGCTACGGTCGTCGCCGGCCCGGTTGCCTTTGAGGGTCGGGCAGTGCACCGTGTGGCCTTGCTGTCGAATGAGTTCGGCCGTCGGCTCCATCAAGGTGCCGGTGTGCCAGGCGCCGTGCACCAAAACATAGGTATCGCTCATGACTGTCTCCTGATCAGGGTGGTGGGGTGAAACGCTCGACGCCGGCCAGGCCAACTGCGCCCGCCACGCGCCAAGCGATGGGACATTGCCTGACAAGCAAATCGTCTGCGCACCGCTTTTTTGCGCTGCGGAGACAGGCCATCATGATGCCATGAACGGCTCCTCGCATCGGCTCAGCCACCCCTTGCGTGAGTTCGCGTCTGAGCACCCATTTTTCTCTTGCGTCCCTTGCCTTCCTTGCCTCCCTTGCCTCCCTATTGAACGCATGGCTGTTGGCGTCAGCGCTGACCCCGGCGCGGCCGTTTGGGTGGCGTTGACCGAGCCCGCTGAACGAGCCAAGCCCTGCGCGTGAAAGTTCCTATGAAACACAAGCACATCCGGACCCTTCCTTTACCCGGCGGGCCGCCGCCCGATGACCCGGACAACCCCACACATTTGCCGGTGGACCCGGACGACGGCGAGAGCCCTTCGCCGGTACCGCCGCAAGAAGACGAAGGCAGCGACTGGCAGCCGCCGGTTTAGGCGGGGTGAACGCTGTGTCGACCCGTGACTACGGGGCCACGAACTGCCGCGCCATAGGGCCTCGCACAAATGCCAGGTTTGTCATTGCGAGACCCCAAGGGTCGCGGCAATCCATGCACCGGGTGGGCGTGAGCCCTCTTTTTCGTGTCTTGCGTGCGAGCCCCTGTCAGCCCGGCAGGCCGCCGCAGCGCATCGCTGATCAGCTCGGTGCTGAGGGCGCGCCGGAAGCGGCCGCTGGCCTGGCAGCAGGCGTTGGCTCGCCCGGTGCGGGCGTCTGCAAAGGTGCTTCAGGCGCCTGGCCCGGCGATCGCGCGCCCAGCGACGCAGGCTCGCTTGAGCGCAAGGGCAGCGCCTCCAGCGCAGGCATTGGCAAGGTCACGCTAACGGGGTCTTGCAGGCTCGTTGCCAGCATCACCTGGCGCATGCCCAAGGATTTGACGACAAAGCCCGGTGCCAGTTCGGCGCCCACGGCAAAAGGCTGGGGCGCCTGGCCGTCGACCGAGATCAAGGCCACGCCGCGTCCGCTGGCACCGGCGATCACGCCGACCACCATAAAGCGTTGCAGCGGTCCGGGCGCCACAGTCGCCGCGCTTCCGCTGGCACCCAGCAAGCGCCCGAGTTGGCTGGCGCTCACCAGGCTCGGCAAGGGCGTAGCTGGGGCGGCGGCGAGCGGCGCCAGCGGCTGGGCCTGGCGTAAATTGGCACGCAGCCAATACGCAGCAGCCAGCAGCGCCAACAACACCAGCAAAGCCGCCATCAACTGGCGACTGCCTTGGCTGCCGAGCGCACGTTTGAGATCAGGGGCCGTCATCATCAGCCTTGCATCATCGCGCAGTGTGGCCGCTGCGAGCAAGCAGAGCCGGGCATTTTCCTGCGGCAAAAAAATCAAGCTCAGCACACGCAGTGGCGCGCCTGGGAGCCAGTTTTCCGCAGGGCCGCCCCAAGGAAAACAGCACCCCCTCGGGGGGCAGCGCATTACGCGTAGCGACAAGCGTGGGGGCCAGTTTTCCGCAGGGCCGCCCCAAGGAAAACAGCGCCCCCCCGGGGGGCAGCGTATTAGACGAAGTGAAAAGCGTGGGGGCCAGTCCCGTCGCCGGGCCGCCCCAAGACGGGACAGCCCCCTCGGGGGGCAGCGCATTACACGAAGTGAAAAGCGTGGGGGCCACACTCCAGCTGGTTTCACGCTCCTCGAACTGCTGGTCGTGCTGGCCATCACAGCCGTGGTCACGGCCGGCGTGAGCCTGGCTTTCAGGGATTCATCACAGCAGCAGCTCGAACACGAGGCCAGCCGCCTCGCCGCTTGGCTGGACGCAGCGCGGGCCAGCTCGCGCGCCAGCGGCGTGCCCGTGCGCTGGCGCGTCACCGGGGACGGCTTTGCCTTTGAGGGCCTTGCGCCCAAGCCAGGCCCGCAGGACTGGCCGAGTCGCTGGCTGGGCACTGGCATCGTGGCGCAAACCGTCGCCGGGCAGGTGCTGCTGCTCGGTCCTGAGCCGGTGATCGGGCCGCAGCGCGTGTGGCTCTCTAGCGCGCAAGCACCCACGCTGCGGCTGAGTGTGCGTACCGATGGCGTCGGCCCCTTTGTGGTCGAGCCGCTTGCGCCGGATGCGCCGGCCCTGCCCTAGGCGCTTGCAGCCATGCACATCCCCACAGCACACCACCCCGCACGGCCGCCGCCCGCCGCTGTGATCGGCGGCTTTACGCTGATCGAAGTCCTGGTGGCCATCGCCATCGTGGCCGTTGCACTCGCCGCCGGCCTGGGGCTGAGCATGTCGCTGACGCGGCAGGCCGAGCGCGGCGCTGAGTTGCTGCTTGCCGAGCTTTGCGCCCGTAACGCCCTGGCGGAATTGCGGCTGTTGCGGCAAATGCCCGCCGCCGGTAGCCGCCTGCAAAGTTGCGAACAGTCCGGCCGCCGCTTCGACGTAAGCCTGTCGGTGCGCACCAGCGCCGACGCCGACTTGCTGCAGGTGTACGCACAAGTCAGCCAGCGTGGCAGCGTGCTGCTACAGCTGTCCACCCTCGTCGGGCGCTACTGATGGCCGGCAACACGGTGGGCCGGTCACGCAGCGGCCCGCGCCAGGGCTTCACGCTCATTGAAGTGCTGGTCGCGCTCACCCTCATGGCCTTGCTCGCCCTGATGAGCTGGCGCGGTCTGGACGCCATGCTGCGCGCCCGCCAAAACACCAGCGTCTACGGCGATGAACTGATGCGCCTGCAAACCAGCCTGGCGCAGTGGCAGCGCGACCTCGACATGCTGGTCGACAGCCCCGAGGTGGGCGCCTTGCGCTGGGACGCACCGGTGCTGCGGCTGGTACGGCGCAGCGCCGACAACAGCGCCTGGCTGGTCGTGGCCTGGCGCCGGCGAGCTGAAGGCAGCGCTGCGACCTGGCAGCGCTGGCAGTCGGCGCCCCTCAAGGGCCGGGCTGAACTGCTGCGCGCCTGGGAGCAGGCCCTCAGCGCAGGCCCGGAAGACTCACCATCGGCGGCCGGGGCAGGCGGCGTCAGGCTGCTGCCACTGGGCGACTGGCAGCTGTTTTACTACCGCGAAGGCGTGTGGTCGCCAGCTGCGGCCGATGCGGGTGGCAGCGCGCCGGCCACCCTCGCGGGCGTCGGCCCCACCGCACAGAGCGCACAGACAACACCGAGCGCACAGCCCACACAACCCCGGCCCGCGCCACCCGACGGCGTGCGGCTGCAACTCCTGTTGCCCCCCGGCGGCGTGCTGCAGGGCTGGCTGCGCAGCGACTGGGCCAACCCAGCAGCCAACCGGCCACGGCCGTGATGCAACGCGGGCGCTGGGCGCGGCACCAAGGCCTACGCGGCGCCGCCATCGTCATGGCGCTGCTCACGCTGGCGCTGGTGTCCATCGTGTCGGCCAGTGCCTACTGGCAACAGTGGCGGGGGGTGGCCGTGGAGACCGCCGAGCGCCAGCGGCTGCAGGCCGACTGGGTGCTCACAGGCACGCTCGACTGGGCCCGCGTGCGGCTCTACCAAGACACGGTCTACAGCGCCATCGACCACCCGGGCGAACGTTGGGCGCAAGCCGTGCGCGAGCTCCCGCTAGGCGAATTTTTAGCGGGCGCCAGCGGCGGCCAGGCGGTGGCAGCGACGGCAGGTGCATCACCGGCCTTCTTGTCGATGCAAATCAGCGACGCACAAGGTCGGCTGAACCTGCTCAACTTGCTCGACGGGCCAACGATTTCAGCGCCCTGGCTCGACGTCTTCGGCCGGCTCTTCCAAACGCTGAACCTCCCCGCCGCCGAGCTGATCACACTGGCCGACCGACTGCGCCTGGCCGCCAACCCTGCAACGGGCCAGGGGCTGGCGTCCCTGCTGCCGCAACACCCGTCGCAACTGAGCTGGCTGGGCCTGCCAGCAGCCAGCATCGCCGCACTGCAAGACCATGTGGTGCTGCTGCCTGCGCGCACGCCGGTCAACCTCAACAGCGCCAGCTGGCAGGTCCTGCAAGCCGTCGTCAAAGGCCTGAGCCGCGCCGAAGCCGAGCGCCTGGTGGCTGCACGCCAGCGCAAGCCCTTTGCCACCCTGGCCGACACCGGCCTGAGCCAGGGCCTGAACGAAGCCCAGCACAGCCTGAGCTCGCGTTACTTTGAAGTGCAAGCCACCTTGCGCCTGAGCAGCCCGCCCCTGAGCCTGACCCAACACGCGCTGTTACAGCGCGATGGCGCCAACTTGCGAACTTTGTGGCAATTCAGGGCGCCCGGTCAGGACAGCGCTTTGGCGCCGGCGCTTTGGCCTGAACCTTCAAGCCGGTGAAGCGGCGATGCAAAGTCGACTGTTGTTTCTCCTGATTCGAGTTCGCCATAGTCACCCACATCATGCAGAAAGCGGCGTGACAAACCGCATGCACTTTCAAAAAATGTCAGTGATTCAGCAACATTAGGAACGTAGACGATTGTGTAGCCGAGTTTCATGAGTCGTCCTATTTGGAGGCCTGCAAAGCAAGCGAAAAATATTGAGCCGAATTTTTGTCCTTCATCGAGTCCGTAGCAGGCGGTCAGCGTTGTGGCATGACGTTGGCTCTCAGGTTGAGCAAGGGGTAGGCGGCTGCGTGCCACCGTTCCATGATGAAAATGACAAGTGTGTGCGATGCATTGACGGCTAGCCGAGCCTCTGAGACCTGCACGAGTGGGGGAGAAATGCCGCGACCATGAGCAGACCCAATGTGTGTTCTGTATGCGCCGATACCATCAACTATTGATGCCAGTCCCTGAAGAATTCTCTTCTGGTCATCGCGCAAGGTCGGATCAAGGTTGAGTCCCAGATGCTGTTGAACAACGCGCCAGAGCGGCGTTATCGATTGCATGGTCGGCATCTCCAACTGGAACGTCTCAATGTATGTCTTGCAAAGAGCCTCGACGATTGAGCTCGCGGCGGTGATGGCTGCATGCGGATCGCGCTCGAGTTGCGTAACCGCGCGGGCAAACTCGGCCTCGACGGAGGAAAATTCCCCTGCCTTCAGATAGTCCACGAGCGTTCTAGTGGCGAGACTGGCGCCGGCGAGCGTGACATATCCGTTGACCTGGTATGTCAACTGGTTCTTGCCTAGGCTCTCGCGTATACGACGTTGGCCGTCTCCATCCTGAGGTCGCCAGTTAGAGGTTTCTTGATCCATGAACTTCTGAATGACTTGCCCTAAGACCCTAAGCGCATCCACGCTCGGATCCTCATTACAGCGCCTCAGCCAAGCCGCACACTTCGTCTCGCAGTTGCCGAGAGGTACGTCGCCAGGAGCTCCGCTCTCCAGAAATAGCGAGTTCAAAGTGGAGTGGCTGAAGTAATACGTGGCGAGCACGGACGACACCGCGCCAATGACGGAGTTCGGGATTTTGTTGGCCATGAGGTGAGGTTCCTTCAGCCGCCTAACGTCTGACATAACCGGCGCAGCGCGGCTTCATCGCGCTGCGTCCGAGTTGATGGATGGGTTGGGCAATACAAGTGAAGCCAGCCCCGCCAGGAATTCACTTCCAATAGATAGAGCGTGCAGCAAGAGCTCTTCAAATTCGGTGGGCGACACAATCAGTTGATCTCCAACGCTTAGTTTGGCGCCGGTCTTACGAAGGTATTCCTCATCCACAATTCCTCGGCGATGAACAATTAGGTGCCGATTCTGATTGAGCCGCCAAGCTGTTGGGGCCGCCAATTTCTCGCGGAGGTAAGAGGAGTCAATAAGTGCTTCGCAGGCGCACTTGAGCGTTGGGAGGCTGCTCAGGTCGCGTTCTTCGAACAATAAGCGTCCCATTTGCTTCGAAAGATCAAAGCCTCGTGAAGCGAGATCCTCGACGTTCAGTTTCGGTATCTCGAATTTGCGCTTGGCATTTTGGTCTGACAGCAACTTGGTTACAAGGCCAGGACGACTATCCAACAGCAATGTAAGTTCATCACTGACGAGCATTTCCAAAGCAGACCACGTTGCCACCGTGCCTTGCAGCAAAATTTCACGCGCAACAGATTGAATCTCCAGTGTATTGTGCAATCGCAGTAGAAATTTTGCTGTTTCTGCAACCAGCGAATCAATGCCTTTCTCAGATTTTGAAAACGCGTTCATTTTCGAAATGGCGACTACCCGAGCTGCTTGGTTACGGCGAGCTTCAAGCTCCTCTTCGGTTTCATTAGGCTCCCCATCTATTGACCTTGCTCGGATTCGTTCAGCCATTGAGAAGCGTTGATACTGCTCGTTATGCGTCGCTTGATTTGCCAGAAGAAAAGGTGCTGCGGTCGTTTGGATCGTGGCTCGGAGCCGATCAATGAATGTTTCCGCAATGCCGCGGAATGGAGGGGGCAATAGCGGAAGACAATCTCGAATTGCCGCAGCTTCATCCTCTAGAGAAAATGGGACGAGGAATCGCTTCGTTAGTTCATCGGTCGCCAGACGAGTCTCAGGTGTTAGCGCCACTGACTGCTCCTACTTAACGTAAAGATGTGGGGCGCGAGCGGCTACGTCGCGAAGCGACCCTCACGACTGGCGGGTTGGGCATTACAGCAGCGCCGCAGCCGCAGAAAGTAGAGATACAGCCCCACCGTTATTTGTAACTTCCTCTGCAAGCTTGTTGATTTTCTGACGGAATGTCAGGGATTTGTCGAGTACTTCTTGCTGCTTAGTCTTGGTCTTGATGTGTGATTGAACAATCTCTTTGAATCGAACCTCGGCATACTCAACATTTGCAAGGATGATTTCAAAGAGCGCTAGTGCGTCTATTTTGAGGATTTCACGGTTGATTCCGTATTCGACAGAATGCTTGGCCGCTTTAACCGCATGCTCAAATTCACGCCGATCAATGGGATTTTCAAATGTGATGGATACTATTCCGCCCAAAAAATGCGGCTTGAGCATTTCATCAATTATTCGCTGGACGATGCCTCCCAGCACCGCTTTGTGATTGGCGGGTTTGTGGCGGATGGATGATTCGAGGCGTAGCGACTTTATTTTTGTTTCGGTCACCTTCAATTTGTTTGCGAGCAGGTAGTTGCCGTCTGACTTCAACTCACCTGAGCTAGACAGGTGATGAAAGATGAGCAACTCGTAGTCCTTCTTCGAGATTGCTCCGAGGCCGCGCTCCGCGATAAGTGCGTCGATTGCGCGCCCGAGTTCGGTTGCTTCCTGCTCTGTCAGCATGTAATCCATCCTCTTTGTGATGCCCAACGTTTGAATTTACCGGACTGCGCGGTTTTTCGCGCAGGTCCGGTGGAGTGATGGGTTAGAAACACCTCGTGATCGCCTCAAGCTAAGCCGCACAGCTTCGCAACTTTGCGAAGTTTGACAATCGAAGCGGCGGATCGAAGCACGCATGCCCCCTCCCCAGCCGTCGCCATGGCTTTGAACATGGTATCTATCAGACCGCCGGACATTAAATATAGGAAGCTCAGCGTTTGGTGCCTGTGCCGATCAAGTGATTCTTGATCATTTGGGACCGCCCCGAAATCGAATGCCCCAAGGTGAAAAGCAGCGCCATAAAGGGTTCCATGCAGCGCCTCAGAAGCATCCGCGTAGATTGTCACCAGCGGGACAAACAGCCCAGAATGTTGAATATGCGACTCGACCGCAGCAGCCCTCTCAGGTAAGGAAACATTTGTCCATCGCGTTTTTTCTCGGCCACTGTCGCTCGTAAACTTAGCGATTGCGTTGCGGACGTTCTCGGGGAACTCGACGTTGCTATCTTTAAGTGCGATGCGAACTTTGACATCCCCATCAATCTCGATTGCCCTGTCGGTACGGCACCCTGCCTTGTTTAGGCTGTAATCGACGAAGTTGGAGAACTCTTGGTCGGTACAGAAGAGCAAGTAGCAGACATTGATCGTCCTTTCAACTAGCGCGCGTGCAATGACGTATGCCTGATTTGTTCGTGAGGCATCGCCAAGTATTCGAATCGATATTGCATCCTCCGTAGCGGAGGAGAGCAATGGGAAAAGGCGGTGAACGCGAGGCAACGAACTGTCACGAATAACGGGCATAACTTCGACGAGAGAATTAATCTGCTCGTCAAGGAACGTACCGAGAATCTCCGCGCCGGATTCTTCTCTGACGTCTGTCACGTGTGTATGCTCCAAGTGTGTCTAACGTGATGTAGACCGTAAAACCCGATTGATACACCCGGTCTTAGTCGATACATCTTTTTTATTGAAATCGTTGCAAGCGGCTTGTGCCATGGGTTTTAGTCCAAGCTCTGTACCTACAGGCAGGTATATATTTGCAGCCCAAACCCGGCATCCGGCCCCTCACAACTTCCCCACCGCACCATCCAGCGCAGCAAGCATGAAGTGCCCAACTATACCCAAACAAATACGAAAAATTAGCTACATGGCGCCTTTGCGTGTAAACCCCCATGCGCCCCCAAAACCCACCCCAAGCGCAATTC
>CAIMVC010000017.1 GCA_903844825.1 uncultured Burkholderiales bacterium | reverse complement strand
TGGCCAGCTCGCGGGCGGCGGTGGCGCCCGACGGACCACCACCGACTACCACCACATCAAATATTTCGCTGGAATTCATGGCTTCACCTGTCTGAATTGTTGTCTTGCTTGTTTCGTCGTATTGATCGTCATATTGATCGTCGTATTCGATGCATCGCTTTGCCGGCCCGTCAGGTTTCGCCTGCCCTGCTGAGTTCTAGCCCAGGCGCCGCGCTGGGTCGCGGCGGCCGCGTTGCCGGCCTGGCCGGCGTGGCGGGCGCACTGATCTTCCAGGCCAGTGCGGCAGAGACCAGAAACATCAGGGCCTCAAGTGCGAACACGCTGGAATAAGCCAGGCCGGGCGAGGCCACCAGCCAGCGCGCAAGGTCACTGGCTGCCGTGCCGACCAGCCCCCCCAGCCCAAAAGCGACGGCCTGCGCGGCCCCCCACAAGCCCATGCGAACGCCTTCGCGCGAGTGCCGGCCTTCGTTGGCCATTCGCATCATGGAGCCGATGGCGCCTATGGAAAAAGCGCCGTTGGCCACGCCAAGCAAAAACACAGTTGTTTTGAGCGGCCAGCCCGGCCCCACCACCCCGGCAGCCGACAAGGCCAGCATGGCTGCAGCCGATGCCACGCAGCCACCCAAGGTCCAGCCGCGCAGCGACCCTGCATGGCGCCACAGCCGGTGGTGGGCAAATCGTGCGCCTACCAAACCGGCCAGCGCGACCAGAATCATGCCCAGCAGCACGCCCCCGTGCTGCACGCCTGACAATTTGGTGGAAGAGCCGGGCGTGTAGCCAAAGACGCTGCCCGCAAAGGGCTCGAGGATCAGGTCTTGCGCACTGTAGGCGAGCATGGAGACGAAGACAAAAATGGTAAACCGGCGCGCTGCCGGCTCGGCCCAGACCTCGGCCAGGGCCTGGCGGAACCCAGGCTTGACTTCTTGCGGCGCTGCCTTGTCCGCGTGGGTCGTCATGGCGGCGGTCGCTTCCCTGCCGTAACCCTCCAGCCCGTGCAAAGCCAGCAGGGTCAGGGCGAACGCCAGGGCTGACACGGTTGCCGTCACGCTCAGCAGTCGCTGCGGCGAATAGGGGTCCAGCCATTGGCCTGCGACACCGGCCGTAATGGCAAAGCCGGCGATCATCATCATCCAGACCAGGGTGGCGGCCGGGCCGCGACGGCTGGCCGGCACCCGCTTGGCCAGCATCACCAGCAGCGAGGTGCCGCTGGCGCTCACGCCCAGGCCGATCAGCCCGAAACCGAACACGGCCAGCAAGATGCCCGCTGGCCGGTTGCTCGCCATCCAGACCGTGGCCAGGGCCGAGATGATGCCGCCGGCCGCCAGCACGGCCATGCCGCCGACGATCCAGGGGGTTCGCCGCCCACCCACGTCCGAGCCATGGCCCATGCGCGGTCGGGCCACCTGCACCAGGTAGTGCAGCGCCACCAGGCAGCCCGGCAGCAGCGCCGGCAAAGCCAGTTCCACGACCATGACGCGGTTCAGGGTCGAGGTGGTGAGCACCACGATGGCGCCAATGCAGGCCTGTACCAGACCCAGTCGGGCAATGCTGCCCCAGCCAAATTCCTTCATGGACGGCTCCTTCATGGTGTGACGGCGCCCATGCTGCGCAGGGCGAAGGCGCTGACCATCATGCCGGCGACAAACAGCGGCACGCCAAAGCCGCTGTACCACAGCGCCCGCGCTGTCGGATCTTTCAAAAAGCGCTTCATCAGCAGCAACTGCGCGGCGATCAGGGCGACCACGGCCACGGCGTGCGCGGGTCGCTGCCAGTGAATCAGCAGGGCGACCACGACCGCTTGCGGCAGCACCATGAACCAGCAGGCCACGCGAGCCGCCTTGTCGACACCCAGTTGCACCGGCAGTGAGCGAACGCCCATTTGCCTGTCGCCGGCCACCGCCTTGAAGTCATTGAGCGTCATAATGCCGTGCGTGGCTGCGCTGTATAAAGCCGCCAGCGCCAGCGACTCCCCGCCGGGCATGCTGCCGCCGGCCATGACCGCGGCACCAGTGACCCAGGCAATGCCCTCGTAACTCAGGCCGCAGGCTGCGTTGCCCCACCAGCCGTTTTCTTTCAGGCGCACCGGTGGCGCACTGTAGGCCCAGGCCAGCAGCAAGCCGATGGCGGCGGCACCGAAGCCCCAGGGGCCCAGGGCGGTGGCGACCAGCAGCGAGACCAGTGTCCAGACGACGGCCAGATACAGCCCCCACCGACCGGGCATGCGCCCCGACGGAATGGGCCGGTGCGGCTCGTTGATGGCGTCTACGTGCCGGTCAAACCAGTCATTGACGGCCTGGCTGGTGGCGCATACCAGCGGCCCGGCCAGTGCCACGCCGATGATGGCCAGGCCCCAGCGCCCGCTCATGGAGGCGCCCGAGGCAACGACACCGCAGGCAAAGGCCCACATGGGCGGAAACCATGTAATGGGCTTGAACAGCTCGGTGACGGCTGACAGGGCGGGTCGAGACATGCATGGTTTTTACATCGCACATTTCAATGTGTCAATCAAGATTGACACTTATAAGACGGAAGAGGGCTACCGTTCCAGCCGATTTGCGCAGTGTCCGTTTCGGGTCTGAATCGAGCCAGATTCGGTGTTAGCGGTCCGTGCGTTTTGCCCGGGCGCGGGCCAGGGCGGCCTCAATCACCTGACGTTTTTGTACCACGACGGCTGCATCGGTATGCCGGGTGGCGGCCGGCCAGTCGGCCAGTGTGGCCTGGGCTTTTTCTTCGTGCCGCTCGACCTGGCTGACTTCTTCCCGGGCCAGACGTGCCTGGTGTTGCGCATAGCGGACTTGAGCTGCCTGCGCCTGATCCTGCGACCATGCCTGCCAGCCGCTGTGCGGGCCCGAGGCGTTTTCGAGGCTGATGCAATCGACCGGGCACACGGCTATGCACAGCTCGCAGCCGGTGCAATGCGGCTCCACGACCGTGTGCATCTGCTTGTTGCTGCCCACAATGGCGTCGACCGGGCAGGCGGGCAGGCACAAGGTGCAACCGATGCACCAGGCCTCGTCAATCACCGCCACGGTGCGCGACGCCTCGGCGCCATGCGCCGGGTTCAAGGGCAAAACTGGCAGCCCCGTCAGCTTGGCCAGCCGGGCTATGCCTTCAGCACCGCCCGGTGGGCACTGGTTGATGGCCGCGAGCCCACCGGCGATGGCCTCGGCGTAGCCTCGGCAATCGGGGTAAGCGCAACGCGTGCACTGCGTTTGCGGCAGCGCGGCATTGAGGCGGTCGGCCAGAGAAGGCAAGGCGTTCACGCAGCCCCGGGGTCGGTGCGATAGCCCCTTACTTGCGCGCCGCTGTCTTTTTGGCGGCTTTTTTCACGCCAGCTGGCGCTGGTTTGGCGGCCGTCTTGGCGCCTTTGGCTGCCGCCGTGGCGGTGGCCTTTGGCTTGCTGACGATACTCAGCCGGGGCTGGACTGGCGTTGCCACGATCGGCTCAGCCTGTATCAATGGCTCAGCGGTCGAGACGGGCTCGGCCTGCGCAATGGGCGCCGCTGCGATGGGCGCTGTCGCGGCCTCAGCTGGGGTGGCCTCAACTGGGGTGGCCTCAACTGGGGCGGCTGACACCTTGGGCTTGTCGTTCGCCAGAATGAAGGCGGTGACCTGCGGGTAGACGATGTCGCGCCAGCGGCGGCCGCTGAAAATTCCATAGTGGCCGGCACCGGGCACTTCCAGGTGCTGCTGGCGGTCCTTGGGAATGCCCGTGCACAGTCCGTGCGCGGCCTCGGTCTGACCGGAGCCTGAAATGTCATCGAGCTCACCTTCAACGGTGAAGTTTGCCGTGGTCCTGATGTCTTGAGGGCGCACGCGCTCGAGCTGGCCTTGCGGGTTGCGAACGTCCCAGGTGCCGTTGACCAGCTTGAACTCCTGGAACACCACGTTGATGGTTTGCAGGTAGTAGTCGGCGTCCATGTCCAGCACGGCGTTGTACTCGTCGTAGAACTTGCGGTGCGCTTCGGCGCTGGCGTCGTCGCCCTTGAGCAGGTCCTTGAAGTAGTCGTAGTGGCTGCTGGCGTGGCGGTCAGGGTTCATGGCCACAAAGCCGGTGTGCTGCAAAAAGCCGGGATAAACGCGGCGTCCCGCGCCAGGGAAATTGCTCGGCACGCGGAAAATCACGTTGTTTTCGAACCAGCTATGGCTCTTGTTGGTGGCCAGGTTGTTGACCGCCGTGGGTGACTTGCGGGCGTCGATGGGGCCGCCCATCATGATCATGGTCAGGGGCGTGGCTTCACCGCGTGAGGCCATCAGCGAGACGGCCGCGAGTACCGGCACGGTGGGCTGGCAGACGCTGATGACATGGCAGTTGCCGTAAATGCCTTGCAGATGGCGGATGAATTCCTGCACGTAGTTGACGTAGTCGTCGAGGTGGAAACTGCCATCTGACAGGGGCACGATACGTGCGTTTTTCCAGTCGGTGATGTAGACCTTGTGGTCCTTGAGCATGGTTTTCACCGTATCGCGCAGCAGCGTTGCGTAATGGCCCGACAGCGGGGCGACGATCAGCACGGCGGGCTGGCCCTTCAGACGGGTCAGGGTGTTGACGTCATCGGTCAGGCGCTTGAAGCGGCGCAACTCGCAAAACGGTTTGTTGATTTCAACGCGCTCCTGCACCGCCACCGCCACGCCATTGACGTCGACCGTGTTGATGGAAAAAGTTGGTTTTTCGTAGTCCTTGCCCAGCCGATAAATCAAGCTGTAGCCGGCAGCCACGCGTTGAGCGAAGGGGTTTTGGCCAACCGGCGACATGGGGTTGCTGTAGAGTTTTGCGGCGGCTTGCGCGAAATCGACAAAGGGCTCCATCAGCGTGCGCTGAGCTTCATAGGCTTGGTAAAGCATGGGGGAAAACCTTATATAAACGTAGGTGCTGCGTGTGGTGAGCGTGTTTTGCTGCAGTGCAATATAACAGCAGCTGAGCTGGAGAAGCGGAGGATAAACACTAAAGTGACTTCTGGTCAAAGCGCTTTTTTGTCATGTTGGCGAAAGCTAGCTGCTGCAAGCGCGCCAGCCTTACTGTAGAGCCATGATTTCAAAGGTTTTTTAAGTTTTTTTCGAGATACCCAATGTCACAATTTTCCGCCCCCCTGGCCATTTCCGAGTTCGAATCCCTGCGCCCGTCCGAGCGCATGCCCGTGTTTTTTCTGGGCCATGGCAGCCCCATGAACGCTCTGGGTGGTAACGAGTACTACCGCAGCTGGCAGACGCTGGGGGAGAAATTTGGCTCTAGCTGGCCAGTTCCGCAACTGATTTTGTGCATTTCGGCACACTGGTTGACGCAAGGCTGGTGGCTGACGGCGATGGAGCAGCCCAAAACGATCCACGACTTTGGCGGGTTCCCGCAGGAATTGTTTGACCAGCAGTATCCGGCGCCCGGTGCGCCCGCTGTGGCGCGCGAAATCAGCCGGCTGGTGCGTCAGCGCGCCTCGGCCCCGCTCGGACTGGACATGCAATGGGGGCTGGACCACGGCGCCTGGTCGGTGCTCAAACCCATGTTTCCTGCGGCCAATGTTCCGGTCATTCAACTGAGCATGGACTACAGCCGCCCCCCCGCTGACCATCACGCACTGGCCCGCCAGCTCAAGGTTCTGCGCGGGCGCGGCGTGCTGATCGTGGCCAGCGGCAACACTGTGCACAACCTGGGGCAAATGCAGCGCGGTGCTGCGGGCAACCAGGCCTTTGACTGGGCGCTGGAGTTTGACCAGACCATCGCCGGCTATGTGCAGCAAGGCAACCTGGACGCACTGCAGAACTTTCAAAAGCTCGGCACGCTGGCAACCATGGCCCACCCGAGCTACGAGCACCTGCTGCCTTTGCTGTACGCGGCGGCGGCGGTCGATGCCAGTGAGCCCGTGCGTTTTTTCAACACCAGCTACCAGTTTGGCGCGATCGCCATGCGCTCCATGGTCTGGGGCGAGGGCTGACCCAAGCTGGCCCCAGCGGGCCCCACTGGCGTCAGGCGTCAGGTGCCAGGCGCGGGGCTCCGGCTGCCGGTGTCAAGTCGGGGCGGGGACCCCGGGCGGATTCAGATCACCTTGGCAATGGCGGCGCAAACGTAGTCGATGTTGTTGCTGTTCAGGGCCGCCACGCACATCCGGCCGGTGTCCGTGCCATACACACCAAATTCATTGCGCAGGCGCACCATCTGGTCCTTGTTCAGGCCCGAGTAGCTGAACATGCCGATCTGGCTGGTGATGAAACTCATGTCCTGCTTGACGCCGGCGGCTTTGAGCTGCTCGACCAGGCGACTGCGCATTTGCTTGATGCGCACGCGCATTTCGGCCAGCTCTTTTTCCCACAGAGCGCGCAGTTCCGGGCTGTTGAGCACGGCCGCCACCACGGCGCCGCCGTGCGTCGGTGGGTTGCTGTAGTTGGTGCGAATGGCGATCTTGAGCTGGCTCAGCACGCGGGCGGCTTCTTCTTTGTCCTGGCACAGCACGCTCAGTGCGCCCACGCGCTCGCCATACAGGCTAAAGCTCTTGGAAAACGAGGTGGAGACCAGAAAGTCAAGACCGGCGGCCACGAACTTGCCAATCACGGCGCCGTCTTCGGCGATGCCATGGCCAAAGCCCTGGTAAGCCATGTCCAGAAAGGCCACCAGCTCGCGCGCCTTGACGGCGGCGATGACCTGGTCCCACTGGGCCGGCGTGATGTCGTAGCCGGTGGGGTTGTGGCAGCACGCGTGCAGCAAGATGATGGTGCCCGGCGCGGCCGCGCTGATGCTCGCCAGCATGCCGTCAAAATCGACGCCGCGTTTGGCCGCGTCGTAGTAGGGGTAGGCTTCGACGACAAAACCGGCGCTGCTGAACAAAGCGCGGTGGTTTTCCCAGCTCGGGTCGCTGATCATCACCTTGGCGTTGGGGTTCAAGCGCTTCAAGAAGTCAGCGCCCACCTTGAGCCCGCCCGTGCCGCCAATGGCCTGGATGGTCGCGACGCGGCCGGACTTGACGGGCTCGCTGTCGGCCCCAAATACCAATGTCTTGACCGCCGAGTCGTAGGCTGCGATACCGTCGATGGGCAGGTAGCCGCGTGGGGCAGGCTTGTCGGCCATCAGCTTTTCGGCTTCGCGCACGCACTGCAGCAGGGGCAGCTTGCCACTGTCGTCGTAGTAAACGCCCACGCCCAGATTGACTTTGTTCGGGTTGGTGTCGGCGGCAAACTGCTCATTCAGGCCCAGAATCGGGTCGCGGGGTGCCATTTCGACAGCGGTGAACATTGACATGGGAAGTTCCTTGAAGAATGAAAAGAGGGGGCAGCGGGCTGCGCGGTGGGATCGACCTCGCCCTTGCAATCCCTGGCTGTCCGAGCCCGGACACGGGTTTTCTGCAGTTGGCTTTCTTGATCGGCGCCGCAATAGCGTATTCTGTCCGGTTGCCCGGAATTTTAACGGGCGTGGATGAGGGGTTTATGCAGGCAATCAAAGAAATCACGACGGCTGTGGAAGTCGTCAACACAGCCTCCGGCGCAGAGGCGCCGGGCCAGGCCGCGCCGCAGGGGCACTTTGCCAGCTTTCCGGGCTCGCCCTTCGAACTCTTCATGCCCTACCCGCCAGCCGGCGACCAGCCAGTGGCGATTGCGCAGCTGGTCGAGGGCGTTGAAGACGGCGAAGTCTTTCAGACCCTGCTGGGTGTGACCGGCTCCGGCAAGACCTTCACCATGGCCAATGTGATCGCCCGCCTGGGGCGCCCGGCCATCGTCTTTGCACCCAACAAGACGCTGGCGGCGCAGCTCTACAGCGAATTCAGGGAGTTTTTCCCAAAAAACGCGGTCGAGTATTTCGTCAGCTACTACGACTACTACCAGCCAGAGGCCTATGTGCCGCAGCGCGATTTGTTCATCGAAAAAGACTCGGCGATCAACGAGCACATCGAGCAAATGCGGCTGTCCGCTACCAAAAGCGTGCTCGAGCGGCGCGACACCATCATCGTCGCCACGGTCAGCGCCATTTATGGCATTGGTGCGCCCGAGGACTACACGCAGATGCGTTTCATCGCCCGGCTCGGCGACAAGATGGGCCAGCGCGACGTGATCGCCCGCCTGATCCGCATGCAGTACACCCGCAACGAGCAGGACTTTGCGCGCGGCACCTTCCGCGTGCGCGGCGATGTGATCGACGTGTTCCCGGCGGAGCATTCCGAGCTGGCGGTGCGCATCGAACTCTTTGACGACGAGATCGAGACCCTGCAACTGTTTGACCCGCTCACCGGCCGCGTGCGGCAAAAGATTCCGCGCTTTGTGATTTACCCCAAAAGCCACTACGTCACCCCGCGCGAGAAGGTGCTGATGGCGATCGAAACCATCAAGCTCGAGCTGGCCGACCGGGTCAAGGAGTTTGTCAGCCAGGGCAAACTGGTCGAAGCCCAGCGCATCGAGCAACGCACCCGGTTTGACCTGGAAATGCTCACCGAAATCGGCCACTGCAAGGGCATCGAGAACTACACCCGCCACCTCAGCGGCGCGCCGCCGGGCTCGCCCCCCGCAACGCTGTGCGACTACATGCCCAAAGACGCGCTGATGTTTTTGGACGAGAGCCACGTCATGATCGGCCAGCTCAACGCCATGTACAACGGCGACAAGGCGCGCAAGACTAATTTGGTGGACTACGGCTTTCGCTTGCCCAGCGCGCTGGACAACCGGCCGCTCAAGTTCGAAGAGTACGAAAGCAAGATGCGCCAGGCGATTTTTGTCTCGGCCACGCCAGCGGCCTATGAGCAAACCCATTCGGGCAAGG
>CAIMVC010000016.1 GCA_903844825.1 uncultured Burkholderiales bacterium | reverse complement strand
TGGGACTCAAATGGTTCCCAGCTGAGCATGGCGTCAATGTCGCCGCGCTTGAGGGCTTGCACAAAAGCGGTGCCGCCACCTTGGATATTGATAGCCTGGAAGGAGTTGTAGGGGATGTTGTTTTCAACCAGTGTCATGGCCCAGGCGAACCAGACGGCAGAGCCGGGCGCCACGGCAATTTTCTTGCCCTTGATGTCGTCCCAGGTGTTGATGGTCACGCCTTTGCGCACCACCAGGTACTTGGGCGAGGTGGCCACGCCGCTCAGCCCAATGATGTTTTTCGAGCCCTGGCTCGCAGCAATCGCCAGGTCGGCCGGGCCGACCACCGAGACGTCAACCGAGTTCGAAATCAGCGCGGTGCGGGCGTCGGCATAACGCACGAACTCGGCACGCTTGACTTCAATGTTCATTTTCTTGAGCTCTTCCTCCACCAGATGCAAAGGCGATACCTGACCTACCTTGACGTAACCGATGGTGATGACCTCCTTGGTCGGCATGGGGCTGGGCATGGGCGTGATCGCCACAGCAGAAGTAGCGCCCACCAGTGCCAGCAAGGCGGCGGCGGCATAACGAATCAAAATCATAAAAAAACTCCTAAAAAATTAACACACACTCAAACAAAAAAATCGATCGGCATCATCGCTCCGAGTCGCGCGATGAACTTCGGTTGCCACGCAAGCTCCGCTTTTGCGAGGCCCCAAGGGCTGCGGCAATCCATGAATTCCGTCCCCTGGACTGCCACGGCCTTCGGCCTCGCAGCGACGGTGAAGTGGGATGGCCTCGCCGCGGCGGAAGGTTTTGCGACCTTGCACGCAGGGCCCTCAGGGCAAACACCGCACGACAAAAAACACACTCGCCGTATCATTTCCAATTGTCCTAAAAAGGTTGCTAAAACGTCCTATGGCTAACCCGCGAATTCCCTATATTTTTTCCAATGAAGGCCCGCAACTCAAGCCCCATCCTGACGGCGCCATCATGGTGCACCTGGTGATCAATGTGGAGCATTGGGTCTTTGATGCGAGCATGCCGCGCACCATCATCACGCCGCCACACGGCAAGGAAACCGTGCCTGACGTGCCCAACTTCAGCTGGGCCGATTACGGCATGCGTGCCGGCCTGCCACGCATGATTGATGCCATCGCTTCACGCGGTCTGCCCGCATCCACCAGCTTCAATGCCGGCGTGATCCATGCCTACCCGCGCGCCGCCGAAGCCATGCACCAGGCGGGCTGGGAATTCATCGGGCACGGTGTTCACCAAAAGGCGCTCAACCACGCAGAGGGCGAAGAAGAACTCATTGCCACCAGCTTGAAACTGATCGAGTCGTTCACCGGAAAAAGACCCCGCGGCTGGCTCAGTCCGGGCTTGCGCGAGTCGCATGACACACCCGAAATTCTCAAGCGCCAGGGCATCGAGTATGTGTTTGACTGGGTCGTCGATGACGTGCCGCGCTGGATGCAGACGCGTCAAGGCCCTTTGCTGTCGCTGCCCTACAACCTGGAGATCAACGACTCCATTATTTATGCCATTGAAAAGCATAGCTCCAACGAGATGTACCAGCGGCTGGAGAACACACTTCGCCTCTTTCAGCGCGAGGCGCTGGTGCAGCCGCGCGTGCTGGCGATCGGTCTGCATCCGCACCTCATCGGCGTGCCGCATCGTTTTGAAAGCTTCGAGCGCATGCTCGACTTGCTGATGAAAACGCCCAACGTGTGCTTTATGACCGGCGAGTCCATGGCCGCCTGGTACACCGGCCAGGTCCCTGCGCCCATCTCAAATCCGAACCCTTGACAGCCCCTTCACTACAAAGAAATCCATGGACCTTCAACTCAAAGACAAACGCGTTCTCGTCACCGGCAGCTCACGCGGCATTGGCCTGACGATTGCCCTGGCCTTCGCCCGCGAGGGCGCTCGGCCCGTGCTGGTGGCACGCGAGCGCAGCAACCTCGAAAAAGCCGAGCAGGCATTTGCCAAGGCCGGGCTGCCCAAGCCCGAAGCCGTGCTGATGGACCTGGCGCAATCGGGCTCGGCCGACGCGCTCAAGGCGCAGGTGCCCGACATCGACATCCTGGTGAACAACGCCGGCGCCATTCCGGGCGGCAGCGTGGAAGACGTTGGCGAAGCGCGCTGGCGCGAAGCCTGGGAACTCAAGGTCTTTGGCTACATCAACCTCACGCGCGCCTACCTGCCCATGATGCAGTCGCGCGGCCACGGCGTGATCTGCAACATCATCGGCATGGCTGGCGCGGCCCCACGCGCGGACTACATTTGCGGCGCCACGGGCAACGCGGCGCTGATGGCTTTTACCTGCGGTGTCGGCGGCGACAGCATGAAGCATGGCGTGCGCGTATTCGGCATCAACCCCTCGCCCACGCGCAGCGACCGCATGCAGGGCATGCTCGAGCAGCAGGCCGCCAGGAACCTGGGTGACGCCAAACGCTGGACCGAGCTGACCAGCAAGTTCCCGCTGGGTCGTCTGGCCGAGCCCAGCGAGATGGCTGAACTCGCCGTCTTTTGCGCCTCGCCGCTGTGCAGCTACCTCAGCGGCAGCGTGGTCAATGTCGATGGCGGCCAGCTGTACGCGACTGCTGCCAAATAAGCAAGCCATTTACCCCAGCCCACGAGCACAACCAACAACCAACAACCAGGAACGTCATGACACCCAATAATTTTCCCGAACTGCGCGAAGGTGTGCGCCAGGTCGTCACCGCTTTTGATTCACGCTACTGGCAGGAGGTCGACGAGGCCCGCGCCTTCCCCGAGAAATTTGTCACCGCCCTGACCGACGCAGGCTGGCTGGCCGGCCTAATTCCCGAAGCCTACGGCGGCTCCGGCCTGTCGCTGACCCAGGCCAGCGTGGTGATGGAAGAGATCAACCGCGCGGGCGGCAATTCAGGCGCCTGCCATGGCCAGATGTATGTCATGGGCTGCATCGTGCGGCACGGCTCTGAGCAGCAAAAGCAGGACTTGCTGCCGCGCATTGCCCGCGGCGAAATCCGCATGCAGTCGATGGCCGTGACCGAGCCGAGCACCGGCAGTGACACCACCAAGCTCAAGACCACCGCCGTGCGCCGGGGCGACCGCTACGTGATCAATGGGCAAAAGGTCTGGACTTCGCGCCTGCAGCATTCGGACTACATGCTGCTGCTGGCGCGCACCACGCCGCTGGCCGAAGTCAAGAAAAAGAGCGAAGGCCTGTCGGTGTTTCTGGTCGACCTGCGCGAAGCCGTGGGCAAGTCGATCACGGTGCGGCCGATCCGCAACATGGTCAATCACGAGACCAATGAAATTTTCATCGATAACCTCGAGGTGCCGGTTGAAAACCGCATTGGCGAAGAAGGCAAGGGCCTGAAATATATTCTCGACGGACTCAACGCCGAGCGCATCCTGATTGCCGCCGAGTGCATCGGCGACGGCTACTGGTTCACCGAAAAAGCCAGCACCTACGCCAAAGAGCGTGTGGTGTTTGATCGGCCCATCGGGCAAAACCAGGGCATCCAGTTTCCGATTGCGCGCGCCTTTGTCAACGTCGAGGCCGCCAGCCTGATGCGCTACCGCGCCTGCGAGATGTTTGACGCCGGCATCAACTGCGGCGCCGAGGCGAACATGTCCAAACTGCTGGCCGCCGACGCGTCCTGGGAAGCGGCCAACGTCTGTTTGCAAACGCATGGTGGCTTTGGCTTTGCGGCCGAGTACGACATCGAGCGCAAGTTCCGCGAAACCCGGCTCTACCAGGTGGCACCGATTTCGACCAACATGATCTTGTCTTACGTCGGCGAGCACGTGCTGGGCATGCCAAGGTCTTACTGAGCCAGCGCCATGACCACACCCGATCAGGATTTCACGCCCTGGCTTGGCAAGCGCCAGACGCTCAGCGACACCATCAGTCCGGTGCAGGTGCGCCAGATGGCGGCCACCCTCAATGACGCCGCGCGTTTGCAGCAGCCGGCCGCCCAGAAGCTGCCCGCCGGCTGGCACTGGCTGTACTTCAACCCGCTGGAAGTGCAGTCCCGACTCGGGCCTGACGGGCATCCGGCGCGCGGCGACTTTTTGCCGCCGGTGTCGCTCGAGCGGCGCATGTGGGCCGGCAGCCGCTTGCGCTGGACGCGTGAATTCGAGGTTGGCATGGTGGTCGAAAAAACATCCACCATCCTGAGCATCAGCCGCAAGAGCGGCCGCAGCGGTGAGATGGTGTTCGTCACCGTCGGGCACAGCTACCGCGACGCCCAAGGCCCGCTATTGGAAGAAGAGCACGACATCGTCTACCGCGAAAGCGCTACCCCGGCAGAGACCGCTGCGCTCATGCAAGTGGGCGAGCAAATCCGCGCCGGGCAGCACGCGTTTGAACGCGAGGGCCAGCATGTCGAGGCGGTGCATGCCGACTCGGTGATGCTGTTTCGTTATTCGGCAGCGACCTTCAACGGCCACCGCATTCACTACGACGCGGACTACTGCCGCAGCGTCGAAGGCTATCCGGGCCTGATCGTGCATGGGCCGCTGATTGCGACCTTGCTGCTGAACCTGGCGCAGACGCGGGTCGCGCCGGGGCGTTTCATCAGCGCCTTTGAGTTCAAGGCGCTCAAACCGACCTTCGACCTCAGTCGCTTTCACCTGCATGCCACGCCAGCCGACGGGGATGATGCGGCTTTGCAAGTCTGGTCGACCAACAACCTCGGGCAGGTCGGGTTGCAAGGGCATATCAGCTTGGGTCAGGCGGCCGTATGACGGCGCCCAGCCAGGCGCTGAGTTACCTGTTCGTGCCGGCCACGCGGCCGGAGCGCATCGCCAAAGCGCTGGCAGCCGGCGCGCATGCGGTCATTGTCGACCTCGAAGACGCGGTCGATGCCAGCCAGAAATTGGCGGCGCGTCAGCGGCTGGCTGATTTTTTTGCCAGCCCCGAAAGCGCAGGCATTGGGCCGGTATGGGTTCGCATCAACGCGGTCAGCACCGTATGGTTTGCGGGCGATCTGCAACTGCTGCAGCAGCAGGCCAGCCGCCTAGCCGGTGTGATGCTGGCCAAGAGCGAATCAACAGCCGATCTGGACACGCTGGCTGCTGGCGTGACCTTGCCCATCATGGCGCTGGTCGAATCGGCGCGCGGCATCTTGCAGTTGGGCCAGTTGTGCGCCCATGCGCGGGTGCAGCAGCTGGCCTTCGGCTCGGCCGATCTGGCCCGCGACATGGCTTGTGAAGACGCCTGGGACCTGCTGCTGCCGGCGCGCATGCAGATGGTGATGCACGCGGCCAGCGCCGGCTTGCCGGCCCCGATTGACGGCGTGACTTTTGCGCTGGACGATGCGGCGCTGGTCAGCCACGATGCCCGCCGCGCCGCGCGCGCCGGCTTTGGCGCCAAGCTGTGCATTCACCCGGCCCAGGTGCTGCCCGCGCATCAGGGCTTTGCCCCGTCGGCCGAGCAGCTGGCGTGGGCCAAACGCATTCTGGCACTCACGCCGGACGACACCGGTGCCCAAAAGCTGGACGGACAAATGGTCGATAAACCCGTGATCGCACGGGCTCGCCACATCATTGAAAGACACGAGGCCTGTGCCCCATGAGCGCTACCCAAAACCAAGCTGCCAGCCAACTACTCCCCGTGATCGTGGTCGGCGCCGGCCCGGTGGGTTTGCTGTGCGCACTCGAGCTGGCCAGGCGCGATGTGCCGGTGCTGGTGATCGAAAGTGAAGCGGGCACCACGCTGGATCTGCGGGCCGGCACCTTTCATCCGCCGACGATGGAGATGCTCGGGCCCGATGGCGTGGCCGACGCCATGATGCAAGTTGGCATCAAGGTCAGGCACTGGCAGTCACGCGACCGCGAGCATGGCCTGATCGCCCAGTGGGATCTGGATGTGCTCAGGAACGATACGCCCTATCCCTTTCGATTGCACCTGGAGCAGCACCGGCTCACGCCCATCCTGCTTGAAAAACTGCTGGCCTATCCGCACGCGCAGGTGCTGTTCTCGCATGCCTTCACGGGCCTGACGCAGCGCGCTGACAGCGTGCAGGTGCAAGCCCTCAGCGCCAGCGGTGAAGTGCAGCTGCACGGCAGCTACGTGGTCGGTGCCGACGGTGGCAAGAGCGCCGTGCGCAAGTCGGTGGCCATTGAATTTGATGGCTATACCTGGCCCGAGCGCTACAGCGTGGTCAGCACCACCTTCGACTTTGAGCCACTGGGGTATGCCGACAACGCCTATGTGAGTGACCCCGAGCAGTGGATTGCATTTTTTCGCATGCCCGACAAGGGGCCACCGGGCCTGTGGCGCATGACGCTGCCGGTCGGCCCCGAGCTGAGCGACGAGGAGGTGCTGGCGCCGGCCTTTGCCCGGCAGGCGATCAACCGGGCCATTGGTGCGCCAGAAAGCAACAACTACCCCATCGTGCACCAAAGCGTGTACCGCGTGCACCAGCGCGTGGCCAAGCAGTTTCGCGCCGGTCGTGTGCTGCTGGCCGGCGACTCGGCGCACGTCAACAACCCGCTGGGCGGCTTTGGCCTGAACAGTGGCATTCATGATGCCGTCAATCTGGGCGACAAGCTGGCCCGTGTTGTGCATGGTCGGGACAGCGATGCGCTGCTGGACCTGTACGACCGCCAGCGGCGTACCGTGGCCATGGAGTACGTGCAGACGATCTCGATCAAGAACAAGGAAAACCTCGAAGAAAAAGACCCGCTGAAGCGGCAGGCCCGCTTCGACGAGATGCGCGCTATCGCCGCTGACCCCGACAAGACCCGCGCCTATTTGCTCACCTCTTCCATGATCAACAGCATCAAGCGCGCCAACGCCATCACCTGATCGCGCTGGCCGCTCGCCCACTTTTGCCTTCTTTGCTTTTTACCTTCTTTGCCCAACGTCCCGCCCCATCATCAGGAGCTTTCATGATCACTCCCTTTTTCAAGCGCCGTACTTTTCTGGCCATCGCCGGCCTGTCGGCCTGGCTGCTCAGTGCCGCGGTACAGGCGCAAACGGCCAGCTGGCCGCAAAAGCCGATCAAGATCATCGTGCCCTTTGCAGCCGGCGGTAACACCGACGGCATTGCACGCCTGGCAGCAGAACGGCTGACGCAGTCCCTGGGGCAAACCGTGCTGGTGGAAAACAAGGCCGGTGCGGGTGGCGCTATTGCCGCCGACTTCGTCGCCAAATCAGCACCCGATGGCTACACCTTGCTGATGGCCGCCATGCCGGTGCTGGCCATCTTGCCGGCGATCAGCAAAACCAGCTTTGACACGCTGCGCGATTTCGCGCCGATCTCCATCGTCGGCAGCAACCCGTTTGTGATGGCGGTGCATAAGTCGGTACCCGCCAACAACGTGCGCGAGTTTGCCGACTACATCAAAAAGAACCCGGGCAAGTTCAACTATGCCTCGGGGGGGGCGGGCAGCGTCTCGCACTTGTCGGCGGCGCTTTTCGTCAAGCGTGCGCAGCTGGAGATGACCCACGTCAGCTACAAAGGCGGCGGGCCGGCCGTGACCGACCTGATCGGCGGGCAGGTGCAGATGTACTTTGGCAACCTGTCCGAACTCGCGCCGCAAGTGGCCGGCGGCCAGATTCGCATCATTGGCGTGTCAAGCGAGCAGCGCGCGCGCCAGTTGCCTGACGTGCGGACCGTGGCCGAGTCAGGCTTTCCAGGCTTCAAGACCCTGACCTGGAACGGCCTGGTTGCGCCAGCGGGTACGCCGCCGGCCGTGATCAACCGCATTGCCGCAGCCATCAAGGAGGCGGTGAGCTCGCCCGACGCACTGGCGCGTCTGACCCAGATGGGGGTCGACCCCATTGGTGACACACCGGCGCAGTTTGCACAAACCATCCAGGCTGACCTCGCCACCTGGTCGGAAGCGGCCAAAGCCAGCAATCTGAAAATTGAGTAAATCCATGTCCCTCATTCACCGCACCCCCAGCACTGACACCCTGGCCTGGCGCGCCAAGGTCGCCGTTGTTGTGCCTGCCACCAACACCGTGGTGCAACCCGAAATGGAAAGCATGCGTCCGGCCGGCGTGACCAACCACGTCACCCGCATGCAGCTGCCGCCGCGCCCTTATGACGACCAGGCCGCCTACAAAAAAGCCCTCGAAACCGAAGAGGGCAAACTCGAAGAAGCGCTGGCGCTGGTGATGGTCTGCGAGCCCCATGTGGTGGCGCACGGGCATTCGATACATTCCTTTCGCGGTGATGGCGAGCGGGCGCTGGCTGAAGAGCAGCGGCTGGAGCAGCTGTGTGGCGTTCCCTTTGTCACTCCCTCACGGGCCGTGCTGGCCGGCCTGAAGGCCATTGGACAGCCCCAACGCATCGCCATTCTCACGCCGTACTGGCCTCCGGCCGACGCCATGATTGCTGACTTCTTTCGCGCCTGCGGCTATGACGTGGTCGCCACCCACGGCCTGAAGTCGACCGGTCCCACCGCCGTGGCGCGCTTCACGGCCGAACAGGTCATGCAGGGCTTTGCCGATGTGGACCATCCGCAGGCCGAGGTACTGGTGCATGTGGGCACCAACTTGCCGGTATCGGCCATGACGCCGGCGATTGAAAAGCGATTTGGCAAACCGATGATCGGCGTGAACGTGGCCACCTACTGGCATGCCTTGCGGCGCCTGGGCATCCAGGACGCTTTGCCGGGCATGGGCTTGTTGGGCGAGAAGTACTGAGCCTCGAGCCGGCCGGATGGAGGCTGCAAGCGGGCGAGCAGGCCTGTTGCGCAGTCTGTCCTGGCCAAGGGGCTGGGCTTGTCCGGCGCGTCGCCATGGGCCCTGGCTCAAGCGCCGCAGCCGGCTTTCTACAATACGCGCCATGACCTTTCTGAACATGCTGGCGGCCGCCGAGGCCCAAAACCGTTCCATGCTGTGCGTCGGCCTGGACCCCGAGCCCACCCGTTTTCCGGGCAAGCTCAAGGGCGACGCCAACAAGATCTATGACTTTTGCGCCGCCATCGTCGATGCCACGGCCGATCTGGTGCTGTCCTTCAAGCCACAGATTGCCTACTTTGCGGCGCACCGTGCCGAGGGACAGCTTGAGCGCTTGATGGAGCACATGCGCCGCGTGGCGCCGCAGGTGCCCATCATTCTGGACGCCAAGCGCGGCGACATCGGCAGCACCGCCGAGCAATATGCGCGTGAAGCCTTCGAGCGCTATGGCGCAGACGCTGTCACGCTCTCGCCCTTCATGGGTTTTGATTCGGTGGCGCCTTACCTGAAATACGAAGGCAAGGGTGCCTTCTTGCTGTGCCGCACCTCCAACCCCGGCGGCGACGATCTGCAAAACCAGCGCCTGGCCTCGGTGGACGGCCAGCCGCTGCTGTACGAGCACATTGCGCGCCTGGCGCAAGGCCCATGGAACCTCAACGGCCAGCTCGGTCTGGTGGTCGGCGCGACCTACCCGGCAGAAATCGAGCGCGTGCGCCTGGTGGCCCCGACCTTGCCGTTGCTGATTCCCGGCGTGGGTGCGCAGGGCGGCGACGCGGTGGCTACGGTGCGCGCCGGCTACAAGGCGGGCGCGCCCATCATCGTCAACTCATCGCGGGCGATTTTGTACGCCTCGTCGGGCGAAGACTTCGCCCAGGCCGCACGCCGCGAAGCCATCAAAACGCGAGACCTGCTGCAGGCAGCGCGCGCCTGAAGGCCCGTAGCTGAAGAAGCTGGAGCCAACGTGCCGGTCAAGGTCCTGCCTCGCGTCAAGCCTGGGTGAAGCTGCGCACCCAGGATTCAAAGCCGAGGTCGGCCAGGCGGCCGGCCGCAATTTCTTCGCGCAGTTTAACCACCGCCCCGTGCAGGCCGGGTGCCTTGCTGCGGGAGAGTTCTTCGATTTTTTGCAGCACCCGTGCCGACTCCAGGGGGCGGGCCGGGCTGCCCAGTGCGGCCTCGCAATAGGCCGCCAGTTCGCTGCCATCTTTGAGATGCAGCGTGACCTTGGCGGGCCGGTCGTAGGGCCAGGCTTTGATGCCCGGCAACTCGACCAGGTTCACCTGCGCTGACAGGTTGCGGATGGCCTGATCGGACAAGCTGGCGTCGAGAAAGTTAGCCGGCGCGTCAGCACCGTGCACCAGCGTGGCAGCTATCGCGTGGGGCAGCGAGAACTTGGCACCCAGCGTGGTGTGGGGCGACTGGTTGTTGAAGTTCATGGCCATTTTGGAGCAGTGAACGGTCACCGACGCCACGCCCGTGCCGCCGCGCAGTTCGGGTTGCGCCATCAGGATGGATTCAAGCGCTTCCATCGCCGCATGGGAGTGGTGACAGGCCCCGTACAGCTTGTGGTAGCCGTCGCAAACCGTCCATTCAGAGCCCAGGTTCACACTGAGTTCGCTGGCCAGGCTCAGCGGCGCCCCCAGGCCGATTTGAAAGACATCGTAGGGCCCGCTGGCGGTGCCGCCTATGCCGAGCTCGGCCATTTCGCAAGCAAAGTGACCCAGCCAGGCGCCGGCAGCCGGCCACGCATTGCGAATCAGCGCGCCCTGAATCGGGTAGCTGTAAGGCCCGGGCGAGACCATGGTGGCGGCTGCTGTGAGCGCCGATAAAAAGGTCTCTGGCTTGAGCTTTCGCAGCAGGCCCAGACCCGCGGCGGAACACACCGCATTGAACACCCCGTGCGGATGCAGCCTGGGCAAGGTGCCGGGCCAGGCGCGTGCAAAGCGGGTACCGATTTCGTAAGCGCCCACGGTCGCCAGCAGCACGTCCTCAAACGCGTGGTGACCGGCCTCGGCTGCTGCCAGAATCAGTGGCTGGCTGAGTGCGCCCGGATGCACGGCGGTGCGGGTGTAGCCATCATCGAGCTCGTTCCAGGTGGAGGTCAGCGCATTGCCCAACGCCGCATTCATGAGCGACAAGCGCGGCCCGCCTTCCCTGAACAAGGTGGCCTGGCCGGCGCCCACTCGGTCGCTGTCCATCAGCCGCTGGTGATAAGCCTTGACCTCGGGCTCGTCGGTGGCCGACACCATGGCGGCAATGTTGTCGCCCAAAATGAGCGCGGCCTGGGACAGTGCCGCGACGGGTATGTCAGAGAACTTGAGTGTGCACGCCCACTCGCACAGCGCTTTGAGATGGGTTTCGACGGCTTGACGATCGGTATCCTGGGTCACGGCATTCCTGCTTT
The DNA here is from genome assembly GCA_903844825.1 of uncultured Burkholderiales bacterium. GTDB lineage: Bacteria > Pseudomonadota > Gammaproteobacteria > Burkholderiales > Burkholderiaceae_C > Polaromonas. The sequence goes on along the minus strand of CAIMVC010000016.1, from coordinate 8,978 downwards.
CTTGTTGAACCTGGCCCTGCGCCATCAGGCTGCCAGTTTGTTTTTTTGCTGGATGGCGCGCCAGACCTTCATCGGCAGAAACGGCATTTCCACACCGTAGACGCCAATGCCGGCGAGCGCATCAATCATCGCGCTGGTGACTGCCGCGGGCGCGCCTATGGTGCCCGACTCGCCGCAACCTTTGACACCCGACGGGTTGTGCGTGCAGGGCTGGGTTTCATCGGTTTCCGTGATGAAGTCAGGCAGCACATCCGCGCGCGGCATGGCGTAGTCCATGAAGGAGCCGGTGAGGATTTGTCCCGTCTCCGGGTCGTAGGCGGCCGCTTCAAAAAGCGCCTGCCCGATGCCCTGTGCAATACCACCATGCGCCTGGCCCTCGACCACCATCGGGTTGATGACTATGCCGACGTCGTCGATGGCGGTGTAAGACACCACGCGGGTGACCCCGGTTTGCGGATCAATCTCGACTTCGCAGGTTTGGGCGCCGTTGGACCAGGTCAGGTTCTCGGGGTCAAAAAATGCGGTTTCATGCAGCACCGGCTCCATGCCTGCCGGCAAATCGTGGGCATAGGTGGCGGCTCTTGCCACCTCGGGCCAGCCGACCCGCTTACCGTCGGCCGTGACAAATTCGCAGCAGCCCTCACGCACCCGATGCTCGACGGCACCGTCTTCTACCCGCAGAATATGGGCCGCCACTTTTTTGGCTTTGAACAAAATCTTGTCGGCCGCCTTGAGAATGGCCGAGCCGGCGATCACCATCGAGCGCGAGCCAAAGGTACCGGTGCCGTAGGGGACGCGGCCGGTGTCGCCTTCGATCAGCTCAATCGTGGCCAGCGGCACGCCAAGTTTGGAGGCCAGCAACTGCGGGAAGGTGGTGGCATGGGCCTGGCCGTGGCTGTGCGTGCCGCACATGACCACCAGACTTCCGTCGGCGGCCACGCGGATATCGGCCGAGTCAAAAAAGCCGGCCCTGGCACCAAAGCTGCCGGCGTACCGGGAGGGCGCCACGCCCGAACTTTCCAAAAAGTAGCAAATGCCAAAGCCGCGCAGCAAGCCCTTGTCCTCGGAGGCTTTTCTCCGGGCGGCAAAACCGTCGTAGTCGGCCAGCACCAGTGCGCGGTCGAACAGGCGCTGAAAATCTCCGCTGTCATAGGTCGGGCCCAGCGGCGTGGTGTAAGGCATGTCGGCCTTGCGAATGAAATTCTTGCGCCTGAGTTCGAACCGGTCCATGCCGGTTTGCAGGGCAGCCTCTTCGATCAGGCGTTCCAGCACAAAACACGCCTCGGGTCGCCCGGCACCGCGGTAGGCGTCGGTGGGCACGGTGTTGGTGAACAGGGCGTCGACCTCGGCAAAAATGGCCGGTATCTTGTAGGGGCCGGACATCACGGCGGTGTAGACCGTGGTGGGCACCGCAGCCCCGACCGTCGAGACATAGGCGCCCAGCGCTGCATAGGTTTTCACGCGCAGGCCCAGAATCAGACCGTTGTCGTCGAGCGCCATTTCGGCATGGGTGCTGTGGTCACGGGCCTGGTAGTCGCTGACAAACGCTTCGCTGCGGGTCGATACCCACTTGAGGGTTTTGTTGGTTCTGCGGGCCGCCCAGGCCAGGATGGTTTCCTCGGGATAGAGCTTGCCTTTGGTGCCAAATCCGCCGCCAACATCGGGGGCAATGACGCGAATCGCGCTTTCAGGCAGTTGCAACTGTTCGGCGACCAGCTTGCGAATATGGTGCGGCACCTGCGTGGCGGACCACAGGGTCAGCGCGTGACCATCGTGACCCAGCGAGGCCGAGGGCTGCGCCACCACGGCCCGCGGCTCGAGCGCCGCGCAAATGATGCGGTGATTGACAAGGTCCACCGAAATGCGATGCCGGGCTCGGGCAAATGCCTCGTCCACCGGTGCCTTGGCGCCGCGGTGAAAACGCAGCACCAGATTGCCGGGCGCTTCGTCGTGTATCTGGGGCGCGCCAGGCTCTGCTGCCTGCTTGACTTCCACCACCGCTGGCAAAGGCTGGTAGTCGACCACCACCAGTTCGGCGGCGTCCAGCGCTTGGTTCAGGCTGTCGGCGATGACCAGCGCCACGATCTCGCCGACATGGCGAACACGGTCCAGCGCCATGGACCAGCGCGGCGGCTCTTTCATGCGCATGCCATCCGCGCCTGGAATCAACCACAAGGGGGTCATTTTCCCGATGCCATCGGCGTGCATGTCAGCCCCCGTGAGCACAGCCGTCACGCCTGCGGCGTTCACAGCGTCGGTGGTGTCAATGCGACCGATCACGGCGTGCGCGTGGGGCGAGCGCACAAACGCACAGTACTTCATGCGCTCGATAAAGATATCGGCCACAAACTGCCCCATGCCCGCGAGCAAGCGTTGATCTTCCCTGCGCAATACCGACTTTCCAATTCCTTCGGGGTGCATGCTTGCCGCTTTCATAGTAATGACTTAAAAAGTTTGGCCCGTCCAGCAGGGCTGCCAACAGTATTCGTGGGCGCACCTTAGCCCGAAAAAAGAGGGCGGTCAATATAAGCCGGGTAGGGCTCGATGATGTCATTCATATACCCGCTTAAATAATGGTGCCGGTGTCACTCCAGACAGCAAAACCCGGTTGTCTGCAGGGCCTCAATAAACTCGTTGATGACAGGGTAAAAAGGGCTTTACCGCTCTGGCCAGTCATGCTAACGTGAACGCTTGAAGCGAGAATTTGGCATCTCCATTTTCAAGAATCTCTTTTCCCAACCCATTGAAGAAAGCAACTGATATGCACAAAGTTAGCAAGCGGCTCGTCATCGGTCTGTTGGCACTGGCGTCGATGACCGGGATCAACGCCTTGGCTCAGGACAAGGTGAAGATGGGGCTGTTCATCTCGTCATCGGCGATGCCGTATTTCATCGCCAAAGAGCGTGGTTATTTTGCGGCGGAAAATCTGGATGTCGAAGGTATTCCCCTGGCCACGCACCCCCTGATCGTTCAGGGTCTGGTCAAGGGCGACCTGGATGCCGCATCGAACCTGCTGTCGCTCGAGGGTGCCAATATCAATGCACTTCGGCCCAACACCCTGAAGTATTTCTCGCTGAACTGCCAGAACAAGAAATACCAGGTCGAAGCCTATGTCGTGCCCGTCAACAGCCCCATCAAGACATTGCAGGAGCTCAAGGGCAAGCGCATCATGTCGGCGCCCGGACCCGGCAATTTGTTTGTGGCCAAAGGCGTTCTCAAGGCCGTTGGCCTGGACGAAAAAGACTATCAAATGCAAGAGCAGCAAATGAGCGTCCACGTCGGTGCCATGCAGGCCAATCAGTTTGATGCCGCCTACACCGTCGAGCCGCTGGTCACGATCATGGTTGCCCAGGGCATTGCGCGCCGGCTCGAAACCGGTTTGATTGCGACCCACATGCTGGGCCGCGACGATGCCTGTGCTGTCCTCGCTGGCGGTGTGATGAGCAATAAGTTCATGGACGAAAAGCCTCAAGTGGCCGAGCGTCTTGCCCGCGCCTGGGCGCGTGCCCTGAAGGACGGCAATACCGACCCTAAAGCGCGCGAGCTGCTGGCCAAGCACATGAACACAGCGCCGGCCATCGCGCCCATTGTTCCGCTGTCCTACTACAACATGGTCAAGGATCTCAAACCCGAAGAGATCAACGACTTCCAGAAACTGGTGGACCAGGGCGTTGCTTATGGACTGGTTAATAAAAAGATCGACGTCAAGTCGATGATTAAATCCTTCTAATTGGTTTTCATGAAGACCCGCAGTTTCTTTGCATTACTAACCCCGGCTTACGGCGCACTCGGATTCATATTCATATGGTGGTTGGTTGCCCTCATGCAACTGATCGATCCGGTGCTCCTGCCATCGCCCCAGGCGTCCGCCAAGGCGATGTGGACCGGGATTTTTCAGGGTAACTTGCTGGCTGATGTCAGGGTGACGATCACGAGGACCTTGCTGTCCTTCACGATCGCCACACTGATTTGTGTGCCGCTCGGACTGATATTGGGGTCTTCGATCAAGTTGTACCAATCGCTGGAGTTTGTCATCGACTTCTTCCGGTCGACGCCGGCTTCAGCACTTTTTCCATTGTTTCTCGTGATACTCGGCGTCGGGGAGAGCACCAAAATCGCCGTCGCTGCTTTTGGTGCTGGCCTTTTGATCCTTTTCAACACAGCTTACGGCGTGATGAATGCGCGCAAGGTCCGGCAGGCGGCAGCCTATGTCATGGGCGCCTCCAAAACACGGGTTCTGGTCGGGGTGACGTTGCTTGAGTCCTTGCCGCAAACCTTTATCGGCATGCGCTCGGGTGTTTCCTTTGCGCTGGTGATCGTGATCGTGGCCGAGATGTTTATCGGCTCCACCGATGGGCTCGGGCAAAGAGTGATCAACGCGCAGATGATTTTCAACATGCCCGAGATGTACGCCACCATCTTCAGCGCCGGGGTGCTGGGCTATGGGCTCAATTTGTTCTTTATCTTGATTGAACGCCACTTCGTCCATTGGGGTGGCAAATGAGGGCCAACACTTTGATGCAGGACGACATCCGCAGCCCGGGCGCCGGTGAGGCACCCGCCGTCACAGCGCAGGCCCCGACGCACATCACGATTCGCGGCTTGAGCAAGAGCTTTGCGGGCCAGACCTTGTACGCTAATTTCGATCTGGACTTCCCCAAAAGCCGGATCACTTCGGTGTTCGGCCCCAATGGCTGCGGCAAGTCCACGCTGATCAACATGATCTCGGGGTTGATGCCGATCGACGCCGGCGAAATTCTCTTTGACGGCAAGCGTCTGTCAGAAACCGTGATCGGCTATGTGTTTCAAAACTACCGCGATGCTCTTTTTCCTTGGAAAAGAGCCATTGACAACATCAAATACCCGCTGCAAATGGCGGGCCGGTCGGCAGCCGACTGCGAGGCCAGAACGCAGGAGCTGATCCGCTCTTTTGACGTTCGCTTTGACCTCAATCGCTATCCTTACGAGCTCTCGGGTGGTCAGCAGCAACTGATCTCGATCATGCGCGCTCTGGCGCCAGACCCCGAGGTGCTATTTTTGGACGAGCCCTTTTCTGCGCTCGACTACGAAATGACACTCTTCATGCGCGACAAGCTGCAGGCCGTTTTCGAGACCACCAAGACCACCATGATCGTGGTGTCGCACGACCTCGACGAAGCGGTCTACCTGGCCGATGAAATCCTGATGCTGACGCGCCGCCCGACGCGCGTGGCCGAGGTCGTCCGGTTCGGTGCGCCGCGACCGCGGTCCCCGGGCACGCTGACCTCGCAAAGTTTCACCAATGCCAAGTCCCATTGCCTGGATGTGTTCCAGCGGGAAGTTCGAACCAAAGAGCTTTCGGTTTGAGTCTTGCCGCGGGGCTAGAGTTTCTTTTATCTCCTTGATTTCCTTCATCTCCAACGAGAACCCGGGTATGACCGTCAAAGTTTCCATGATCCTCAACGGGCGCCCTGTCGCCCATGACATCGAAGAGCGAACCTTGCTCGTGACCTACATCCGCGAGGCTTGCCGCCTGACCGGAACACACGTTGGCTGCGACACGGCCCAGTGCGGCGCATGCACAGTCCATCTCGACGGGAAAGCCGTCAAGAGCTGCAATGTACTGGCCTTGCAGGCCGAAGGCGCGCAGGTCACGACCATCGAAGGTCTGGTCGGCGAAGACGGCAGCCTGCACCCGGTGCAAGTGGCTTTCAAGGAGCATCACGGGCTGCAGTGCGGTTACTGCACGCCTGGCATGGTGATGAGCGCGACCCACTTGCTTCGGATCATTCCACAGCCCACAAACGAGCAGATCAGGGATCAGCTCGACGGCAATTTGTGCCGCTGCACGGGTTACCACAACATCATCAAGGCGGTCCAAGAGGCCTCCAAAGTCATGGCTGGATAAGCTGACTGCGCCAGGCCCCAGACACCGGAGTTCTCATGTATTCGTTCACCTACCAAAAACCAGCTTCGGTTCCCGAAGCGCAGGCCTGTCTGGAGCGGGGCGGCGAAGCCCAATTGCTGGCGGGTGGCCAAAGTCTGACAGCGGCCATGAAGCTACGCCTGTCCAGCCCGAAGGCGCTGATCGACCTGGCCGGAATCGCCGAGCTGGCGGGCATTCGGGTCGCCCCAGACGCGGTGTCCATCGGGGCCATGACACGTCACGCCGACGTGGCCTCATCCGAAGCGCTACGCGCCACCCTGCCCGGGCTGGCTCAGCTGGCCGGTGGTATTGCCGACCGAATGGTACGCACCATGGGAACCTTGGGTGGCTCGCTGGCCAACAACGATCCTGCTGCCGATTACCCGGCCGCGGCGCTGGGGCTTGGCGCCACCATCGTGACGAACAAGCGGCGGATCCGGGCCGATGATTTTTTCCTTGGCATGTTTGAAACCGCCCTGGATGACAAGGAAATCATCACCGAGGTGGTTTTCCCGGTGCCCACCCGTTCTGCTTACGCCAAGTTCAAGCACCCCGCATCACGCTATGCCACGGTCGGCGTCTTTGTTGCCGACTTCAACGGGCTTGTCCGTGTCGCAGTAACAGGCGCCGCGCTGGTGGTGTTTCGGGCCACTGAACTCGAGCAAGCGCTCAGCGCCAACTTTGCACCTGAAGCGGTCGCGGCCCTACGGGTCGATGACAGCCAACTCAATTCAGACCTGAACGCCGATGCGGCCTACCGGGCTCACCTCATCACCCGCATGACCATGCAGGCTGTCGATACTGCCCTGGCAGGGTCTGCCGAGGCCTGACGGGCGGGTCAACCGGTACGCACGCGCTGCGGTCGGGTGGTCGGCCCGTTGCTAAGTCCTAAGCCGCTGCCTCAGCGGTGCCGGCCAGCTCAGGCCAGTAAAGCCGCGTCGGGTTATCCACCAGCAGTTGCTGTTGCTGCTGCGCGGTGGTGGCGATCGAGCCGATGAAGTCCACCAGCAGACCATCGTCGGGCATATGGTCCTTCAGGTTCGGGTGCGGCCAGTCGGTGCCCCAGAGCACGCGGTCTGAAAAGGTCTCGACCAGGCGACGCGCAAACGGCACCACATCGCGGTAGGCCGGTTGCTGACCGTCCAGCGCGGACGGGCCGCTGTGGCTCAGGCGCTCCGGGCAGCTGACCTTGCTCCAAACATTGGGGTGCTCGCGCATGAACTTCATGAAGAGCGCAAATTCGGGGCCGTCGACCGGCAGGCGCGTGTCGGGCCGGCCCATGTGGTCGACCACCACCGTGGTCGGCAGTGCGGTAAAAAAGTCCCACAGCTCGGGCAGGTCCACCGCTTCAAAATAGATCACCACTTGCCAGCCCAGCGGCGCAATACGTTGCGCAATCTCGAGCAATTCGTCGCGGGGCGTGAAGTCAACCAGGCGCTTGACGAAGTTAAAGCGCACCCCGCGCACGCCGGCTGCATGCATGTCTGCCAGTGCTTCATCGCTGATGTCGCGGCGCACGGTGGCGATGCCACGCGCACGGCCTCCTGAGCGTTGCAAGGCGTCGAGCAGGGCGCTGTTGTCGGCGCCGTGGCAGGTGGCCTGCACGATCACATTTTTGTCAAAGCCGAGGTGGTCACGCAAAGCAAAAAGCTGCGCTGCCGAGGCATCACACGGCGTGTACTTGCGCTCGGGCGCATAGGGGAACAAGGTGCCCGGGCCAAACACATGGCAGTGCGCGTCGACCGCGCCGGGCGGCAGCTTCAAGCGTGGCTTGGAAGGCTGCGGGTACCAGTCGAGCCAGCCGGGTGTCTTGGCAAAGGGCGTCATGTTGTGGGCCCTCAGTCGATGTAACGCAAGCCGGCAGCGGCCAGGCGCTCACGCATGTTGTAGATGTCCAGGCCGAGCACGCCGGCCGCAAACTGGGCGCGCTTGTCACCCTCGTTGTCTTCGCGCGCTTGCGCCGCCTCGGCCACAGCCATGGCCAGCGCCGCCGGCACCACCACCACGCCGTCGACGTCGGCCACCACCACATCGCCTGGGTTGACCAGGGTGCCAGCGCAGACCACCGGAATATTTACCGAGCCCAGCGTGGCCTTGATCGTGCCCTTGGCGTGAACGGCACGGCTAAAGACCGGAAAGTCCATGGCCTGCAAGTCGCCCACATCGCGCACACCGCCGTCAATCACCAGACCGAGCGCGCCGCGTGCGCGAAACGACGTGGCCAGCAGGTCGCCGAAAAAACCGTCGGCGTTGTCGGTGGTGCAGGCGGCGACCGCCACGTCACCGGGCTGCAGCTGTTCGGCGGCCACGTGCATCATCCAGTTGTCGCCGGGTTGAAGCAAGATGGTCACCGCCGTCCCGCACAGCCGCGCGCCCGTATAGACCGGTCGCATGTACGGCTTCATGAGTCCGACCCGGCCCATGGCCTCGTGCAGCGTGGCCACACCAAAGCGTTTGAGTTGCTCTACAGCGGCCGGATCGGCGCGCACGATGTTGCGTTTGACAACGCCCAGCTGGTTCAATGCGGTCATGGTCACAGGCCTTTGTTTTTGAGCGCCACATCCAGGCGCGGGAACACGCGGCGCACATTGCCCTCGTAGATTTGAAAGCGGTCGTCGGCGCTGAGAATTTTTGAGGCCTCGATGTACCGCCGGGTGTCGTCAAAGTAGTGCCCGGTCTGCGGATCGATGCCGCGCACGGCGCCAATCATTTCCGAGGCAAACAGGACATTCTTGACCGGTATGACGGTGTTGAGCAGATCAATGCCCGGCTGGTGGTAGACGCAGGTGTCAAAGAAGATGTTGTTGAGCAAATGCTCTTCGAGTAGCGGCTTTTTAAGCTCTTGCGCCAGCCCGCGAAAACGCCCCCAGTGGTAAGGCACGGCGCCGCCGCCGTGGGGGATCAAAAAGCGCAGGGTCGGGAAGTCTTTGAACAAGTCGCTGGTCAGGCATTGCATGAAGGCCGTGGTGTCGGCGTTCAGGTAGTGTGCGCCGGTGGTGTGAAAGCAGGCGTTGCAGCTGGTGCTGACATGGATCATGGCCGGGATGTCGTACTCCACCATTTTTTCGTAAAT
>CAIMVC010000015.1 GCA_903844825.1 uncultured Burkholderiales bacterium | reverse complement strand
TTGGCTGAGATCGGCGAACTGCACCGAATGGTCAGAAAGACGGTAACTAAAAAATTCGCCATTGGGTTTGAGCACCCTAGCAATTTCACCGATGGCCAACCTTGCATCCTTGAGCGACAAATGCTGAAGACTGACCACATCCACGATAGCATCAAAGAATGCATCTTCATAAGGCAGTGCTGTAAAACTGCCCTCTCGTAAATCAGCCGTCACACTCCACTTTTCATGCAAATGCTGTCGAGCCAATTCAAGAGCAGCGGCGCTGCTGTCTAGCCCATAAACTTGCAGGCCTTCTTTCGCCATCATCCACAGATTGGCTCCTGATCCGCAGCCAACCTCAAGCACCTTTATGTCTTTTCTCTGCCGATGAGCGAGTTTGAAATATCGACTGGCGATGAACTGGATTAACGACTCATTGGGATAGCTTCGCTGAGCCCCCATACCTTGCAACCTGTATTGTGTGTCAAAGCAGCTGACACTCAAACCTATGACATCATGACTCTTTTGGTTCATATCGTATTTCATGGATGGGGAATAGGTGGGACGAAAAACCCTGTTTGAAATCTGAAATTGACAGCTCTTTGGACGATGGTTCTGGTACATCTCCAGGATAGCTTCGTTGGCCCAGCTTGTACCAGCGTATGTTGCGGCGTTTCATTTCTTCGATGGCTCGGTACTGAACCACATGGCCAAGTGGTTTATCAAAGAGGCTGCGATCGTAAGCACCAACAGCGTACACGCACTCGTCTCGGGTAACGTAAAACAGACCGCCGCCGACCATTTTGTCGGCTCCGTCACGCAAAAAAACAAAAAAAGCCGCGCCGCATCCAATGGCGTCAAGCTGTGCGCCCCAGCTGTCCCGCGAGCGGGTGGATCTTCCCGCCACGCTCTGGTGCAGGGTGCGAAACTCTTCCCAGATGGCTGAGTCGGCTTGTGTCAGAAGATGGGTGCTCCACCATTTCGCCCCCGAATTGACAAGAGCTTTGTAGCTTTTCCTAAATCCGCTCTTGATTTCTTCGATAGGACGGGTGACCTCCAAAAACAATTCGTGTTTCAAGGAAGCCCGCCCACCAGCCTGCATGGCCTTGTCGTGCCAGGCACTCAATCCAGTTTCTTCACTAAATGGTGAAGCACTTTGCCAACCTCCAATTCGGTTGCCTGTGCAAAATTGGTTCAATGCTGCAAAACACTTAGAGGTCAAGGTCTTGGTCGTTTTGGCGGCCAAACCTGCAACAAACAAAGGGGGGTACAATTCTGCTCCGCCATTGGATGAGACTCTCAGCTCGCTAGCATCAGATCGCAAAAGGCTGAGGGGCCATAAAGCAATTGGGTGCTTTTCGTGATATAGGACCACAGAGAGGTCTTGGGTTAGTTGGCCGTTGCCATTCCAATAGCACTGTTGGTACTCCATCATCTTGGTGGAGTAGTTGACAGGCAAATAGGCCATTTTTTCGGATGCAATATCCCAATCGCCTTGTGCTGATTGACGAAATGCCGTTTGCATTTCAACCGAGCTCAAGGCCTCACCAAATGAAGCCAAAAGGGCGTTCCAATCATGAGCAGGCTGATGCATAGAGAGCAGCTGCAACTTATTTAATCAAAGACATGGTGACGGGGGAATTTTGTTTGACGTCTTGCGTCACCTTTTTCCCAATTATTTCGTGCAAAAATTTAGGCGCCAAACCATAACCGGGCCGAACAGATCGAATGCAATCTGGAGTAATTTGCTCATTTGCACTCATGGCTTTTACAAAATACAAGGATCGTCGAAACTTCGCATTCCCCTGCTCACTGGACTTGCGCCCATAATCCACTCGTCCCATGGCCTGCCAAGCGGTCTTGGCACCTTGGCACAGGGCGGCCAAATCGGTCGGTTCCAAAGAAAAGCTGTCATCTGGTCCTCCGCCGCTGCGGTCCAGGGTGAAGTGCTTTTCAATGATGCTGGCGCCCATGGCGACGCTGGTGATGGCGGTGGTGTTGTCCAACGTGTGGTCCGACAAACCTGTGACCAACCCAAAACGGGCCATCATGTCGGGGATGGTGCGCAGGTTGTAGTCTTCTGCCGGCGCGGGGTAGCCGCTCACGCAGTGCAGCACAGCCAGTTGCTTGCATCCGCCTTCGCGGGCAGCGTCAACCGCTTCTTGAATTTCTTCGGCATCGGCCATGCCGGTGGAGATGATCATCGGCTTGCCTGTGCTGGCCGCGTATTTGATCAGCGGCAAGTCCACAGCCTCAAACGATGCGATCTTGTAAGCTGGGGCGTTCAGGTCTTCGAGCAGGTCGATGGCGGTGTTGTCAAATGGTGAACTGAAGATGGTGATGCCCAGTTGAAGTGCGCGGTCAAACAGGGGCTTGTGCCAGATCCAGGGGGTATGCGCCCATTCATACAAGTCATATAAGGTACGCCCCGCCCATAGGCCATCCGTGATTTGAAAGTCTTGAAGATCGCTTTTGAGTGTCAGCGTGTCTGGCGTGTACGTCTGCATCTTGATGGCATCGGCACCAGACTTCTTGGCCTCTTCAATGATTTTGAATGCCGTCTCAATGTTTCCGTTGTGATTTGCTGACATTTCAGCAATGACATAGGGTGGGTGAGCTGGTCCAATTTTTCGGCCAGCAATACTGATTTCATTGCTCATGGATTTTCTCCAATTTCAGGGTGTATCGGAATCCAAGATGTTCAAAATAGGCTGGGAATCTGTTTGGATCGCATACGCGGATCAAGTCAAACTGTTCAGCTATCGATTTGTTGACGTCTATTCGGCTGTCGACTGGTGTGCGCTTAGGGTAGTAACTTGCGTTTCCTGAAGCTTCTTGAAGCACTTGCGAAGTGGTGCCGAAATTTTGGACTGCAAAATTGATCAACTCAACTTCCGCTTCAAAAAGAAGATTGTTGATTTCATTCCACAGTGCGTTCTTAGGAACCGGGATATCCAGCTTTTGCCAAATTCTTCCGCTGTCAACTTTGTCCTCCGCTTCAAGCAGGGTGAGCGTGATGGTCTCAGCCCCGTTGACGATTTCCCAGATGTGCGGGCTCCAGCCTCTGCCTTTGGGTAAGTCACTGGCATGCAGCACCAGAGTGGCCAAATACATGTCTCGGACTTTTATGTCGATGATTTCAGAACACGAAACCAGAAACAGAATCTCGCCACCAGCCAAATCACTTTTTCTTTGCACCAGCTCAATCTCGTGCACACCTTGCTGGGTATCCATCCAATCCCTAAGGTATGCATTGACTGGATGCTTTACGTCACTGCAAAGCAGAGTGATCTTCATTGATAAGTTTCTCCAGAATTTGGACCGTTTTTTTGGCACCCAGCCCGTCACAAACAACCGCAGCGTTTTTAGTCAAGTCACACAAAGCATCGGATTTGGTCACTTTTGCAAAAAAACTTGGTAATTCCGCCCTGAGCATTTCAAGCTGAACACTCAATACAGATCCGGCCAAGTCAAGCGCTTCATTGATGTCTTTTTGGTTGGCGGCCAGTACAAGTTGAATCGCAGGTAAGCCCAAGCAACAACGCTCCCATGAGGTGCTTCCAGCCGCACCTATGCTCAAATCACTCTCAGCCATCAGTTGCGCCATGTTGCTCACTCCCGCCAGCACATGTGTGGTGCGAGGCATGACCGCCGCCTGAGCTTGCACTTGCGGCAGCCATGGGGCGGTGGGGCCCATGACCACGGTGATGCGCAGATCGACGGGCAGTTCGCATTGGGACAGTGCCTCCAGCACTTGGCTCGTGGCGTTGGTCTGGTCAACGCCGCCCATGGTGATAAGCAGGTTTTTTAGCTGTGGCTGTGTGCGGCGTTGCAGGCTGTGTTCGCGCCATTGTGCAAATTCGGGCCGCAACAGTGCGTATGCGGGGCCGATCAGGGTATGCGTGTGGCGGTTGAGCAGCCCTTCGTAATCTTTGGCTTGGCGGCCCAGGTTTTGGTCCAGCAGCAGGTCGCAGTCGTGCGGGCGGTCGGCCAGGTCGTCAATGGCCATGATGCACCGAGTATGCGGGCGCAGGGTTTGTTCCCAACGACGGTCGAGCGCGTAATGGTCCACCACCAGCCAATCCACCACTTGATCGTCCAAGACTTGCTGCGTTTGCTGCGCGTCGCTGTCCCAAACGGTACCCAGCCATTGAGCATGGCATGGTTCAACGGGGGCGGTATATGCATCGTCAGCTGGAGCCAGCGCTTTGGCAGCATGTCCGCGTTGTTGGATCAAGTCCAGCAAGTGGCCCGCATGCGGGCGACAAATGAACGTGCTCTTTGCACCACGCTCGTGCAGGGCGTCGGCGAGCGTCAGGCAGCGCATGACGTGGCCGGTGCCGATGTGCAGCGAGGCGTCGGTGCGAAAGGCGAAATGCATCCATCGACCTTCAGTTCAGTCGCTTAAATCCACCATGACAAACAGGGCCCTTGAGCAAGCCCATCACATCCCGACCTTCTTCGCACTGTTTGATGGTTGCGAAAATGGGATCGAGGGCTTCAAAGTAAGCGTCAAGCACGGCAGGTGTGTGTTCTGTGCAGACGTAAACACTGTTGCCCGCCAAGAATCCTTTGCCCAGCATTTCCTGGGTGATCAAAGTTTTGTAAGCCAACGCGTTTTCACTCTTGAAGGTGTACCCCGTTAAAGCAGCGAGCCCCCAGTGGTCGATGTTCAGCCCATGCTGATCGGTGAGTTTTTGCCAGCGCTCACGGATGTTCAAACCCGTTTGGGTAATGGTCTCCCAGGACTTGATCCGTTCCATGACCTCCAAGGTTTTCAACGCTGCGGTGGGACCAATGCGTTCGGTCCAGAAGGTGCTGCTGATGAAGGTGGATTGAGCGGCTTCCATCACCTCGCGCCGACCGATGGTGGCGGTGATGCCGTAGCCATTACCCAAGGCTTTACCAAACATGGCCATATCGGGTTCAACACCGTATTTTTTGTGCAATCCGCCAAAAGTCTCGCGAAAACCTGAGGTGCATTCATCAAAGATCAACACGATGCCGCGCTGTGTGGCCAACTGCCGCACTTTATGCAAGAAGTTGTCTTCCGGCGCCATGTTCCGAACCACTTCCATCTTGATCACACCAATGTCATGTGCATTGACCAAATCTTCCAACTGCTGGTAGTTGTTGTAATTGAATGGGAAAACGGTGCCCCGCAAGTTTTGAGGAACGCCCTTGGGGTCCAAACCCGGCAAAAGATGGCCCGCCAAATTTTCTCCATCACCCAAATTGGCGGAGAGGTACCAATCGTGCCAACCGTGATATCCACAAACGGCCACCTTGTCACGGCCGGATGCGGCTCGCGCAATGCGAATCGCAATGGCATTGGCTTCACCACCAGAGCGGGCTAGGCGCGCCATGTCAGCCCAAGGATGAATTTCCACGAGCTTTTCTGCCAGATAGACTTCCTCTGGACAATTGAAGGTGGACATATTTCCAGCATCCACCGTTTGGCGGACCGCCGCATCAACCTCGTCATGTCCGTAGCCCAAGATGTTGGTGCCGATGCCCATGATGGACATGTCTGTGTAGCGATGGCCATCCATGTCCCAGACTTCACACCCTTTTGCCTTGCTGAAGTAGGCGGGCCACTGCTCGGGTAAAAACATTTCTGCGCGCTTGGACAGCAACATGTTGCCGCCAGGAATGACCGCTTTGGCCCGTTTCCAGAGTTTTTGACCTGCGCCCATCAAGGCTCCTTCGTTTCTTTGAATTGAGTGGTTGGCAGCAAAAAGTGCTGGCTGGGTCGTTTGCAGATCCAACACTTGTTTCCATGAAAAATGGACGTTGGGCGCAAAGTGTTGAAAAACGTGACTGATGACCTCAAAGTCGGCGGGCTCATCAACCGTCCAACGCAAACCCGATAGGTCCTCACCATTGAGCATCGCGCTGGTTTTGAACAAGCCGGGCTTGCGCAAATAAGGCGTGACGTGCTCATGATCAAACGGGTCTTGACTTTCAAGGGCTGCGCGTTTCAAAGCGCCAATTGTGAAAACCTCAATATCCAAACCATCGGGGAATGTCGCTGGGGAAGTGTTGCTGTGGTACTCCACAGATTGCGACAGGAACTCATCGATAGCCTGATCAACCAAAACAGGATCGACCAGCGGGCAATCACCTGTAATGCGAACCAATACATCGGCATCAACCTCGGTTGCCGCATCCAGATACCGTTGGAGCACATCATCTTCACCGCCCCTGACGCACACATAGCCTAGGTTTTGAACATGCTCAACCAAAGGCAAGTTTCGCTCGTCGGTTGATGTTGCCAGCACTATTTGATCAACACGCTTGGCCATTGCCAAACGTGCCATGAGCAACTCGATCATGGGGACGCCCCCGATGGGCTTCATGACCTTGTTGGGTAAACGCGTGGATCCCATGCGGGCTTGAACCACTGCAACAATTTTCATTATTCAACCTCTAACTCAGACCAAGCTGCTGGGTTGATGAGCCGAGCATCCAAATGCCCTCGGAAATTTGGCATGGACTCTAGACTGCCTTGTGATGCTTTGACAATCTGCCTCAAGTGAACTTCAGTATCAACGCCAACAATAATTCGATCAATTTCATCGACGGAATTTAGGTAGCGCAAACAGGCCTCAAGCGGCGTTAGGTTCACTTCCAACAACCACTCATCCCAAACAGCCCATGTATCGGCCCATCGATTGAATTTCAGTGGTCGTTCATGAGCAGACATGAGCAACAAGCCCTGCAGGAAAGCCGACCGGGTGTGCAATTCAACGTTGGCGTCTTTCAATTGCTTGGCCCAGCCTGAATCCACCAAGCGACGATCCATCAAATTCAAAGGCGCTTGAACCAAATCCAGATCATAGGAGTTCAGAAGTTGATCCAACTCCTCGGGTTCATAGACCGATACACCAATCTTTCGTGTCAGGCCTTGGACTTTGAGGCTCTGGAGTCCTTTGTAAAGGTCATCTCCATTGCTTTGCAGCAACTGACTGGGTCGATGTAACAACACGCCATGCAGTTGCCCTACCCGGAGACGCTCCATGGATTGTCGGATTTCGTCTTGCACCCAAGACACGACATCACCACAAGACTCCGGCGCAGCAGGTAGTTTCGTCACGACACGCCATCGGTCGATGCCCAAATCACCCAAAACGCGTTCGCTCTCGCCATAAGCAATGGCCGTGTCTAAGGTGTCAAAACCATATTCACTCGCTTGCAAAAGGATTGCGCGAGCTTCGGCATCGCTGATGCGCCCAGAATGGTTGGCCACGCCGTAGTTCAAACCAAACTGCACGGTTCCCAGGGCAAGCTTCATGGGGTCAGCACACTTTTTAGCACCGTCACCACCTGGTCTTGCTGTTCTTCGGCCAAGGTTTGGTACATGGGCAAGCTGATGGCTTGGGCGTAGTAGCTTTGCGACTCAGGGAAGTCTGCCGACTTGAAGCCCATGCGCTGGTAATGGGGCTGGGTGTGCAGCGGAATGTAGTGCAGGTTCACGCCAATGCCCTGCTCGCGCAGCGCCTCGAACACTTCACGGTGGGTCTTTGTGATCTGGTCCAGCTTTAAGCGCACCACGTAGAGGTGCAAGCCAGAATAGCTGTCGGAGTGTTGCCAAGGCAGGGTGATGGGCAAATCAGCCAAGAGCGTGTCGTAGCGGCGAGCCAAGGCGTGGCGGCGGGCCACGAAGTCGTCCAAGCGCGTCATCTGGCTCAGGCCCAAAGCGGCTTGTAGCTCGGTCATGCGGTAGTTGTAGCCCAGGTCAATCTGCTGGTAATACCAAGGCCCATCAGGCTCGTGCGTCATGTGTGCGGGGTCGCGGGTGATGCCGTGGCTACGCAGCAGCGCCATTTTGTGCGCCAGCTCGTCGCTGTTGGTCATCGCCATGCCGCCTTCGGCGGTGGTGATGATCTTGACGGGGTGGAAGCTGAACACCGTGATGTCGCTGAAGCGCCCATTGCCAATGAATTCGCCTTGGTAACGCCCACCGATGGCGTGCGATGCGTCTTCAATGATCTTGAAGCCGTATTGCAGGCTCAGGGCATGGATGGCCGCCATGTCGCAAGGCTGGCCACACAGGTGCACCGGCACCACCACCTTTGGCAGCTTACCTTGCTGCTGCGCCACCTGA
>CAIMVC010000014.1 GCA_903844825.1 uncultured Burkholderiales bacterium | reverse complement strand
TCGCCACCACCGGTGCGATGGTGAGGGTCAGCAGTTTCTTCTTGGAGTCGTCAGAGCCCGACTTGGCCTTGCTGGTGTCGAGGCTGACCGCGACGGCCGAATTTTTGATCACCGCATCGATCACGCCCGCGCCCTCCGCGGTCACGCTGACTGCGCCTGCCGCGTCGATGCGGGTGTTGCGGGTCCGGGCCTCGGTGCGTGCGGGTGTCTGCGCGCCGATCTCCGTGCCCAGCAGAGAGTCGACCGTAGTGGACAGCAGGTTTTGCGGCGCGTAGCCGATGGTGTTGAAGGCCAGCACCACGCCCAGGGAGACCGCTGCCTCGACCTGGCTGTCAACCTTGGCGGAAATCTGCGAGCGGTTATTGGCCACGATCGACACCTCGCCACGCTGGCTCGTGACGATGTCGCTGTCATCGGCCCAGGCACGCGCTGAGGACAGCACGGTGTTGGTGGCGATCACGACGTTCAAGCCCACGGTGTCAGCCGACACCGCGCTGGTGTCCTCGGCCAGGATCACCGCGGACTGCGTTGCGCTGATCGACAGGTCGCCCGCAACGCGAAGCGTCTGGCCTTCAACCCAGGCCGCGACATCGCTGCGCACATCGTTGCGCACCACCAGGCCGCCAAAGGCCGAGGCGCTGCCGGAAGCCGCACCGATCGCGCCGGCGACGGCCAGCCCCAGTTTGGCCAGTTGGTCGACATCGACCTGCAGCCAGCGCTGTGTGTCGCTGAAATTCTCGCGGCTCAGGTCGCGCAGGCCGGACTCGCCGATGAAAATATAGGTCTTGCCGGCTTTGCCCTGGATCTGCTTCCAAAGTGTCAGATCGCGGTAGTTTTGCGCATCGAGTGCAGCGTCTTTGAGTGCTTGCTTGCCAACGTACTCAAAGACCTGGCCAGCCGCGCCGCCGCCGACGCTGGTGGTCAGCGCAACACGGTCACCGGCCAGCATTTCCTCGGGGCGGTCGAACTGGCCATAGGCCGCATCAGCTAGCCGCACCCGGTCGCCGGTCTTGAGCTGTTGCTCACCCGATCGATCGGTGTAGTTGAGGGCGAAGTAGTTGAGTACGGCCTTCAACGCCAGGCTGGCTTTGCTCTCGCCGCCAGCGGCAGCCGCCGACGACAGTTCGACCTTGGACTCGATGCTGGCCTTGTCGCTCGCATCAACGCTCAGGCCGCCGCCCAGGGTGTTGACAGCGTGCCCGGCGCCATCAATCCAGGCCCGGGCTGCACTGCTGACGAGGTTGCTGGCCAGCACGAAGCCGGCCGACAGACCCGATGACGACGATCCACCAGCGCCCGCCGCAGCGCTCGTGCCTGCCGAAGCGCTGGTGCCGCCGCCACTGCCTGACTTGTCGCCGCCACTGCTTGACTTGTCACCGCCACCGCCTGCGGCCTCCAGCACCGACGAAGTCTCATTGCGGATGTCGGCGTGGATATAGGCTTCGGATTCGGCCTGGACGGTCACGCTGCCAGCCGCTTGAATGTCCGAGTTGGTGATGTGTGCCAGCACCCGGGACGGCTGCTCGGCCCCTATGCTGCTGCCCACCAGCGCATCGACAGCGGCGAACAGCAAGTTCTGCGCCTCCCAGCCCAGGGTGTTGAAGGCCAGGGTGACGCCCATGCTCACGCCGTCAGACTCCATCGCACTTTGATTGCGGGCGACGATGTGCGAACTGTTGAGGCCCACGACCTCGACATCGCCCGAGTCGGTGCTGACCTGGCTGTCGGTGATATGCGCCTCGGCCTGGCTCAGTACCAGGTTGGTGGCGATGACGCCGCCGACGGCCAGACCTATCCCATCGCCACCGGTAGCTGTTGCGGTACTGTCAACCTTGGCTTCGATCAGCGCCTCATCGCTGGCCTCGACACGCACCGAAGCTGCAGTGACATCGGCGCGCAGCAGGTAGGCATGGGCCTGGCCGCGAACGTCGTTGCGTACGACCACACCGCCGACGGCCATCGCGCCCGCTGCGGGCTTGCCGGAAGGCAGCTGGCTCGCGATGGACGGGGCCGGAGCCTGACTGGTGCGAGCCCGCAAACCCGTCACCTGGTGGCCTTGGATCGCTCCGCCAAAATCGACCGTCCAGGCTTTGCTGTCGTCGGCTTGCGCCGTCAAGGTGACCAATGCTTCGACGCCCGTGGCGCTCAGCGCGGTGTTGGCTGGCGACAGCGCGGCCCCAATAGCCTCAGCCACAACGGCGCCGGTGGCGTTGACTGCTATCGCGCTGGCCAGGTAGGCCACGCCGTCGATCGTGATCTCGAGATCAAAAAAGTCAGTCCCCGCTGCGTCATAGCGAGCCAGTGTGAAACTGTCGCCGCGCGCAACCGCCCCCTGCACCGCAGTGACCACCGAGGCGGTCAGGCCCGCCGACTTGTCAACCACGCGCAAGGCCGGCAGGTCCCTGCCTGCCACCCCGGAGCCGGTGAAGCTGATCCGATAACTGTCCTGACCGGCTGCAGCCGATTCCCAGACGACAGCGACGGATCGGTCACCCAACACCGCATTCAAGCCGGCGGCGATCAGCGCGGCCTGGTCTGCCGTCGTCGCACCGGCGCCGCCCTGGACCAGCGTGCGGTTGTTGAACAGCAGCTCACGCCCAGCCGCGCCGCTCGCACTGGCCGACACCTGGGCCTGGTTGATACCGGCCGCAGCGCCCTTGAACTGAATGAGAAATGAGCTGCCCGCGCGAGACGCAGGATCGATGCTCACGGCCACGTTGCCGACCCCGACCCAAGCCTCGATCGCGGCCTGCAAAATCGCAGCATCGGTCTCGGGCACGCCGGCAAAAACCAGCGGGCTCGAACGCTGGGCACCCATCGCCAGCGTATAGGACTGGCCCGCCGCCTGGGCACCGGAGACAACCGTGAGCCGCTGAAGCTCGTCGGTGTGTACGCCCAGCAGCAGCCGTTGAATCGGCGCGGTCTGGATTGACTGCAAGGCCAGCGAGAACACCTGCCCCGCCTGGCTGCCCCCGCCGAGGCTCAAGGTCTGCGACTCGGATTGCGAAGCCTTGGCATCACCGAGATGCGCCACGCTCACCCAGTCCTGTGCATGCACCGGCGTCACGACATTGCTTGTGATTTCTCTGGCTCTGTCAACCAGCTTCAGGAGTTGTTCAGGTTCCTTGCCCTGCCCGGGCGCCAGTTCGTACCAGTAGCCGGCATCGGTGTAGTCGACCTCCGACAGGTTGAGCACTTTTGGCGACCCACCCATGTAGCGGTAGATGTTGTCGCCGGTGCCCCCGGCCTCGTGGTCCTTGGCGACGAGAACGTAGCTGCCGAATTTCACTTCCTGCTCGCCATCCCCGCTCCTGAAGTCGACACGCGCGTACTTGTTATCCCCCACAAGGGACGCCACCAACTTGGCCTTGGCGTCCTCATAGGTCGATGACGCGACGATGGTGGTGTCGGCCACCACGCTGGGCGCGTCGCTGGACGTGACCGTCAGCGCGCCACCCGCCCGGGTCGTGTAGGTTGATGCCTCGGGCTCAACGATAAACGCATCGGCCGCGGAGCTGACAAAATTGGTGGACAGCACGAGGCTGGCCGCAGCACCGGCGCCCGTCGAGCTCGCCACGTTGCTGGTGCTGGCGTTGACGGCGGCCTTGACCGCAGCAGTCACCGACAGGTCACCACCGACATCGACGGCACTGTCCTCGACTGAGGCCCTGGCGACTGCTGGCACCTCGGTGCCAAGGCCGGCGCCCAGCAGACCGTCGACCGCCTTGGCAAAGATGTTCTGCGGCTGCCAGCCTATGCTGTTGAACGCCAGCGTCGCGCCGACAGCGACACCGCCGGACGCGATCACCGCCGTGTTGACGGCGTCAATGTTCGCGTCGTTAAGGGCCTGCACCGTCAGGCTGCCGCCGGCCCGCAGGTCGCTGTGGGTCAGGCTGGCCACACTCTTGCTGAGTACCAGGTTGTTGGCAATCAAGGCGTTGACCGCCAGCTGTGGCATGGCTTTGCCCGCCGCGAATCCGCCGACCACTTTCACTGGGTTTTCGGCCCCGGTCTGAGCCGTGCCGCTGAGCAGTGCGTTGATGCCGGCCGATTCCAGTGCTTCGACAGTGACGTCGCCACCCGCATTCAGCGCCACCCGATCCAGCCCGGCGTCGACGGCACTGCGCACGTCGTTGCGAACCACCACGCCGCCCACGGCTGCGCCGCCGCTGCTCGCGCTCATGCTGATATCAGCGTCGATCTGTGCGCTGTCGACGGCCTTGACAGTCAGCGATCCATCGACTGATATCGACCGCAAAGCGCCAACCAAAGAAGAGGCAGCTGCGTCGCGGTCGGCCAGCGGGCTGATCCAGGCGCGCGCCCGTGAGCTGACCAGGTTGCTGGACAGCAACACACTGACGGCGGCGCCTTCTGACGTCGCCGTGGCCTCGTTGCTGATCGTCGCTGACAGGTGCGCGCCATGCGCTTGGCCGGTCCCGGTGGGGTCGGCGGCCTGGCCGCCGGCACTGACCACCACATCGCCGGCCACCGCCAGGCCCGTGTTGACCACCGTGGCGCTGACCGATGCCGGTTGCTCGACGCCGACGACAGTGCCGACCAGCGCGTCGAGCGCAGTAAACAAGAGGTTCTGGGCTTGCCAGCCTACGGTGTTGAAGGCCAGCGTCAAACCGATCGCCACGCCGTCGGCGGACAGGGTCGCGCTGTTGTCGGCTTCAATCGTCGCCGCATCGTCCGCGGCCACCGTCAGGTCGCCGCCAGCGACCAGATCGCTGTCAAGCACCGAGGCGCTGGCGCTGCTGAGCACCAGATTGGTCGCGATCAGCGCATTGACTGCCAGCGACTTGGAAGGCGTTTTACCGGCTTCGGACAAAACCGAATCACTGCCCAACGCAACAGTCTCGCCGCTGACAGCGGAGCGGATCTGTGCAGCGCCCAGGGCCAGCACAGCGACCTCCGTGCCGGCGCTCAGGCTGAGCTGTTCGATGCTGGCATCGACCGCGCTGCGCACGTCATTGCGAACGACGATACCGCCGACAGCCATGCCGCCTGCGCTGTTCGAACCCATGCGGACATCGGCATCAATCGCCGCTCGGTCGGTGGCGGACACCGTCACGCTGCCACCGGCCGTCAAGGGCAATTTCGCTCCGGCAGCAGCATCGGCTTGCGGGCGAACCGTGGCCAGTGCACGGGCGCTGATCAGGTTGCTCGCCAGCACCATGCTGGCCGAAGCAGCGGTGCCGCTGGTGGCGGCTGCGTTGTTGACCGTTGCAGTCAGCTGCTCGTCGGCATCGGCCGTGACGCGGACGTTGCCGCCGGCTTGCAGCGAGCCGCCCAGGACCGAGGCGCTCACCGATGCCGGCACCTCATCGCCCAAGCTGCTGCCCAGCAGCGCATCCACGCCGGCCGACAACACGTTTTGTGCCTGCCAGCCTATCGTGTTGAAGGCCATCGTCACGCCCACCGCCGTGCCATCGCTCTCGGTAAGGGCTTCGTTACTGGCGTTGATGGCCGAGGCATTGCGGGCCGATACATCGGCGTTGCCGTCGACCGTCAGCGTGCTGCCACGGACCTGGGCCTGGGCATCGCCGAGCACCAGATTGGTCGCGATCAGCGCATTGGCGGCCAGCGACGACGCACCAAACCCACTGCTGCCGTCGGCCTTGACGGTGCCGCTCAGGGTTGCGGTGATGCGGGACGATTCCAGCGCCTCAAGCTGCAAGTTTCCTGCGGTGACCACGCTGGCCCCGTCGATGTCGGCCGCGACTGAGCCGCGAACGTCGTTGCGTACCAAGATCCCGCCCACCGCCACCCCGGCGCCGGCCACTGCCGCGCGCATGGTGACGTCGGCCGCAATCTCGGCGTTGTCGCGGGCGCTGACCGTGACCGAGCCGCTCGCCACGACTGCGCCGCCACCGGCGCCGCGTTCCATATAGGCTTTGGTCTCACTGCGAACGCGGTTGCTGGACAAGACCGCGGCAGCGCCAAAGGAGAGCATGCCGAGCGCTGCCGTGGCGTCAGCGCGGCTGACGATCACGGCGTCCAGCGCGATGGCATTGACGGCCGTCACCGACACGGCACCGGCGGCCTGGATGTCCGAGCCGCTGACAAAGGCCAGCGTTTCGAGTGGCAGCTCGCTTGCATTCAGGTCTGAGCCAAGCAAGCTGCTGATCGCCGCGGCAGCGATGTCGCCCATGCGCCAACCGACCGCATTGAAGGCCAGCGAAGCGCCAAACGCCGAACCGTCAACGGCGGCCGAGCCGGCCACCGAGGCGGCCGACACCGACGAGCTGTTCTTGGCGCTGACCGTCACGCCCCCCTGACTGACGGCAACCACGTTGCTGCGCTGAATCGACGCCTCGAGCGTGCCCAGCACCTGGTTCCAGGCATAGCTGCCGCCCATGGTCAGCAAAAAGCTCGGGGCCAGCGAGCCGCCACCGGTGAGCGCCATCGTCTCGGCCGAGGCTGTGATCGTGGCAGCGCTGCGGGCGATCACGAGCAGCGCGCTGGCCTGCGCCGTCGAGTCCTCAAGGCTGGCTGACAGGCTGCGGTCGACCGTGTTGCTGGCCGAGGCCTTGCCCACCGAAACGCTGGTGAGCAAAGCCAGATCGGCCGCAAAGCCGGCGCTGCTCGCCTCGAATTTGGCCAGGTCGGAGGCGAGCAGTCGCAGCTCGCCTTCAGCGCTGATCTGTGAATGGGCGACCAAGGCCCGTGTGATGCCCGTGGCCTGGTTGCTGGCGACCTTGGCGTCGGCGCCCAGACTGGTCGCGTTCAACGCATAGACCTGCAAGCCGCTCACAGTCATGTCGGCACGGCCAACCAGCGCTTGCACCTGGTCATCGACCGTGTTGCGCTGCTCGCCGATCAGGCGCGAAACCACCTGGCCCTGAACGCCACCCTCGGGCGCATCCAGGCTGGCCGCGCTGACCTGCACCCGACCCACCGCCGCGCCGTCCAGCCCGCTCAGTGACAAACGCGCAGCGCCCTGGCCATCGACCTCACCGAGGTAAGCCAGCGTGTTGCGCTGCAGGCTGATCCGCCCGAGCCCCGGGTCGAACCCGCTCAGGCTGCTGATCAGGCTGTCATTGGTGGTCAGCGAGGTTGCCACGCGGCTCTGGTCGACGGCCTCGACCAGCAGGTCGACCGACGCGCCGCCGCTGCGGCCGGTGATCATCAGGTCGGCGCCATCGCGAACGCCGGCCACGGTGGATTGGCTTGCGTCGATCGTGACCAAGCCGGACGCTGCGCCGGCAGCGATGATCTCCAAGTGGCCATAGGTATGCGCCGTCAGGCTCAAACCGCTGGCCTGAACGCTGGCCTGGCCGCCGATCAAGGCCTCGGCGACGGTGTGGGCGTTGATCGATGCGTTGGCGAGTTGGTCCTCGGACCTCAGCGTGACATCGGTGAACACAGATGCGTCCAGCGTGACCTGGGCCCCGGCGCGGATCGAGCCCTCAATGCTGACCCGGGCCAGCAGGTCAAGCGCGACCCAAGGTCCCTGCAATGTTGGCGCCGCGGCGCTGGCCCGAAGCGCGATGTCATCGCCAGCAGTCAGGGTCTGGCCCAGAGCCAAAGTGATGGTTTCGAGCTCGACCTCGAAAGACCCTGCAATGTCCACGCTCTCGATTTGCAAGCTGTCCACACCGCTGCCGCCGCGAATCCCGAGCAAGACG
Source organism: uncultured Burkholderiales bacterium (assembly GCA_903844825.1). GTDB lineage: Bacteria > Pseudomonadota > Gammaproteobacteria > Burkholderiales > Burkholderiaceae_C > Polaromonas. The sequence goes on along the minus strand of CAIMVC010000014.1, from coordinate 13,909 downwards.
GTCGGGCGGGCGAAGACAATGTCGTTGAAGCTCGGCCCCGACAGCCTGAGCTTGCCGTCGCCAGCCGATGACAAAACGGCGGCGTTGTTGCCACTGCCCAGATCAAGGACCAGCGCCGTCAGTTGGTCATTGAGCCTGAGTAGCGAGGGGTCGGCGGCATCGGCCAGCAGCGCCGGGTTTTGCGCCGCGCCTTTGCCGAGGTCGATGAACGTGGCAAAGCCCGCCAGCGCATCAAGTTGAGACGCCTGGGAGGGGTGGGCCTGGGCTTGATCGACGGCAACAATCTCCACCGCGCCAGCCGCCCCCGGGTCGCTGGCAGCCAGCAGCAGCGGCTGTGCGGACAGCAAAATCCGATCTTCCAAACGCTCGACGCGTTCGCGCGCCTGTGCATCGCGCAGAGCCCGTTTTTTACCCTGTTTTTTAGCAGTCAATTGCAGTCCATCCCAGTTTTAAGCAGCTTGGCCTGGCAAGGCGACGTCAAGAAAACTGATCAGCGCATTTCAATTAAAAAATGGCGAGTATCAGCAAAAATTGATGCATCGAAAAACCATAACTCTTCCATTGTTCGGCAGAGGCTGTTTGAAACATTTCATGACATTTCAAGCCCTCCTCGACCCTCCGCCAGGCAGCCTAGGTGCCCCGAGGTCATGGATTGCCGCGCTTCGCCAAGACGCAGAGTTCCCATCGCGGACCCCTCTCAGGGCTCAGGCGCCTAGTTATATAGTTACCAAATGTGTTCAATAATGCGTAACCGTGACCACAACGCCAACCTTTAAGCGCCTCATTGCGCGACCGCATCACGCGCCTGAATCGACACGATGAGACACGTCATCTCCCTTTTTGAAGTGCTGAAGGCGGCCATCAGGGCAAACCGGTGCTCAGCTTCGCGTCAGATGCTGGCACGCTGCTGCCTGATCTGGCTGCTGGCCTTGTGGCAGGCGCCGGGGCTGGCCGAGCCCATGGGCGCGGCGCGGGATCAGCGCGATCGCATCAGTGAGCGCGCCTGGCTCGACGACCCCAGCAACAGCCTGGGACCCGAGCAGGTGCGCTCAATGGCCTGGACGCCTTACGCTGGCCCGCTCAGGCGGGGCTTCATCGCGTCGACCACCTGGCTGCGCCTGAAAATCGAACCGGAGACCGATGCAGGTCGACTCAACCCTGACCGGCAAAGCCGTCTGGTGCTGCGGATACTGCCCGGCCACCTTGATGAGATCGCACTGTTCGACCCCCGGCACCCCGAGCAGGCGCCCCAAATGACCGGTGACAGGCAGGACTGGCGGCTGGCCGAGTACCGGTCGTTCAACCAGAACCTTGTTCTTGCAGCCCCCTCCGAGCCGATCGAGGTCTTGCTGAGGCTCAGAACCACCAGCAACCATGGCATCCATGTCGAGGCGCTGGGCCGGGACGATCTCGAGGTGATCGAGCGGCAGCAACAGCTCTTTATTGGTGCCGTGCTCGCCTTTTTACTGACCATCATGGGCTGGGCCGTCTCTGCCTGGTGGGATCACCGCGACCGGGTGATCGGCGCTTTCATCGTCCAGCAGCTGGTCTCCATCGTTTTTACGCTCTCGCTGCTGGGGTTTTTTCGGGTCTATCTGTCGGGCTGGCTGCCCGCGCAGGCGATCGACTTGATCACCTCGGCCATGTTTCCGATCACCGCGGCCACCGTTCTCTGGTTTCACTGGCAGTTCCTGCGCGAGTTCAATTTACCCACGCTGGGCATGCGCTGCGTGAAATGGCTGGCGGCGGCCACGCCGCTGATTTTGTTGCTCATGCTGGCCGGGCTGATGCGCCAAGCCCTTCAGCTGACCATGATCGTCACGGTCCTGACACCCCTGATGCTGCTGCTGCTGGCCTGCTTTGCAGCCAAGCCAGCGCCTGAAGGGGAGCCCCGGCTGTCGCGCCGTCAACTGATCGCGGTCTACGGCCTGACCCTGGCCATCCTGTGGAACGCGACCTTGCCGGCCTTTGGCTGGCTGCCCAGTCCCCCCTGGACGATGTACAGCGCCATCGCCTACGGCGTTGTCAGCGCGATGATCTTGTTCACCGCGCTGCGCGCCAGAGCAAGAACCGTTGAAACCGCTCGCCAGGAGGCCCAGTTGCAGCTCGCGGTGACCGAGCAGCGAATGCAGCAGGAGCAGGAGATGCGCCGGGAGCAGGAGCAGTTCATGACCATGCTGACGCACGAGCTGACCAACGCGCTGGCCACCGCCCATCTGGCGATCGGCAGCCTGGCGCCCACATCGCCGATGCGCGGACGCGGCTACCGGGCCATCAATGGCATGCGCGACATCATCCGCCGCTGTTCGCTCAACGGCGCGTTCGAGGCAGATGATTCGGCCCCGCAGCGCGCCCCGGTCAACGTCTGGGCCCTGCTGCAGGATCTGAGCAAGCAAATGCCTGCCCATGCCAACATTGTGCTCAGCGCCGAAGCCGACCTGCCTGATTGCGCCACCGACCGGCAGTTGCTGGGTGTGGTGCTGAGCAACCTGCTGGACAACGCGCTGAAGTACCGCGCCGAAGCCAGCGCCATTGAGGTGAGCGCGCAGCCGCAGCCGCGCGGCGCGCTGGCTGGGCTGCAGATGATTATCAGCAACACCCCGGGCGACGCCGGGCGACCGGACCCGCAACTGGTTTTCAAGAAGTACTGGCGCGGCCCCGGTGCGACACGTTTCGCTGGCTCGGGCCTGGGCTTGTACCTGTCTGCACTGATTGCCCAACGCCTGGGTGGTGAGTTGCGCTACCGACCAGAAAACTCGCAAGTGAGGTTCGAACTGTGGCTACCCGTCTGAGCATTGTTGTGGTCGAGGACAACCAGGACCTGCGCGAGGCCATCGTCGAGGTGCTGACCGCGCTGGGTCATCGGGTGCAGGGGCTGTCCTGCGCCGAAGATCTGGGCGACGAAGGCGCCAAAGCGATGATTGATCTGCTGGTGGTCGACCTGAACCTGCCCGGCGAGGACGGTGTCAGCCTGGCGCGACGCTTGCGCGATACCCAGCCCGGACTGTGCATTTTGATGATAACGGCACGTGACACGGTGCATGACAAGGTTGCGGGCTACGAGGCCGGCGCCGACATCTACCTGACTAAGCCGGTCAGCATCGAAGAGCTCAGCGCGGCCGTGAAGTCGCTTGAGCGACGGCTTGGCGCCAACCGGGCAGTGCCCAGCCAGCAAGCAGTTTTATCGGTGCAGATGGCCGAGCTCAGAGCCCATGGCCCGGGCGGCTCGATTGAGTTGAGCGCTAACGAAGTGGCGCTGCTCTCGGCACTCGCACGCGCCCCCGATCAACGGCTGGCTCACTGGCAGTTGCTCCAGATCTCGACGTCTGACCTCGAAGGCGCCAGCCTGTCGAATCTGGCGGTCAAGATGACCCGGCTGCGCAAAAAGCTCACGGACACCGGATTTGACGGACCCACGCTGCAGGTCATACGCAACGAGGGTTACCGGCTGTGCGTGCCGGTGCAACTGCTGTGAAGCTGACCCAGACCGCGCAGGCCTGCAGGCGGCTGACAAGATGATTGCGCAGGAGCGCCCGCTGGGCTGCCGCTTCAGGCCGCTGGCTTTGGGACTCAACGCATTTTCGCTTTTGACTTAGATCGATTCATTACCTTGGTCACACCCGCTGGCGCACTGAGCTCACTGGAGAGCACTGTTTTGTGCACTACATCGGCAAGCAAGCGTGCGGCTTCGGAAGGCTCCTTGCCGGGCGCAAACACCAGGCCCAAACGCCTCGAAACGGCTGGCTTGTAGAGCGGTGTAACAACGAAACGGCCGTGCGCTGGGTCTGGGCACAGCAAGGACGGCAACACGGTTACGCCCAGGCCTGATTCCACCAAGCCCAGCAACGTCAAAACCTGCGTGGTTTCATGAACCACGTTCAGCGGGATATGCAATTTTTCTATGGCCTGGTCAAAGGTGTCGCGGATGCCCGAGCCCCGGCGCAACAACACCATCTCATGCAAGGCCAGGTCCGCAGCGGACACCCGTTGGCGCGCGGCCAGCGGATGGCCCACACAACACACGACCTGAAACGCATCGTCCATCAAGGGAACGGCCAGGCCGCCTTTGATCGCAGCGTCTTCACTGACGATGGCCAGGTCGCACTCACCCGAGTCCAGTTTTTGCAGGATGCCGCGCATGTTGTCGTCCAGAAACACCACGTCAATGCCGGGGCTGCAACGCCGCATTTCCAGCAGCACGGGCGGCAACAGGCGGTAAACCGCCGACGACAGGCAGGCAATCGACACCCGGCCACGGCCTGAGGCGGCCAGTTCTCGCAGCGCCTTGATCGAAAGGTCCATGCCCTCGACCAAGCGCTCGGCATTCACCAAAAAAGCCGCCCCCAACTCGCTGATGCGCACCGAGCGCGTGGTTCTGTCCAGCAGCTTGACGGCCAACAGGGACTCCAACTGCGACACCGCCTGGCTGACCGTGGGCTCGCTCATGTGCATGGCTTGCGCGGCGTGGCGAAAGCTCCCCCGGCGGGCAATTTCAATAAAAACACGCAAGTGCTTGATATTCAGGTTGATCACGGTGGCAGGGCTTTCTCAAAGGGTCCTCATATGTTGATTATTTTAATATGTACTTCAAATATTTCTACTTGTTTAATATATTTCCTCTCCCTAGAATCCGCCAGCTCACACGGTTTTTAGAAGGATTGCATGAAGACTACACGCCAGCAAAAAGGACTTGCGCCGCTGGGAACGCTGGCCAATTTCATGCGCTTGATGTGCATTGCGGCGGCGGTCTTCACCGGCCAGTCCGCCTTCGCCCAAGAGCCAGCAACTGGCATGGAGCTGGTGGTACCCACAGCAGCCGAAGGCTCGACCGACCTGCTGGCCAGGCTGGTGGCAGAGGGCTTGACCCGGCGCGGTTTTGGCGAGGTGCGCGTGCGCAACATGCCCGGGCGCAGCGGCACGCTGGCCGCCCAATACGTGGCTGCAGCAGCGCCTGACGGGCGGACTTTTTTGGTCGCCACGCCCAGCAGCCACGGCATTGCATCGGCGTTTGAAAACCAGATGCGTTACGACCCGGTGACCAGTTTCACGCCAATTCTTAGCTTTGCTGCGGCACCCTATTTGCTGGTGGTCAAGTCGGGCGGCATGGCCACGCTGGCGCAGTTTGCAGAGCAAGCTCGCGCCGCCCAAGGCCAGTGGCGCTATTCGTCCACAGGTACGGGCGGGCCGCACCACCTGGTGGCTGAGTTGTACTTTCGCAGCGCAGGCCTGTCGCTCCAGCATGTGCCCAGCGCTGGCGGTGCACTGGCGCTGGGCAAGGTCAATGACGACAGCGTCCAGGTCATGCTGCCTGCGGCCATTCTGGCATTGCCCCGGGTCAAGCAAGGCACGCTCAAGGCCCTGGCCGTGACGGGCCCGCAGCGCCTGCAGTCTTTGCCTGATGTGCCCACTTTTGGCGAACTTGGCACCCCGGTGGATGTGGTGTCCTGGTACGGCTTGATGGGGCCAGCAGGCCTGCCCGGCGAGCAAAGCCAGCGCCTGGCCCTTGCCGTGCAAGCCATCTTGGAAGCGCCCAGCCTACAAATGAAGCTGCGCGAGCTGGGCATCGAGAAAACCAATGTTCAAGGCCCTGCGTTCGCGGCCCAGATCGCCGGCGAAGTCACCCGCTGGAAGGCGCTCGTCAACGGGCTGGGCCTTCGCGCCAGTGACCTGGTCACCCGCCCATGAGCACCCCCTGCCAGCAGGCATCTCTGCCCCACCCTTCATGATCACTCTGGCTGGACAGCCCATGACATTCTTGCAAAGTACCCTGCCGTCTCGGCCGGCCCGTTGGCGCCACGCCCTGCTTTGGACCACGCTCGCAGGGGCCGGCGCCGCCCATGCCGTCTGGCCCGAGAAACCGATTCGCATCGTCATCCCCTTTGTCCCCGGGGGCGCCGCCGACAGTGCCGCCCGCCTGATCGCCCCCAGCTTGCAAAAGCGCCTGGGCCAGCCCGTGGTGATTGAAAACCGCGCCGGCGCCGGCGGCGCCATCGGCACCGCCTCGGTGGCCACAGCTGCCCCCGACGGCTACACCTTGCTGATGGGCAGCGCCAGCAACGCCATTGGCAACGCCCTGCAAAGCAAGCTGCCCTACGTGTTTGAACGCGACCTGGTGCCGGTGATGCTGGTCGCCGAAATACCAGGCGTGGTGGTCGTGCCCAGCAAGCTGCCGGTCAAGACCATGCAGGAGCTGGTCGCCTACGTCAGAGCCCGCCCTGGCGATGTGAGCTACGGCTCGCCTGGTTACGGCACCAGCGTGCACCTGGCCGGCGAGCTGTTCCAGAGCATGACGGCCACGTCCATGGTGCACGTGCCGTACAAGGGCGCCTCGGCCGCTCTGACGGACTTGCTGGGCATGCGCTTGCAACTCATGTTCCCGGCGCTGGCCGCAGCGCAACCGAATATTCAAGCGGGTAATTTGCGCGCACTGGCGGTGACCACCCGCAAGCGCTCGTCCCTGGCGCCTGAATTGCCCACTGTGCACGAAGCCGGCCTCGCCGGCTACGAAGTCGGTGGCTGGATTGGGCTCTTTGTGCCCAAGGGCCTGGCACCAGAGGTCTTGGCCGCGCTTCAGCGCGGTATGGAAGACACCATGAAAGACGAGGACTTGCGCCGCAGCCTCATCAAGTTGGGGGTTGAACCCACCCCTGGTTCGGCGCAGGCGCTGGCCGAAAAAGTCGAGTCCGACACCCGCCGCTGGGAACACGTCATCAAAGTCAGAAAGATGGAATTGCAATGAAACCCGACACCACAACGCCAACCACCGCCAGCGCCAACCGCCTCAAGGCGCAAGGCCTGATCGACGCCCTCGCACCGGGCTATTTGCCGCACATCATTGACGGCCAGCCCTGCGCCAGCGTGGATGGTCAAACCACCACCAACTACTCGCCCATCGACGGCTCGGTGCTCAATCAGACGGCGCTGGGCAGCCAGGCTGATGTGGAAGCTGCAAGCCTGTCGTCCAGCCGCGCCTTTGAAGCCTGGCGCCAATGGCCCGCAAACAAACGGCGCGACGTGCTGCACGCCATTGCCGATCGGCTGGAGGCGAACGCCGAATCCATTGCCTTGATGGAGACCGCCGACACCGGCCAACCTCTGCACTTCACCGGCAAAACGGCCGCACGCGGCGCGGAGAACTTTCGCTACTTCGCCGACCTGTGCAGCCGCGCCGCCGACGGCCACAGCTACCCCACACCCACGCACCTGAACTACACCATGCGCGAGCCGATAGGCCCGGTCGGCGCCATCACGCCGTGGAACATGCCCTTCATGCTGGCCACCTGGAAGATCGCGCCCGCGCTGGCCGCCGGTTGCACCGTGGTGCACAAGCCCGCCGAATGGAGCCCGCTGACCGCCGCGTTCCTGTCAAAACTCGCGCTGGAAGCAGGGCTGCCAGCCGGCGTGCTCAACACCGTTCAGGGCCTGGGGGGCGGTGCTGGCAGCGCCTTGACGCAAGACCCTCGCATCAAGGCTATCGCCTTTGTGGGCGGCACCAAGACGGGCTCGCGCATCATGGCGCAGGGGGCGCCCAGCCTCAAGCGCGTTCACTTCGAGCTGGGCGGCAAAAGCCCGGTCGTGGTGTTTGAAGACGCCGATCTGGACCGCGCGGTAGACGCCGTGGCTTTCATGATCTTCAGCTTGAACGGCCAGCGCTGCAACGCAGGCTCGCGTCTGCTGGTGCAGCGCTCCATTCACAACGAGTTCGTCAAACGCCTGGTCCAGCGGGCGCAAAGCATTCGCATGGGCGACCCGTTCGACAAGGCCACCGAAGTCGGCCCACTGATTCATGGCGTGCAGCTGGCCAAGGTCAAGGCCTATTGCGACAAGGCCCAGCAAGAAGGCGCCACCATCGAATGCGGCGGCTCCAGCCATGGCAACCCGGCCTTGCACCCCCAAGGCCATTGGATGGCACCCACCATCGTCTCGGGCGTCAGCGCGTCTATGGACATTGTTCAGGACGAGGTTTTTGGCCCCGTTTTGGCAGTGCTGCCCTTTGACGACGAAGCCCACGCGCTGGCTCTTGCCAACGACAGCCGCTACGGTTTGTCCACTTACTTGTGGACCGGCAACGTGGGGCGTGCACACCGCCTGGCACGCTCTTTCCAGTCCGGCATGGTCTGGGTCAACACCGAGATCGCCCGCAATTTGTCGACCCCCTTTGGCGGTATGAAGGAGAGCGGCATTGGCCGCGACGGCGGCGACTGGAGCTTTGACTTCTACATGGAAACGCGCAACGTCTGCATTGCACTGGACGAACACGCCATTCCGAAGATCGGCAAGAAATAACGGTCCGACCATGACACAGGCAACGCCCAAAGGCCAGTCGGCGCCCGCCCAGCGGCCCAACATTTTGTTCATCACCACCGACCAGCAGCGCGCTGACTGTATCGGCTATGAGAACCCGCGCCTGCAAACGCCGCACCTCGACGCACTGGCCCGGGCGGGCACGCGCTTTTCCAACTGCATCACGCCCAGCGTGGTGTGCCAACCGGCCCGCGCCTCTATCTTGACCGGCAGCCTGCCGCTGACCCACGGCGTATGGGACAACGGCGTTGACCTGGACCCCGCAGTGGGTCAGCAAGGCATGGCCGCCCGGCTGGCAGCCGCAGGCTACGCCACGGCGTTCATCGGCAAGGCGCACTTTTCATCAAAGATCACCTTCAATGCCACGGGTACGCCCGAATGCCGCAAAAGCGCACCGGGCTACCCGCACGACTGGTATGGCCCCTACATGGGTTTTGAGCGTGTGGAGCTGGCGGCGCTGGGCAAGTTTCACCGAGCCCGCCTGCCCACCGACGCGCCCGCGATTCACCGCTTTGAGCACTGGTTCTTGAGCCACCCCGACGCCATGGCACGGTGGAGCAGCAGCGCCACCGAAGGCAGTGGCGCCGCGCAAACCTGGGATTCCGAACTACCCGCCGACTGGCACAGCAGCACCTGGGTGGCCGAGCGAACCCTGGAACTTTTAAAAAGCCGCCAGGGCCAGAGCGAGCCGTTTTTTGCCTGGGCCTCGTTCCCCGACCCGCACCACCCGTTTGACTGCCCGGCCCCCTGGAACGCGATGTACAAACCCGCCGACATGGCGCTGCCCGAGCACCGCACGCTGGACCTGGAGCAGCGCCCCTGGTGGCACCGCGCCGCCTTGGAAGGCTCGCCGCAAATTGCCGACCCGGAGCTGGCCAAGTTCCGCTCCGAAGGCTTCAAGGTCCCGCCGCAAACAGACCAGCAACTCGCGGAAATGACGGCCAACTATTACGGCATGATTTCCCATGTCGACCACCACATCGGCCGCATCCTCGCCGGACTGGCCGAGGCCGGCCTGGCGGAGAACACGCTGGTGGTTTTCGCCAGCGACCACGGTGACATGATGGGCGACCACGGCCTGTACCTCAAAGGCCCCATGTTCTACGAGGGCGTTCTGCGGGTGCCACTGATCGTCGCCGGCCCCGGCATCCCGGCAGGCCAGACCATCGACACCCCCGTCTCCACCATCGACCTGGCCGCCACCTTTTTGGACAGCGCAGGCGAAGACTTTGGCAGCCCGCAGAGCCGCTCGCTGCACCCGGTCATTCAAGGGCAGGAGTCGCGCGAATGCGCTTGGAGCGAATGGCAAGTCCATCCGGCCCGGCTGGGCGTGGCGCTGGAGCTGCGCGCCGTGCGCACCGCCCGTTACAGCTACACCTTCGAAGCGGGCTCCGGCGCGGGCGAGCTGTACGACCTGCAAGCCGACCCGCAGCAGTTGGTGAATCGCTTCGACGACCCCGCCTGGGCCGAGGCGCGCGCGCGGATGCACACCTTGCTCATGGCCAGGCCCGGGCCGGTGCACACGCACTTGGCTGAACCGGTGGGGATTGCTTGATGAGTACCGACGCCAACACCACGCTGAACCCGGCCCGCGCCGGGTTGGTCTGGTTGGCCCTGGCGCTGGCCTTGGGCGCAGGCGCAGCGCAAGCGGCCCAGCCCGACTGCAGCGCACTGCCGACCTTGATTGACCGCCTTCAGGTCATGGCAGGCGCGGAGAGCACGGCGCGTGACGCCTTGGCCACCATGCGCCGCAACGCACAGGACTGGAAAAACCTGCTGCTGCGCGGTCGCGACGAGAAAGACCGCCAGACCATGCAAAGCCGTTTTGACACCCAGGCCAGCACCTACAGCCAGCGGCTGGTCGAGCTGCGTGCACAGCTGGCTCAGCTCAGCTTGCCGCTGGAGCGCCTGGAGGTGCTGCAGCGCGAAGAAGTCGAGCTCTTTGGCAAGTACCGGGCGGCGCTGGCCCGGCACGGTGTGGCTTCCCTGGAAGCCGCCGCTGCGGCCGACCGCGAGGTGCAAGGCGCCGATGTGCTGACCTTCAGAACCCTGGAGCAAACCATTGACTGGCTGGCTGCCGGCAACCGCGAGCAGTTTTCTCAAGTGAGACAAGGCGCGGTAGCGTGCCAAGCCAATGCATCCACACCTGCTTCAGCACCTCTTTCATCCCCTCAGAGCAAGTAATTCTTCATGAACAACAACCCAGCACCCACCGGCGCAAGCCTCTTGGTCGACGCGCTCGTCGCGCAAGGCGTGGACACGGTGTTTTGTGTGCCCGGCGAAAGCTACCTGGCGGCCATGAACGCGCTTTACGACTACCGCGACACCGTCCGGCTGGTGGTCTGCCGCCACGAAGGCTCGGCCACCTTCATGGCCGAGGCCCATGCCAAGGCCAGCGGCCGGCCTGGGGTGTGCTTCGTCACCCGGGCGCCAGGGGCTACGCAAGCATCGATTGGTCTGCACACCGCGCACCAGGACTCCACGCCGCTCATCTTGTTCATCGGCCAGGTCAGCCGCGACTTCATGGGACGCGAAGCGTTTCAGGAAGTGGACTACCGGCGCATGTTTGAGCCGGTGACCAAGTGGGTCGCGCAAATCGAAGATCCCACGCGCGTGCCGGAAATGGTGAGCCGGGCCTTTCATGCGGCCTTGTCGGGTCGTCGCGGCCCGGTCGTGCTGGCGCTGCCAGAAGACGTGCTGAGCGCAGCGGTCAGCCCGGCCTTGGTCACCGCCAAACCAGCGGTTGCGCCGGATGTGCCGCCCAGCGCGGCTGACCTGGCGCGCTTTCTGGGTCTGCTGGCGGCGGCTGATCGCCCGCTGGTGATCTTGGGCGGCAGTGGCTGGACGCCAGCTGCGGTGGACGACATCGGCTCGTTTTTGCGCGCCACCGGCTTGCCAGTGGTGTGCTCCTTCAGGCGGCAAGACCTGTTTGACAACCGCGACCCGCAGTACGTGGGCGTGCTCGGCCTGGGCGCAGACCCAGCTTTGCACCAGGCGGTCAAGCAGTCCGACTTGCTCGTGCTGCTGGGCGCGCGCATGGGCGAGGTGCCCAGCGCCGGCTACACCTTGATTGACTCGCCCCAGCCCTCGCAAGTGCTGGTGCATGCCATGCCTTGCGCAGAAGAGCTCGGCCGCGTCTACCGGCCCGACCTGTCCATGCTCACCACCATGCCCGCGCTGGCCCGCGAGCTGGCGGCCCTGAAAGCCGCGCCTGATTTGCAGCGCCGCTTGCAGAGTTGGGTTCAGTCGCTGCATGAAAGTTACTTGCGCTTTAGCACGCCCGCGATTGCGCCCGCCAGCGCCACGGCGCAAGCCGACGGTACTGTCACGGTCGACATGGGTGCCATCTGGACGGTGCTGCAGGCGCAGTTGCCGGCCGATGTGGTCATCACCAACGGCGCGGGCAATTACACCGCCTGGGCGCACCGCTTTTACCGCTACCCCAGTTTTGGCAGCCAGATCGCCCCCACCAGTGGCGCCATGGGCTATGGCCTGCCGGCGGCCATAGGCGCCAAACTGGCCAGGCCCGAACGCCCGGTGCTGTGCCTGGCGGGCGACGGCTGCTTCATGATGAGTTCGCACGAGATGGCAACCGCCGTGAAGCTGCGGCTGCCTATCGTGATCCTGGTGCTGGACAACCAGATGTACGGAACCATCCGCATGCACCAGGAAAAGTGGTTCCCCGAGCGGGTCTACGGCACGGACCTGGACAACCCCGACTTTGTAGCGCTGGCCCGCGCTTTTGGTGCGCATGGGCAATTGGTCGAGAGCGCTGAGCAACTCATCACAGCCGTCTTGGCTGGCTTTGAAGCCGACCGGCCCACTTTGCTGCATGTGCGAACCGACCCCGAGCGCATCAGCCCCGGCGGCAGCATCAGCACGATTCGGCAAGCCAGCCGCAAGCAACAGGTTCAGCCTGCGTAACTTCACACCCCAACCCATCGAGCCCACATGTCAGCACACCTAAACGCTAGCCCCCGCGCACCTATTCAAATCGTGGTGCCTTTCCCGCCCGGCGGCATCGACCTGATCCTGCATCTCTTGTTGCCCGAGCTGGCCCAGCGCCTGGGGCAGCCGGTGAACCTAGTCAACCAACCGGGCGGCACGGGAGCGCATGGCTCGCTAGAGGTTTCCAAGGCAGCGCCTGACGGTCTGACGCTGCTGTTCGCCTCGCAAGGGCCGCTGGTCTACCAAACCCAACTCAACGCCGTGGGCTATGACGTTCAGCGCTCGTTCGTGCCGGTGTGCCGGGTCACGTCCACCCCCAGCGTCTTGATGGCCTCGGGTGCCAGCGGCTTGAAAAACCTGGCAGACGTGGTGGCCGCCGCGCGCGCAGCCCCTGGCCAGCTGTCCTATTCGTCGCCCGGCCCCGGCGGCTTGCCGCACATCGGTATGGCGGCTTTCAGCCGGGTCCTGGGCTTGGAGATGACCCACAAGCCAATGGCTGGCGCAGCCGCCGCCATCAAGGCGCTCAAAGACGGCCAGGCCGAACTGATTGCCGAGCAACTGCCCACCGCCGTGGCGCTGGCGAGCGAAGGCGCGCGAATCATTGGGGTGTTTTCCCCACACCGCCTGGCCACCCTGCCCGACGTCCCCACCCTCACCGAGCAAGGCTGCGAGCTGAGCTTTCAGTCGTGGAACGCCTTGATGGCGCCCGCGCACACGCCCACCGCTGTCCTGCAGCGCCTGAGCGAGGCGTGCCTGGCGGCGCTGGTAGAGGCCAAACCCGCACTGAACCAGAAGATGGGCATAGACCCCGCTTACCTGGGGTCGGCGCAGACCGCAACCTTCATTGCCGGTGAACTGGACCGGGCGCGTGAGTTGGTCAAGCGCAGCGGACTGAGCGCTCAGAAATAGATGAACGAAGACAAACGGAAATAAACGGAAGTAAACGGAAGTAAACGGTTTTTCAACACAAAAAGGTGGAGACAACATGCAAAGAAAATACCTGTTCGCCGGCCTCGCGGCACTGTCACTGGTCTGCCACATGGGCTCAACGGCCTGGGCGCAGAGCTACCCCAACAAGCCCATCACGCTGGTGGTCCCCTACCCCGCGGGCGGTGGCGCCGATATCGTGGCGCGCTTGCTCGCTGAATCCATGAAACCCGTTTTGGGCCAGACGGTCACCGTCACCAATCGGCCCGGCGGCCAGGGCACCATCGGCACGGCCGAAGTGTTGCGCTCACCGGCAGACGGCTACAACATTGTGCTGAGCGCAGCAGCCACTTTGACCGTGCAACCGCACCGGCAAGACCTGCCCTACGACACCCCCGACGACTACGATCCGATCATCAAGGCAGCCAACTTGCCGATGGTCCTGGCTGTGCTGTCCACCTCGCCCCTCAAAACAGCCAAGGCCGCGCTCGATTCGGCACGCACCAACCCGGGCAAGCTGCGCGTCGGCACGCCCGGCAACGGCTCAGTGGGCCATCTGATCGTGGCCAGTATGAACAGCAAGGCGGGTATCAAGCTTGGCCACGTTCCTTACGCCAGCGGCGCCGAGTCGATTCCGTCCATGCTGGGTGGCCACATTGAAGCCGTCGTGGCCCACCCGTCGGAGCTGCTGCCGCACGTCAAGGCCAAAACCGTCACCGTGCTCGCCGTT
>CAIMVC010000013.1 GCA_903844825.1 uncultured Burkholderiales bacterium | reverse complement strand
CCAACAGAGCACGTAAGCACGTCGACCTCTGGGGGATGGTGTCGCGATGGGGTGGCGCATGACTGCCACTGGCTGAAGGTGCGGTTCTCCCGGCTGGGGGCCGTTCAGCCTAAATCCGGCAGTTCATCGAAGCTGATCGCCCGCTGAGCCAGCACAGGCGAGGGTTTGGCAAGTTTTGGCACACTCACCCGATGGGTGAAGCAAGACGCAAGGCGCTGGCGGCGCGCTCAGGGGCTGGCGATGAGTCGGTCCAGCCGCAGGTGGTGGACACGCTGGGCGGGCGCATGCACGTGCGCTGGGATGAGGGTGCGGTGGCTACGCCACATGGGCAGTTAGTGTTTTTCGCCGAGTTCCTGGCCACCACAGGGGTCTTTGATCGCTGGGTGTCTGAGTGCCCGCTGGCCTACCGCAGCGGCAACGCCCCGGACAAGCGCGACGTGCTGGGCACGCTGATGCTGGGACTGCTGGCCGGGCATCGCCGCTACGCTCACATCACCGCGCTGCGCGGTGACGCCGTGGCCGCGCATGCGCTGGGCATGAACAAGGTAGTCAGTGAAGACGCGCTACGCCGGGCGATGGAGCGCATCGACGAGGCAGCCAGCGCGGCTTGGCTGCGCCCGAGCCTGATACATGCGGTGCGCGAGGCACTGGACCGACCCTGGGTGCTGGACATCGACGCCAGCGTCAAACCGCTGTACGGGCGGCAAGAAGGTGCCGAGATCGGCTACAACCCCACCAAACCCAAGCGGCCCAGCCACGTGCTGCACACCTTCTTGGTGGCCAATCTGCGCCTGGTGCTGGATGTGCAGGTCAGCTCAGGCAAACAACACAGCAGCGCACACGCCAAGGCGGCGCTGGCTCGCCTGCTCGATGAATTGGGCGATGAACGTCTGGGCAATCGCCGTCCGGCATTGGTGCGTGGCGACTCCGGCTACGGCAACGAGGGCATCCTGTTGACGCTCGAAGAGCGCAGACAGCCCTACCTGCTGCGACTGCGCCAGACCAAGAACGTGCAGCGCCTGGTGGCCCAACAGTTCGCACGTGACGACTGGAGCCGCCCGGACAACCAGGGCTGCCAGATGGTCGAGGCCCAGCTGCAACTGCACGGCTGGAGCGCCAAGCGCCGGGTCGTCATCGTGCGCCAGCGCCTGCGCGGTGGCATCGCACGCGAGCGGCGCGTGGATGGCAAGCAGCTCAAGCTGGACCTGGCCGGGCCCAGCGTGCACGAGAGCGATAGGCTGTGGGAGTACACCGTGCTGGTCACCGATGTGGTCTACCCACTGGAGGCGATCGGTCAACTCTACCGTGACCGGGCTGATGCGGAGAACGCCTTCGACGAGTTGAAGAACCAGTGGGGCCTGGGCGGGTTCACCACGCAGGACATCAACCGCTGCCAGACGGTCGCGCGAACCTGTGCGCTGGTCTACAACTGGTGGAGTTGGTATTGCCGGGCAGCCCATCCGCAGGGCCGGCTCGAAGCCATCACCAGTCGCCCGCTGCTGCTGGCGGCGGTGGGCAAGGCAGCCAGCCATGCCAACCAGACGACGTTGTACCTGACGCCGCTGCATGGCCGGGCCGATATCCTCAAGCGGTTAATTGCCAACATCGGCGAGGCTTTGCAGCATGTCAAGGCGGCTGCGGAGCAGTTCAAGAACATCGACCGATGGGGCTGCCTGTTGCGCTACGTCAGCGAACGCATCGCACCCGTCATCGGGCCGCCAAAGCCCCCGGCAGCGCTGCCAGCTACGGGGTAACTGCCGGATTTAGGTTGACCGAGCGCCGCTTCAAGCGATCGGGTCTGGATGAGCGGCCCTCGCTGGCGGACTTCGACTGGCGTTTCAATCCGAAGCTGCCGCGCAGCGCCTGCTTCGAGCTGCACACCCTGAAGTTCATCGGCGAGGGGGCCAGCGCGCTGATCATCGGAAAGCCCGGTACCGGCAAGAGCCATGTGGCCAAGGCCGTGGCCTATCAGGCCACGCTGCAGGGCTATGACGCGCGGTACCT
>CAIMVC010000012.1 GCA_903844825.1 uncultured Burkholderiales bacterium | reverse complement strand
CCTGTCGCGGCGCTTCCAGAAAGTCGACGTGGTCGAGCCCTCGGTTCAGGAAACCGTCGACATTCTCAAAGGGCTGAAGTCGCGCTTTGAAGAGCACCACGGCGTCAAGTACGCGCTGGCGGCCCTGCAAGCTGCGGCCGAGCTCAGTGCCAAGTACATCAACGATCGCCACCTGCCCGACAAGGCGATTGACGTGATCGACGAGGCCGGCGCTGCGCAGCGCATCCTGCCGGTGTCCAAGCGCAAGAAAACCATCACCAAAACCGAGGTCGAGGACATCGTGGCCAAGATCGCGCGCATTCCGCCCGCCAATGTGTCCAACGACGACCGCGGCAAGCTCAAGACGCTCGAGCGGGATCTCAAAAGCGTGGTGTTTGGTCAGGACAAAGCGCTTGACGTGCTGGCTTCTGCCGTCAAGATGGCGCGCTCCGGACTGGGCAAGGGCGACAAGCCGATTGGCTCCTTCCTGTTCTCCGGCCCCACGGGCGTGGGCAAGACCGAAGCGGCCAAGCACCTGGCCTACATCATGGGCATTGAGCTGATCCGTTTTGACATGTCCGAGTACATGGAGCGTCATGCGGTGAGCCGCCTGATCGGTGCACCTCCTGGCTATGTCGGTTTTGACCAGGGCGGCCTGCTGACCGAAGCGGTGACCAAAAAGCCGCATTGCGTCTTGCTGCTCGACGAGATCGAAAAAGCGCACCCGGACATCTTCAACGTCCTGCTGCAAGTCATGGACCACGGCACCTTGACGGACAACAACGGTCGCAAGGCGGACTTTCGCAATGTCATCATCATCATGACGACCAACGCCGGCGCCGAGACGATGAACAAGGCGACCATTGGCTTTACCAACCCGCGTGAAGCCGGCGACGAGATGGCCGACATCAAGCGTTTGTTCACGCCTGAGTTCCGCAACCGCCTGGATGCCACGGTCAGCTGCAAGGCGCTGGACGAAACCGTCATCTTGCGCGTTGTCGACAAGTTCTTGCTGCAGCTTGAAACCCAACTGGCAGAAAAGAAAGTGGACGTCACGTTCACCGATGCCTTGCGCAAGTACCTGGGCAAAAAAGGGTTCGATCCGCTCATGGGTGCACGACCCATGCAGCGTCTGATCCAGGACACCATCCGCCGCGCCCTGGCCGACGAGTTGCTGTTTGGTCGCCTGGTTGACGGCGGACGCCTGACGGTCGATATGAAGGTCACGACGGACGACAAGGGCGTTGAAAACGGTGAAGTGGTGCTCGATATTCAGCCGCTGCCCAAGAAAGAGGGCAAGCCCAAGCCCGAGGCTGAAGCGGCCACTGCCGACTGAGCTCTGCCGATCTTGCTGTCAAAGCCCGCCGGAGTGATCCAGCGGGCTTTTTTAATGGTGCGCCCGGCACGGGCGCACACCTGTGGCTGCAAACCTCAGGCGGGTGCCGGAAACAGGACGGCTGTCGAGCCGCTTTGCCAGGGCGGGTACTTTTTCATGATGCGCTCAAAAAGGGGTGAGACTTCAAAGCGCGCCAGCCACGACTGCAGGGCGGCCCAGTCTTGTGCATCAAACCAGGCCTGATCGGTGTGCGCGTATTGGCGCAAGAACGGGGCAATGGCCATGTCGGCCAGGCAGGGGCGGCGTCCCAGCAGAGCGTTTGATTCGGCTGGCTCGCCAAGGCGCTGGTTGAGCTGTGTCAACCATCGGGCGGCCTGCGTTCGGTGTGGCAGGGGGTCTGCGTTGCCATGCCGGCTCGGGTACTTGTAGCGGTCCAGGTGGTGCTTGAATTCGTTGTCGCAAACGGCGATCAGCGCATGCATCTCGTCGATCGATCCTGCTTGCGGCACCAGCCAGTCACACGGGTCGTGCTGGCCGAGGGCCCAACGCATGATGTCCAGACTTTGCTCGAGCACTTCGCCACCGGGCAGCAGCAGCACGGGAACCGTGGCTTTGGCGCTGGCCTGTTGCAACTCGGCCGGCTTGTTGCGCAAAACGACCTCGCGCAGCTCGCAGACCGTGCCACTGACCGCCAGGGCCAGCCGGGCGCGCATGGCGTAGGGGCAGCGTCTGAACGAATAAAGCAGCGGCAGCCCAGTGCCCATCAGCTCGCTTCGTGAGGGGGCAGGGCGGCGCGGCCACGCGGCACGCCGATATGCCGTTCATTGCGCGCTTTAGCCAGCGCGATCTGGCGCTGTCGCTCCAGAAAGCCTTGCATCTGCTCCTCGGTCTTGGTGCCGTGGCAGTTGGGGCAGCTCACGCCCTCGACATACAGCGGCGAGCGCTTGTCCTCGGCGCTGACCGGGTCCCGGCAGGAGCGGCACAAGTCGTAGTGGCCGGGTTGCAAGTCGTGCCCGACCGAGACGCGCTCATCGAACACAAAGCACTCGCCCTGCCAGCTGCTTTGTTCGGGTGTCACGGTCTCCAGATACTTGAGGATGCCGCCTTCGAGGTGAAAGACCTCGTCAAAGCCACGCGTGCGCATGAAAGCGGTGGATTTTTCGCAGCGAATGCCGCCGGTGCAAAACATCGCGACCCTGGGTTTTTTGCCATCCTGAGCATGCAGCCGTCCACCGGGCTGCATCTCCCGCTCAACCCACGCTGGCAGTTGCGAGAAACTGTCGGTTTTGGGATTGATGGCGCCTTCGAAGGTGCCGATGCGGACCTCGTAGTCGTTGCGGGTGTCGATCAGCACAACGTCTGGCTCCCGAATCAGCGCGTTCCATTGCTCGGGCTTGACGTAGCGCCCGGCCATGCGGTTGGGGTTGATGCCATCGACGCCGAGGGTGACGATTTCGCGCTTGAGTCGCACCTTCATGCGGTAAAACGGCGCCTTCTGACTCCACGACTCCTTGTGCGCCAGACCCGCCAGCCGGGGGTCGCTGCGCAGCCTGGCTAGGACCGCCCTGACCCCTGCCTCGGGGCCAGCGATGGTGCCATTGATGCCCTCGGTCGCCAGCAGCAAAGTGCCTTTCACCGCCTGCGATTCACAAAAAGCCTGCAGGGGAGCGCACAGTTCGGCAAAGTCGGGCAGATCGACAAATTTATAGAGGGCCGCAGTCAGATAGTCGGACATGGTGGAAGTCAGCAAAGTGCTCAGGAGCTTTGAAGGGCCGCGACGGGGGGGGCGGGCGGCGACCCGCTATTTTCTCCGATCGGGTGCCGGCGGACTCTGCGGTAGATCAAGGCTTGTGCAAAGACCAAAGACCAAAGACCAAAGACCAAAGACCCTGGCGGGCGCCGTTGCCGTCCGGTCCTCGTGGCCCGCTGCTCATTGCGTGCCAAAAATACGGTCGCCGGCGTCGCCCAGACCGGGCAGGATGTAGCCATGCTCGTTGAGCTGGCGGTCCACCGCAGCAGTGAAAATGGGGACCTCGGGATGGGCTTTTTGCAGGGCCGCCACGCCTTCGGGGCAGGTCAGCAGGCAAACGAATTTGATCGACTTGGGCTGGAGTTGTTTGAGCCGGTCAATCGCTGCAATGGCAGAGTTGCCGGTGGCCAACATCGGGTCGACCACCACGATGTCGCGCTCTTGCATGTCCTGCGGCATCTTGAAGTAGTACTCCACCGGTTGCAGGGTGTGCGGGTCGCGGTACAGGCCGACGTGGCCGACCCGCGCGCCCGGCACCACGCTGAGCATGCCTTCCAAAATGCCGTTGCCTGCCCGGAGTATGGACACCAGCACCAGTTTTTTGCCGTCGATGACCCGGGCCGTCATGGTCTCCAGCGGCGTTTCGATCTCGATGGCCTGGGTGGGCATGTCGCGTGTGATCTCATAGGCCATCAACATGCTCAATTCATTGAGCAAGGTCCGAAATGTGTTGGTGCTGGCGTCCTTGCGCCGCATCAAGCTGAGCTTGTGCTGCACCAGCGGGTGGTCGATGACATGCACGCCCGGTGGGGTGATATAGGCCTTGGGCGATGGGTTCTGGGTGCTCATGATGTGTTTTTTTGGGGAGGGTGCAACGTAGGGATCAGCGTCTTTTGCCGCCGAAGATGCCGCCCAGCACGCCGCGAATGATCTCGCGCCCGACCGAACTGCCGATGGTTCGCACGGCCGATTTGACCAGCGTCTGGGCCAGGCCGTCGCGCTGCGCGCCGCGCGGCCCGGTGCTGCCAAACAGCACGTCGTTGAGACCGCCCATGAGGCCGCCAGCGGTGCTGCCCGCTGCCGTGGCGCTGGTTGCCGCCGCATCGGCGGCGGTAGCGGCGTTCGCCTGGGTTCGGCCCTTGAGCAGCTCGAACGCCGACTCGCGGTCCACGGTCTTTTCGTAAACACCGGTGACCAGTGAGTTTTGCAGCAGAACCTGGCGCTGGGCGGCGGTGATCGGGCCGAGCTGGCTGGCGGGCGGGGTGACGTAGGCGCGCTCGGTCAGCGTGGGCCGTCCCTTGGCGTCGAGCAGGCTGATCAGCGCTTCGCCCACGGCCAGTTCCGTGATGGCGGCCTCGATGTCCAGCCCCGGCTTGGGGCGCATGGTCTGGGCTGTGGCCTTGACGGCCTTTTGATCGCGCGGCGTGTACGCCCGCAGCGCGTGCTGAACGCGGTTGCCCAGTTGGGCCAGTACCGAGTCGGGGATGTCCAGCGGGTTTTGCGTGACGAAATAAACGCCCACCCCTTTGGAGCGCACCAGTCGCACCACCAACTCAATGCGCTCGACCAGCACCTTGGGCGCCTCATTGAACAGCAGATGGGCCTCGTCAAAAAAGAAGACCAGCTTGGGCTTGTCCGGGTCGCCAATTTCCGGCAGACGTTCAAACAGCTCGGACAGCATCCACAGCAAGAACGTTGCGTAGAGGCGGGGTGAGTTGAGCAACTTGTCGGCCGCCAGCACGTTGACCATGCCACGCCCGCTACTGTCGGTTTGCATGAAGTCGTCGATATTGAGCATGGGCTCACCAAAAAACTGGCTACCTCCCTGGCTTTCGAGTTGCAGCAAGCCGCGCTGAATGGCACCGATGCTGGCGGCGCTGACGTTGCCGTAGGCGGTGGTGAACTCGCTGGCCTTGTCGCCCACGTGCTGGAGCATGGCGCGCAGGTCCTTCAAGTCCAGCAGCAGCAAACCCTGGTCGTCGGCGATCTTGAAGACCAGGTTGAGCACGCCGGCCTGCGTCTCGTTGAGGTTGAGCATGCGCCCGATCAGCAGCGGCCCCATGTCGGAGACCGTGGCCCGCACCGGATGGCCTTGTTCGCCAAAGACGTCCCACAACTGCGTTGGACAGGCCAGCGGCGGCGGCGGGGTGATGCTGCGGTCTTTGAGAGTGGTCAGCAGCTTGTCGCTAAAGTGACCCGGCTGGCTGATGCCGGTCAGATCGCCTTTGACGTCGGCCATGAACACCGGCACGCCGATGCCAGAGAATTTCTCGGCCAGGGTCTGCAAGGTCACGGTCTTGCCGGTGCCCGTGGCGCCCGTGATCAGGCCATGCCGGTTGGCCAGTTCGGGCAGCAGTTCGCAGTGGGTGCTGGTATTTTGGGCAATTAGCAGCGGCTCGGCCATGGCGTTCCTGTCGGGTTTTGCGGACCCGCAGGCCCGTGCTGTAGTGAAAAGTAAAATGCGGTGCTTAGGTTAAATCAATTCATCCCTCAGACAAGGATTCTTCGTGGCCGGACACAGTAAATGGGCGAATATTCAGCACCGAAAAGGTCGCCAGGATGAAAAACGGGGCAAGATCTGGACGCGCGTGATCCGCGAGATCATGGTTGCCGCGCGCCTGGGCGGGGGCGATCTGGATACCAACCCGCGGCTGCGCATGGCGGTGGAAAAGGCCAAGGCTGCCAACATGCCGGCCGACACCATCAAGCGCAATATTGACAAGGCCACCGGCAACCTCGAAGGCGTCAATTACGAGGAAATCCGCTACGAGGGTTATGGCATTGGCGGCGCGGCCATCATCGTCGACTGCATGACCGACAACCGGGTTCGCACCGTGGCCGAGGTGCGCCACGCCTTTTCCAAGCACGGCGGCAACATGGGCACCGAAGGCTCGGTGGCCTTTCAGTTCAAGCACTGCGGCCAACTGATCTTCGCTCCCGGCGTGAGCGAGGACAAGGTCATGGAAGTGGCGCTTGAGGCCGGCGCCGACGATGTGATCACCGACGAGGACGGCGCCATCGAGGTGTTAACGCCCGTGGCCGACTTTGAAAAGGTCAAAACGGCGCTGGAAGCTGCGGGCCTGAAGCCCGAAGTCGCTGAAGTCACCATGCGCGCCGACAACACGATTGAGCTGTCGGGCGATGATGCGCAAAAAATGCAGCGACTGCTCGATGTGCTGGAAGACCTGGACGATACCCAGGACGTCTTTCACAACGCAGCCATCTCCCTTTAAGAGCTCGGGTCTTGCCCCGATAATGCTCCGGCCGGCAGGCGGATCAGCTTGCCCTTGAAGGTGACGACATGAAAGCGAAGACATGAAAGTTTTAGTAGTGGGTGGTGGCGGCCGCGAGCATGCCCTGGCGTGGAAGCTGGCGCAGTCGCCCAAGGTCCTGTCGGTGTATGTGGCCCCGGGCAATGGTGGCACGGCGCTGGATGCGCAGTTCAAGAATATCGACATCACCGACGTGGCGCAGCTGCGCCAGTGGGCCATCGACCAGAAAATTGCCCTGACGGTGGTGGGCCCCGAGCAGCCCCTGGCGGCTGGCATCGTGGATGATTTCCGTGCCCATGGCCTGCGTGTGTTTGGCCCGACCCGGGCGGCCGCCCAGCTCGAGAGTTCCAAGGCTTTTTCAAAAGCCTTCATGAAGCGCCATGGCATCCCCACGGCTGACTACGACACCTTTTCAGACGCCGCAGCAGCCCACGTCTATGTGGACGCCAAGGGTGCGCCCATCGTCATCAAGGCCGACGGGCTGGCGGCGGGCAAGGGCGTGGTCGTGGCCATGAGCCTGGCCGAGGCGCATGAGGCCATCGACTTCATGCTCGCGCCGGATGCCAGTTACAACCCGCTGGGCGTCAAGCACAACGAGGGTGGCGCGCGCGTGGTGATTGAAGAGTTTTTGCAGGGCGAGGAAGCCAGCTTCATGGTGCTTTGTGATGGCAAGCACGTGATCGCCTTGGCCACCAGCCAAGACCACAAAAGGTTGCTGGATGGGGATGAAGGCCCCAACACCGGCGGCATGGGCGCGTATTCGCCAGCCCCCGTGGTCACGCCTGAGGTGCATGCCCGCGCCATGCGCGAAATCATATTGCCCACCATCAAGGGCATGGAAAAAGACGGCATTCCGTTCACCGGCTTCTTGTACGCAGGTTTGATGATTGACCCACAGGGCCATGTCAAAACCCTCGAGTTCAACTGCCGCATGGGCGACCCCGAAACCCAGCCCATCATGGCGCGCCTGAAAACCGATTTGGTCGAT
>CAIMVC010000011.1 GCA_903844825.1 uncultured Burkholderiales bacterium | reverse complement strand
GCGAGAGACCACAAGGACTTGTTCATGATGTACTTGAATCGGTGAAAAAAAAGAGGGCTGACTCTGCGCCATGCCGTCAAGAGCGGCCAAGGCAGCCTGTCTGCCCCCGGAAAGCGGAAATTGTAAGATTTATTTCAGCCGCTCCGAAGCAGCCCGATCAAGGCGCCATCGCCGGCGTCACGCACCAGGGGGCGGTGTCATGCACCAGCCCCATCCAGAGTGCCCAGACCGAACTTGCGAGCAGGGCTGCACCCGCTACCCGGATCGCCCATTGGCCCGAACCCTGTCCGCGCAGACGCAGCCAAAGCCAGGGGCCGGCCATCAGACTGACGCCGCTGCCGATGGCAAACAAGGCCATCACGCCTGCGCCAGCCACCGGACCGGAACTCAAGGCCGCCACCAAAACGGCCGAATACAGCAAACCGCAGGGCAAAAATGCCCAGGCCAGACCCAACAACAGGGGAGCGGCCGGGCGGGATGCGACCGTGCCCAGGCCGCGCACCCGCCCCCAGACCCGACGCGCGCCCTCCTCCAGCCAGATCGGCTGGCGCGCGCGCCACAGCAGCATCAGTCCCAGCAAGGCGGACGCGACATGCAGCAGGGTCCAGACCGGACGCAGTGCTGCCGAATGAATGCTGAGCCAGCCCAGACCCTGCATGGACGCCGCGGCCAAGGCGCCCAACACCGAATAGCCCAGCAAACGGCCGCCTTGAAAAAGCCACAAGCTGCGCCGCTCGGTGCCAGACGCAGCGCGGCCAATACCGGCACAGGCCGCACCGCACATGGCCACACAATGCGGCCCGCCCGCCAGCCCCATGAGCAAGGCAGTGGCCGCGAGAGAAGTTTGCATCAGATAATTTTAGAGAACCTAGAACGGTTGCGATCGGCCTGTAGGTAACGGTCAAACACCATGGCCACCGCACGCACAAAAAACCAGCCTTTGGCGGTCACCTCCAGGGCGCTGTCCGAGACCTGAACCAGGCCCTGATCCACCTGGGTCTGCAAGGCCTCCAGCTCGGCGGCAAAGTAGCTGCGAAAGTCAATCAAAAACGCCAGCTCAATGGCTTCGAACTGAAGCTCACCCTGGCACATGATGGCCATGATGACGCTGCGCCTGAGCAGATCGTCGCGCGACAGGGCCAGACCGCGAACAATCGGCAGGCGCCCCTGATCAAGATGGTCGTAATAGTCCTCCAGGGTCTTGGCGTTCTGGCTGTAAGTCACCCCGACCCGGCCAATGGCGGAGACGCCCAGCGCGATCAGGTCGCAATCGGGCTGCGTGCTGTAACCTTGAAAATTGCGGTGCAATCGCCCTTGGCGCCGCGCCACCGCCAGCGCGTCGTTGGGCAAGGCAAAGTGATCCATGCCCACGTAGACATAACCAGCCCTCTCAAAGGCCTCCAGCGAGCGCGACAACATGGCTAACTTAGCCGCCGCCGAAGGCAGTTCAGCCGACACAATGCGCCGCTGCGGCTTAAAGCGCTCAGGCAAATGCGCATAGGCGTAAAGCGCAATCCGGTCAGGCCGGAGCTGCGCCATCTGCGCCAGCGTGCGGTCGAAGGACTCGGGGGTTTGTTGCGGCAGACCGTAAATCAGATCCACGTTGACCGACTCGAAGCTCTGCTGCCGGGCTGCGGCAACCAGCTCAAAAACCTGCTCGGCGGGCTGAATTCGGTGCACCGCCTTTTGCACAGCGGGGTCAAAGTCCTGCACGCCAAAACTCAGCCGGTTAAAGCCCAGTTCGCCGAGAACCGCCAGACGCTGTGCGTTCACCGTGCGCGGGTCAACTTCGATCGAATACTCGCCGCCCGCCGCGAGCTTGAAGTATCGGCGCACCATGGACATCAAGGTGCGCAATTCGTCGTCGCTCAAGAATGTCGGGCTGCCGCCCCCGAGATGCAACTGACTGAGTGTCTGGCCCAGACCCAGGCGTGCCGTGTGCAATGCGAGCTCACGATCGAGGTAGCGCAGATAGCTCGCAGCGCGCTCATGGTGTTTTGTGATGATCTTGTTGCAAGCGCAGTAGTAGCAAAGTGACTCACAAAAGGGGATGTGAATGTAGAGCGACAGAGGCGAGATGTGCGCAGCCCCCACCCGCCGCAGCTCAAGCGCTTGCTCATAGTCGGCCGCCGAAAATGCCTCGACAAAACGGTCTGCCGTGGGATAGGACGTGTAGCGCGGACCGCTCAAATCCAGTTGGCGCAGCAATTCGGGTGAAACGACACTCATGAAAAGTCCCCAAGAAGAAGCGAGACTGTCAGGCCAAAATAAGATTCAAACCTTGACCTGCATCAAGCTCCTCAGCAGCCGCACAGAGTTTTACTAACAAGCAGAGCTTGCAACTTGGCGAAGCGCCGGATAATGGAGAAGCGTTCGAAAAATCACAATATGCAAAGACGGACCATGCTCAAAGAAACCATCAAAGTCGCCTGCTCCAACTGCAACCTTCGCGAGTTGTGCATGCCCCTGGGTCTTAACTCCGAGGAACTCAATCGTGTCGACGAACTGGTCGCCACCCGCCGGAGCATCAAACGCGGCACTGCCTTGTTTCACAATGGTGAAAAGTTCACCTCGCTGTACGCCATACGCACCGGTTTTTTCAAAACGAGCATCAACACCGAAGACGGCCGTGATCAGGTCACAGGGTTTCAGATGGCCGGCGAGATCATCGGCCTGGACGGCATCGTCAACGAACAACACACCTGCGACGCCACAGCCTTGGAAGACGCCGAGGTCTGCGTCATTCCCTTTGACCGCATCGAGGAAATTTCCCGCGAGGTCAACGCTTTGCAGCACCACGTGCACAAGATCATGAGCCGCGAGATCGTTCGGGAGCACGGCGTCATGCTGCTGCTGGGTAGCATGCGAGCCGAGGAACGCTTGGCCGCGTTTTTACTCAACCTCGTGCAGCGCCTGCAAGCCCGGGGATTCTCAAAGTCAGAGCTGATCCTGCGCATGACACGAGAGGAAATTGGCAGCTATCTGGGCATGAAACTCGAAACGGTCAGCCGAACTTTTTCCAAGTTTGTGCATGACGGGGTGATCGAGGTCAAGCAGCGTCACATCCACATTCAGGACGCTGACGCGCTCAAGCGCATCGTCAGTCAGCCGGTCTGTCACTGACGCTCAAATCGTTGACGTCCTGGCCCGACACGGTCATCCAGAGCACCAGACGGCTGCTGACCATGGTGATCAGCCAGAAGGCGAAAAAGGCGACGGTGTAGACGCTCTGGCGCGACGGGTTACCTAGCTCACTGGGCCAGTGAATTTCGCCCGGGTCCACCAGGGCAAAGATCAGCACCTCCAGCGTGCAAGCGGCTAAAAACGAGGGCCACAACACCAGGCCCCAATGTTGGATTTTCTTTTCCTGATCGGGGCTGCGCTCGTTATCAGGGCTTGACATGCGCAGGCCCTCCCGTGGCACTGTGGTTGCGTCCCAGCAGCGCTGGTTGCATGGCCGGGGCCGCCGTTTGCACCTGCTGCCTGATCGCCAGCCCCTCTCGGTACTGCTCCTCGGAAATAACGCGGTCAGGTCCCTGAAAAATATAGACCGCGGTGATGGCACACGCCACCACGGCAGACAGCGGGCCCGCAATCACCATCCAGACATAAGGCTCCTTCCACCAGGGCCGCGTAGCGCGGGCCTGCATCTCCTCCTGGGGCTGCGCATTGCGGGCCTGCATCTCGTCCTGGGGCTGGGGTCTGATCGTGACGTTCATCGTTGTCTCCTTGCTTACTTTTATCAGCCTGAATGCCGTCTATGGGCACTGCGTCCTGCCGCGCGCGGACAAGGTCAGCGGGGCACCAGAAACACCGATTTCTCAACCACCTCGATGTGTTCGCCGCTCCGGGTCGCGATCCGAAAGTTCATAGGGTGCGACCCTGGACTGGCGGCGCCGGGAGGAGCCTGAACGCGAACGGCTACCCAGCGCGAACTGGCTGCATCGACATGAATGTCGTCATCGGACACCACCCGGGCACCCTGGATGCCGCTGACACGAATTTCATACTGCTGCGCCTGTTCGGTGGCGTTCATGATCTGCAGGCGGTACACATTTTCAATCAGACCCTGACCGACCATGCGTGCGATGGCGCCGCGGTCGCGCACCACGTCCACCTTCAAGGGCGGACGCATCATCAAGCTACCCAACACACCTAGACTGACGGCGAGCAAAACGGTGGTGTAGATCAGGACCCGCGGCCGCAAAACGCGCCGCAGCATCGACATGCCATGCAGCCGCAAGGACATGGCGTTGGGCGTGCTGTAGCGAATCAGACCGCGCGGGTAATGCATCTTGTCCATCACGCCGTTACACACGTCAATACAGGCCGAGCAACTGATGCACTCGTACTGCAAGCCATTGCGAATGTCGATGCCGGTCGGGCAGACCTGCACGCACAGGCCGCAATCGATGCAGTCGCCCAGCCCCTTGGCGTGGTACTGCTCTGCGCTGTCGCCTCGCGGTCGCACGCCCCGACCCTCGCCACGCGCCTTGTCGTAACTCACGATCAGGGTGTCGCGGTCGAACATAGCGCTTTGAAAGCGCGCGTATGGGCACATGTACTTGCAGACCTGCTCACGCATCCAGCCCGCATTACCGTAGGTGGCAAAACCGTAGAACAGTACCCAGAACCACTCCCATGGACCGAGCGAAAGAACTGCCACCTCCTGCGCGAGTTCCCGGATCGGCGTGAAGTAGCCCACAAAGGTAAAGCCGGTCCACACCCCGATGGCCAGCCAGACGGCATGTTTGGCGCTCTTTCGCCCGAGTTTGCCCGCGCTCATCGGCGCCTTGTCCAGTCGCATGCGCGCGGGGCGGTCGCCCTCGATCTTGCGCTCGACCCACATGAAAATTTCGGTGTAGACGGTTTGCGGGCAGGCATAGCCGCACCACAAGCGACCAGCCACCGCCGTGAATAAGAATAAGGACAACGCACTGATGATGAGCAAGCCCGTCAGGTAGATCAGGTCCTGCGGGTAGAGCACCAGCTCGAAGATATAAAAACGGCGGGCGCCGAGGTCAAACAACATCGCCTGGCGACCATGCAGACTGAGCCAGGGTAGACCGTAAAACACCAGCTGCGTGGCCCACACCATGGCCCAGCGCCAACGACTGAACCAGCCAGACACCGCCCGCGCATAAATTTTTTCGTCGGACTTGTAGAGCGAGGTGACGAGCGTCGAATCGTCAGCGCCGGGCGAGGTTGCGGTCGGCACAATCGCAATGACGCGCCGGACATTAGCGACCTTGTCAGCGGAGGCGGTCATGCAAGAAAACTTTCATCACGTCGGAGCCGGCCAGCCTCTACCCTACTTACTGGCGGCCGGCTGAGCCGCTGCAACGGTCGCTCCACCCGACAAGCTGAGCACATAAGCGGCCACAACGTGAATCTGATCGGCCGTGAGCTTGGGGGCCTGCGCCGGCATCACATTAGTTTTTCCGTTTTTGATGACGTTGACAATGGCCGCCTCGCCCCAGCCGTGCAACCAGTAGTCATCGGTCAGGTTGGGCGCGCCCAGCGCCTTGTTGCCCTTGCCGTCGACGCCGTGGCAGGCAGCGCAGGCAGAGAAATACTTCTTGCCACCAAAGGCCTTGATCTCGTTGTGCGGGCTGCCGGACAAGGACAAGACGTAGTTGGCCAGCTCGGCAATCGCTGCATCGTTACCGACGGCTACGCCCATGGGCGGCATCACGCCGGTGCGACCGTTGGTGACGGTCTGCACGATGTGGTCGGCACCACGCTGACCCAGCCAGGCCGCGTTGCCATTGGTGAGGTTCGGATAAGACTTGCTGCCGCGAGCATCCGAGCCGTGGCACTGAGCGCAGGTGTTCATGAACTGACGCTCGCCGATGGCCAACGCGCGGGGATCGCTCGCCAGTGCATCGACCGACTTCGCCGAAAACTCGGCGTACAGGGGTGCCAGCTCGGTACGCATGCGCTCAACATCCGATTGATGCTCGCCTTGAGTTGACCACTTGGACAGCCCCTGGTAGCTGCCCAGACCGGGAAAGATCGCCAGGTAGCCCAGGGCAAAAATCACCGTCAGGATGAACAACCACATCCACCAGCGCGGCAAGGGGTTGTTGAGCTCGCGCAGGTCCTGATCCCAGACGTGACCGGTGGTGTTGTCGTGAGCTTGCCCCGGGTGGGCGTTGACCGTCGCCTTGCCGGCAATCCACAGCAAAAGAGCACAGGCCAGGATCGACACCAGGCTGATCGCAGCCACATACCAGGGCCAGAAACCATTGATGAAATCACTCATGTCGCTCACTCCTGATCTGGCGTGAATGGCAAACGTGCCGCGGCGTCAAACTCTGAGCGGCGCGAAGGCATGTAGGCCCAAACCAGAATCCCGATAAAAACCAAAAATGCGGCGACGGTGACGCCGCTTCGAAGACTATTGATATCCACCCTGGGCTCCCTTTTTTTATTTATTTCAGTGCCAAGCCGAGACCTTGCAGGTACGCGATCAGCGCATCCAGCTCGGTCTTGCCAGACAGCTCGGCGGGTGCCGCCGCAATTTCAGCGTCGGTGTACGGCACGCCGACGGTGCGCAAGGCGCGCATGTGGCGCTCGATGGAGCCCGCATCGGCCGGCGTTTTTTCCAGCCAAGGGTAGGCGGGCATGATGGACTCAGGCACCAGATCGCGCGGACTGATCAGGTGAAGGCGCTGCCACTCATCGCTGTACTTGCCGCCGACGCGGTGCAGATCCGGGCCGGTACGCTTGCTACCCCACTGAAACGGATGGTCGTAGACGAACTCGCCGGCGACCGAATAGTGACCGTAGCGCAGGGTCTCGGCCACCAGGGGCCGGATCATTTGCGAGTGGCAGTTGTAGCAACCCTCGCGGATATAGATGTCG
>CAIMVC010000010.1 GCA_903844825.1 uncultured Burkholderiales bacterium | reverse complement strand
AGCCGCTGATGGACACGCTGTAGAAATTGCGCACGTTGTGGTGCACAAAATACTCGGCAATATCGCCCATCACTTTCAGGGAAAACTCGGTGGAGAAGATGCAGGTGTTCTGGCCCTGGTCTTCTTTCAGGATGTCGGCCTGCACCGTGCCGCGCACATTGGCCAGCACCCATTCCCGGATCTTGAGACTTTCCGTGTCGGTGGGCTGGCGCCCGTTGTCGGCCTGGAACTTTTCCAGATTCTGGTCAATCGCCGCGTTCATGAACATCGCCAAGATCGACGGTGCCGGGCCGTTGATGGTCATGCTCACACTGGTGCTGGGTGAACACAAATCAAAGCCGCCGTACAGCACCTTCAGGTCGTCCAGCGTGGCAATGCTCACGCCGGAATTGCCGACCTTGCCGTAAATGTCGGGCCGCAAGTCGGGATCGTTACCGTACAGCGTGACCGAATCAAAGGCGGTCGACAAGCGCTTGGCCGGCATGCCCTGGCTGAGCAGCTTGAAGCGGGTGTTGGTGCGAAAGGCGTCACCCTCGCCGGCAAACATACGGGTCGGGTCTTCCCCCTCGCGCGTGAAGGCAAACGTGCCGGCGGTATAGGGGTAGCTTCCGGGCACGTTGTCCAGCATCAGCCACTTGAGAATTTCACCGTGGTCCTCGTACTGCGGCAAGCTGACCTTGCGGATGGTGGTGCCCGACAGCGATTTGGTGGTCAGTGCGGTGCGAATTTCTTTGTCGCGAATCTTCACCACGTATTCGTCGCCGGCGTAGGCCTTTTTCATCTCCGGCCACTGCGCCAGCAATTTTCTGGCCGAGGGGTCCTGGATTTGCTCGCGCTGCGCAGCCAGATCAATCGCCGCTTCGGCGGCGCGGGCCTTTTCAGGCTTGCCGGCGGTGAGCATGGCGGCCGCAGCGTGCAGCTGCTGAATCTCGCGGGCCAACTGGGCTTGCTCGCGGCCCTTCTTTTTATAGCCGCGCACGGTGTCCGAAATTTCGGCCAGATAGCGCGTGCGCGCAGCCGGCACCACCGGCGTCTGGTTGGTGCTGTGGCGCACCTCGACGCGCGGCAGCGAGCCCGTCACCAGAGGCAGACCCAGGCTGGCCAGTTTGTCCTTGAGCGCCTGGTACAAGGCCGTCACGCCATCGTCGTTAAAGCGCGCGGCCATGGTGCCAAAGACCGGCATTTGCTCGGTCGGCGTGTTCCAGGCCTCCTTGTTGCGCTGCACCTGCTTGGCCACATCGCGCAAGGCGTCCAGCGAGCCTTTGCGGTCAAACTTGTTGATCGCAACGAATTCGGCGAAATCCAGCATGTCGATTTTTTCGAGCTGGCTGGCGGCCCCGAATTCAGGGGTCATCACATACAAAGGCACGTCGACGTGCGGCACGATGGCGGCGTCGCCCTGACCAATGCCCGAGGTCTCGACAACGATCAGATCAAAGCCCGCGACCTTGCAGGCAGCCAGCACATCGGGCAAGGCCTTGCTGATCTCGGAGCCGAAATCGCGCGTGGCCAGACTGCGCATGAAAACGCGTGCGCCCTGACTCCAGGGAGAGATCGCATTCATGCGGATACGGTCGCCCAGCAGCGCGCCACCGCTCTTGCGGCGCGACGGGTCAATGCTGATGACAGCAATCCGCAGCTGGTCGTTTTGGTCCAGCCGCAGCCGGCGAATCAGTTCATCCGTCAGCGACGACTTGCCGGCGCCACCAGTGCCGGTAATGCCCAGAACCGGAATTTGGGTCGTGGCGGCGCGCTCGCGAATAGCCTTGACCAGCACCGGATCGGCCTTTTCATTTTCAAGCGCGGTGATGAGCTGCGCCAGCGCACGCCAGTTCATCTCGCCGTGCCCGGCCATCGCGTCCAGGCTCTTGGGCGCCAGACCGGTGAGGTCTTTGTCACAGCGCATGACCATCTCGCCGATCATGCCGGCCAGGCCCATCTTTTGCCCGTCCTCCGGGCTGTAGATGCGCGACACGCCGTAGGCATGCAACTCACGAATTTCAGGCGGCACAATCACGCCGCCACCGCCGCCGAAGACCTGGATGTTCTCGCCTCCGCGGCTTTTCAGCAAGTCAACCATATACTTGAAATACTCGACATGCCCCCCCTGGTAGGAGCTGATCGCGATGCCCTGCGCATCCTCCTGCAAGGCGGCGGTGACCACCTCATCAACGCTGCGGTTGTGACCCAGGTGAATCACCTCGGCGCCCATGCTCTGCAAGATGCGGCGCATGATGTTGATGGCCGCATCATGCCCGTCGAACAGCGAAGCTGCCGTGACGAAGCGCACCTTGTGTGTGGGTCGGTAGTTGGCCAGGGCCAGGTATTCGGCGGACAGATCGGTCATCGGAGTCTCCGTGAAGTGCTGCGTCAAAAGACCTTTTCAGGTCTTACGTTTACGTAAACGTCAATCTTACAAGGTCTCAGGCCATGACCCAAGGAAAAGGGCGCCTCGAGGACGCCCTTTTCAGCTTCTGCGGCAGTCCGCTCAGGTACCGCCCCCGTACAGGTAGTTCGGCAGCCACAATGTCAGGCCGGGCCAGATGTACATCAGCACCATGCACAAGATCACGATCAGCATGTAGGGCATCATGCCGGCAAAGATCTGGTTGATCGTCACATGCGCGGGCGACACACCTTTGAGATAGAAGGCCGACATGGCCACCGGCGGCGACAGGAAAGCCGCTTGCAGATTAACGAACACCAGCACGCCCCAGAGCATCGGGTCGATCTGGAAATGTTGCAGCAGGGGCAGGAAGATCGGCACAAAAATCACGATGATCTCGGTCCACTCCAGCGGCCAGCCCAGCACGAAAATGATGGCCTGCGACAGCAACAGGAACTGCATGGGCGAGAGGTCCATGCTGAGCACCCAGGTTTCGACCAGGCGCTGACCGCCCAGAATCGCAAACACAGCCGAGAAAAGGGCCGAGCCGACAAACAGCCAGCAGACCATGGAGGTCGTCTTGGCCGTCAAAAACACCGCCTCCTTGATCTTTTGAAAGTTCAGCGTCTTGGCCTGCCAGGCCATCAGGAAAGCGCCGGCCGCACCCACCGCAGCCGACTCCGTGGCCGTGGTGATGCCGAAAAGAATCACCCCCAGCACCACAAAGGTCAAAATCGCCAGCGGCGCGACCGAATGAATCAGCATCGACATGATCTCGTACTGCTCGGCATCAAACTTCCAGTAGTAATAGCCCAACAGCGCCAGCGTGATGAGACAGCAGATCACGAAGCCATTGTAAAACCCGGCCGGCACGGGCTCGGTCTTGGCCACCTCGGTGGCTTCGCCGGCCCCCATGTCGCGCAGCGGTTCATCTTTTTCAGCTGTTGCCGTTTTTGCATCGGCCTCCGAGCCCGGCGGCGCCGCCAATTCACCAGAACCCGGAGGGGCTTGCAAGCCCCCTTCGGCGGGAGGCTCCTGCACCGCGCCTGTGTCCACGGGGGGCGTCTGCAGCCCACCCGCAGCGGCCGGAGCTGCCGACTTCTCAGCGATCTGCGCGACCTGCACCGGCGCCGGCTCATTGTCTTTTTGGGAGTAAATCGTGACGTACCACCAGACTGCGCCCAACGTCGCCACGGCGAGAATCACCGGAGCCAGCGCGCGCGCCAGGCCCGCCAGCAATTGCCACCATTTCAAACTGACATCGGCAACACCGCTGCGCAAGGCTTTGGCGGGCGACACGACGGCAGCGATCAAGGCCGGCAGCATGAAGCGCGAATAACTGTTCGACAAGTGAGCCACCCAGGGCGAGATCGGGGCTTTCATCTGCTCGGGCGGTAGCTTGGGCGCGACCTTTGGGTCGATCAAGCACCAGCCAATCACATAGACCAGGTACAAAAAGGCCAGAAAAAAGCCGGGGAACATAGCTGCAGCGTAGAGCTTGACGACCGACTGGCCGGCCACCGCCGCGTAGACAATGATCATCACCGACGGTGGAATCAAAATGCCCAGGGTGCCGCCAGCGGTGATCACGCCGGCCGCCAGCCGCGTGTCATAACCCGCGTTGAGCATCGGGCGCATGGCGATCACACCCATGAGCACCACCACAGCGCCGACCAGTCCGCTGGCGATGCCCCAGAAGGTGCAGATCACCAGCGTGGTGACGGCCAGCGAACCCGGCAAATTGCGAAACGCCAGCTGGACGCTGTGAAACATCTTGTCCACCAGCGCCCCGCGTTCCATCACGTACCCCATGAGTACGAACAGCGGGATAGACAGCAAAACATCGTTGTTCATCGCGCCAAAGGCGCGCTGGACCATCAGGTCAAAAATCTTGTTGCTCAGCCACGGTGTGGCCGGATCGTAGAAGGCGACAAAGCCAAACATCATGCCCAGACCCATCAGCGTGAACGCGGTGGGGAAACCCATCATGATCACGACCACGATCAGGCACAGCATGGTCATACCCAGTGCAGCGTTGCTCATCATCAACCCTTCATTCCAACGGACTTTTCGATGGCCAGACGCTTGGCTTCTTCGTCGACGTATTCGCTCGACTCCAGTTGCTGGGCCACCACATCGGACTCTTGGGCGTCCTTGAGCCGGGGCGTCCATTCACCCGTTTTCAGACAGACCACGCAGCGCACGATTTCTGAAACGCCCTGCATCAGCACGAGAAGACCCGACAAGGGAATGATGAACTTAAAGGGATAGACCGGTAGCGGATCGGCGTTGAAGGTCTGCTCGTGAATGGCCATGGAATCCTGAAAATAGGTCCAGCCCGACCAGGTCAGGGCAGCAATGCCTGGCAGAAAAAAGACCACGTAGAGCACCAGATCAACGCTGGCCTGCGTGCGTGGCTTGAAATTGCCATAGAGAAAATCGCCACGCACATGACCGTCCTGGCACAGCGTGTAGGCACCCCCCATCATGAACAAGGTGCCGTAAAGCATGTTGCTGGCATCGAAGACCCAGGCGGTGGGCGCATTGAGCGCGTAGCGCTTGAAGACCTCGGCCACCACCACCAGCATCAGCACCACGATGAGCCAGGCGAACGCCTTGCCCACCCAAGTGCTGATGTGGTCAGCCGTGTGTAAAAGTGTTTGGATTTTCATGGCTCTCTTCTGAAAAAAACAAACCAGCCATCCGGCATCCGGTATGGCTGGTGTAATCGGTCACCGACCGCGTCTTAAAAAGGCTTACGTCTTTTTTGGACCTTTGGCGAAGTAATGGTTGTAGGCCATCTTGAAGTCCACCATGTAATCGTTCTGCCACTGACCTGCGCGCTCAGCGTATGCTTTTTGCGACTCCAGGACCTTACTGAACAATGGGTTTTCTGCGCTCTTCTTGGCCATGATCTTGTCCCAGGAGGCCAATTGGGCCCTGAGAATGGAGTCAGGCGTCTTGTAGAACTTGATGCCTTGCTTTTTCAGATCAATATAGTCCTTCGAGTTGCGCTCGATCGCCTTCCAGCTCATGTCGGCGCTGGCCGCCTGGACACCGTAGTCGATGATGGACTTGAGCTCGGCGGGCAGCGCGTCGAATTTGCCCTTGTTGAACAAAATTTCAAACTGCTCGCCCGACTGATGGAAAGACTGCAACATGCAGTTTTTCGTCACATCAGGGAAGCCCAAAATACGGTCCGACGACGCGTTATTGAACTCGGCCGCATCCAGCAGACCGCGGTCAAGTGCCGGGATGATCTCGCCACCAGGCAGCGGGTTCACCGCCGCTCCCATGTCGGTGTACATGTCCACGGCCAGACCGACGGTGCGGAACTTCACGCCCTTCATCTGGGCCACGTTGGACACCGGCTTTTTGAACCAGCCAAAAGGCTGCGTTGGCATGGGGCCGTAGAGATAAGAGACCACGTCCATGTTCAGGGACTTGTAGATCTCCTGCAGCAGCGCCTTGCCGCCGCCGTAGTTGTGCCAGGCCAGGACCATGTTCGGGTCCATGCCGAAAGCCGGACCGGAGCCCCACAAGGCCAGCGCATTGTTCTTGCCGTAGTGGTAAGCCACCACGCCATGACCGCCGTCCAGCGTGCCCTTGTTGACGGCTTCGAGGAGCTGAAAGGCCGGCACGACCGCGCCCGATGGCAGCACTTCAATCTTGAGCTTGCCGCTGGCCATGGCGTTGACCTTGGCCGCGAAGTCATTGGCAAATTCATGAAAAATGTCTTTGGCAGGCCAGGTGCTCTGAAAGCGCAGTGTGGTGGTGGTTTGGGCGGTCGCAATCATCGGCGCGCTCATTGCGCCGGCTGCAACGGCGGCGCCCTTCAAGAGGCCACGACGGCGGGGGCTTTTGTTCTCGGTCATCACTGTCTCCTATGAAAAATGTTTGACTGAGCATCATCAGCGCGGATGGAGACGCTGCCAAGAGGGTTTTTACCGACGAAAAAGCGTGCAAACGTCTTCAAATTCAGCCGCTGTCGTCAGGATTTTGTAAGCTCCGGCCTCGTCCGCGTCCGGCTGCGGCAAAATCGTGCCATGACTTCACCGCATGCCCCCCTCGATCCAATCAGCCACCCCGCTACAGACCAGCCACCGGCCAAGGGCTACGCCGGCGATATTTCGCCAGCAACGGCCTGGCAATGGGTGCAGTCCGGCGACGCCGTGCTGGTCGACATTCGCTGCGACGCCGAGCGTGAGTGGGTCGGCTTTGTGCCGGGTGCGGTGGCGCTGGCCTGGAAGCAATGGCCGGGCATGAGCATGAACAGCGGGTTCGATGAGGGCTTGCTGGCTGCCGTGCCACCGGGCAAAAAAGCCTTGCTGCTGTGCCGCAGCGGCGTGCGCTCCATTGCCGCCGCCCGGCGCGCCACCGAGTTGGGCTTGCAGGCCTACAACATCCTCGAAGGTTTTGAAGGTGATCCAGATGCCGAGGGTCACCGCGGCCTCAAGGGCGGCTGGCGCTGGCGCGGCCTGCCGTGGCGGCAAAACTGAACGGGCAACAACCCGCCTTCACCTTCAGTGAGTTGAGTTCATCGGCATCGCATAGACTGTGCCGCATGAACCACGACAGCCTGCTCCAACGCATTACCGCCAAGCGCGACGAGGTCGTCGCGCTGACCCAGGACCTGATCCGCATTCCCACCGTCAACCCGCCGGGCGACGCTTATGAGGCCTGCGCGCGGCTGCTCGGCGAGCGCCTGAAAAAGCGCGGCTTTGCAGTGGAATACCTGCGCGCCGTGGGCGCCCCGGGCGACCGCGATTCCCACCCTCGGGTCAATGTGGTGGCGCGCTACGAGGGCCAGGGCGCGGGGGAGTGCGTGCACTTCAACAGCCACATTGATGTGGTCGAAGCCGGTCCGGGCTGGACCACTGAGCCCTTTGGCGGCCAGGTCAAGGACGGCAAGGTCTATGGCCGCGGCAGTTGTGACATGAAGGGCGGGCTGGCCGCCAGCGTGATCGCTTGCGAAGCCATTTTGGAAGAAGGGCTGCCCTTTCCTGGTGCGCTGGAAATCTCGGGCACGGTCGACGAGGAGTCGGGTGGTTTTTCGGGGGTGGGTTACCTGGCTGAGCGCGGCTACTTCAGCCGGCCGCGTGTGCACCATGTCATTATTCCGGAGCCACTGGGCGTCGACCGTATCTGCCTGGGTCACCGCGGCGTCTGGTGGAGCGAAGTCGAAACCAGCGGACGCATCGCCCACGGCTCCATGCCCTTTCTGGGCGACAGCGCCATCAACCATATGAGCGCTTTCATCCATTTGCTGGAAACCGAACTGCAACCCCGGCTCGCCGGGCGCCGCACCAGCGAGCCGGTGGAGCCTCCGGGCGCCAGGGTCAGCACCCTGAACATCAACAGCATCCATGGTGGCCAGGTCGAGCAACACTTTTCGACAGACGCCATGGGGCGACCCAGCGGTGACCTGCCGGCACCGGTGGTGGCGCATTCATGCCGCGCCGTGCTGGACCGGCGCTTCATCGCCGAAGAAAGCCTGGACTCCGTCAAGGCTGAAATCATCGCCATGCTCGACGAGTTGCAGCGCACCCGGCCGGGCTTTCAGTACGGCATCAAGGACATCATGAGCTTTGTGCCGACCGCCACCCCGCGCGACGCACCCGTGGTGCTGGCCACCGCGCAGGCCATTGCCCGGGTGCTGGGGCGCGAGCCCAGCTATATTTCCAGCCCCGGCACCTACGACCAAAAACACATTGTGCGAACCGGCAAGCTCAATGCATGCATCGCCTACGGGCCCGGCATTCTGGACCTGGCGCACCAGCCCGACGAGTACGTCGGCATTGCTGAGCTGGTCGACAGCGCCAAGATCATGGCGCTGGCAGCGCTCAAACTCACGCGCGGCGGCTAGCGGCCGGCAGTCAAAGCGCCTCAGGCGCTGCAGGCCGAGGCAAACAGGGCCAGCATCTGCTCGTCCGCGCCGTTTTCCGACCCCACACCGGTCTGCACCAGAACCGTCTTTGTTTTACGGTCGATCAACACGTTCTGGGCATGGTTGCCCGCCATGCGCAGCAGTTGCCCATCGGCACTTTGGTGCCAAAAGAAATTGCGGTATCCGCGACCAGGGCGCACCACGTTGAAACGGGCTGCCTGATCCTTCTCGGTATGACGGCAGGTCTCATCGATCCACGACAAGGGGACCACTTGCCGGCCGGAGCTAGCCCCGCCACCGGCCACCAGCAAAGCGAGCCGGGCCCAGTCACGCAAGGTGGCCGAAAACCCCGCACCGCTGAAGGTAAAACCCGCGGCATCAGTCAGCCAGGAGGCATCGGACTGAGCGCCCAGGGGTTGCCAGAGAAGCTGCTCGGCGATGGCGTGCAAGGGTTGCTGGTAGACCGTCTCCAGAACCCAGCCGATCAGCACCGGGCAAATATCGGTGTAGTTAAAGCGCTGACCAGGCGGGTCACTCAACCCCCAGCGAAAATTCAGCAACGCTTGTATTTGGTCCGTGCCCTGGGCGCGGCGTGGCGAGTAGCCAATTTGCGAATAGCCATAGCGTTCAAAGCCATTGTTCGGGCTACAAAAAGACTCGCAAATATGGATGCCGCTGCTCATGTTGAGCAACTGGCGCAAGGTTATCGGCGCGAACGGATGGCCCTGGAGCTGCGCCAGGTACTTGTCCAGACGGTCATCCAGCGACAGCAGGCGTTGTTGCTCAAGCGCAATGCCGACCAGCAACCCGACGATGCTCTTGGTCATCGACCAGCCAAAAAAGCGCATATCGGCTGTTCGTTTGAAGCGGTATTGCTCGTGCCAGATCTCGTCGCCGCGCGCGATCAGCAACCCGGTTCGGTTGAATTTATGCGCGTAATCTGACGCATCCATGAACATCGACAGCTTGATTTTTCGGCGGGCGGTGGTCAGCGGCAAGGGTGATTGGCTGGCGCGAATGACGCGATGCGCGAACATGGTTTCCAGGCCGCCCGAAAAATTGCCGACGTGGTACTGCGGGTAGCCTTCCCATTTTTGCTGCGCACCCGCCGGCCCCCAACCGGTCGGGTAGCCACTGGTTTCACCCCATGGGTCCTGGGCCCAAGACCCGGCTGGCGCGAGCGCGGCGCCACCGACTAAAGCGGCACCCAGAAAGTCACGTCGCTGCATTCGACACCTCCACTTGCCTCACGATCCACAAACGGTCAAGGGTATTCCCGTGGGGCGGCTCGCCTGGCGCCCTGACCGCTAGGGATCATGTCCAAAACTCAGTTTGAGAGCCAGGCATAAGCGAACATGTCCCACCTTGTGAAACTTCAGCGTCAATTACGCCTCTTGAGGGCCGCAACTGGTTATTTCTCAGGCCTGTTGCCGCCCTTTGGCGATTT
>CAIMVC010000009.1 GCA_903844825.1 uncultured Burkholderiales bacterium | reverse complement strand
GGCGCTGTCTTCCTTGGGGCTGCCCTGCGCTGGCGATGTGGCCCCCACGCTCCCCACTTCGTGTACTTCGCTGCCCCCCGAGGGGGCGCTGTCTTCCTTGGGGCTGCCCTGCGCTGGCGATGTGCCCCCCACGCTCCCCACTTCGTGTACTTCGCTGCCCCCCGAGGGGGCGCTGTCTTCCTTGGGGCGGCCCTGCGGAAAACTGTCGGCCCCAGGCTGTATGCCGGCCTCCTGCGGCGCTGCTGTGCCCTGCTCTGCCGGGATCACTTTGAGACCATAGTCCGGCAGTTCCTCCAGGCAATAACCCAGGGCCTGCGCGCACAGCAGGCGGCCTCGCAACACCGCGTGGATGTGCACCGGCAGCGTGATCGCCACATCGGCCAGCCAACGGGTAGGCGCTTCGTAGCCGGAGCCTTCGGTGCGGTTGGCCATGGCGTAGCGCTTCCCGCCGGGCGCCAGGCGCGCGCACCGCGCCACCACGGCCGACTTGGTCAGGCCTTGCAGGTCGATCACGGCGTCATACGACTGCGCCTGCAGCTGCGCCATGAAGGCGCGCCACTCAGACCGGGTCGACGCGCTCAGCGGTGACTTGCGCCAACGCCTGATCTCGCAAGTCAACACGCGGCCAAGCCCCTGGCAGTGCTGCAGTACGGGCGCGAAGGCTTTTTCAAGCACCCAGTCGATCTGCACGCCAGGCACTGCCGTACGCAGATCCTGCACCACCGGCAAGGTATGAATCACGTCTCCTAGGGACGAGAGTTTGACGAGCAGAATCTTCATGCGTGGCGGCGGCAGCAGCTAAGCGAAAAGAACAATCGCGCCACCGTGTTGCGGCCATCGACTTGACGGTGCGCCATGAACATCAGCGGCTGGCCACGAGACTCAATGCGCCGCAGCCGCAAAGCTGGCGTCTGGCTTGACGCTGCGCAGCAGGGCCAGCATGTCGGCCTCAATGCGCTGCAGGGCCTGGGCCGTCTGGCCTTCAAAGCGTAGCACCAGCACCGGCGTGGTGTTGGAGCTGCGAATCAAGCCAAAACCATCGGGCCAGTCCACGCGCAAACCGTCAATCGTCGAGACGACAGCGGGCGCATCGAAACTGGCCAATTCGACAAGACGCTCCACCAGGCGTCTGGGCTCTCCCTCCGCGCAGGCCACGTTCAACTCGGGCGTGCTAAAACTGCTGGGCAAAGCGTTCAACACAGCTGACGCATCGGCCGCCCGGCTGACAATTTCAAGCAGGCGGGCACCGGCGTAAGTGCCGTCATCAAAACCAAACCAGCGCTCCTTGAAGAAAATATGGCCGCTCATCTCGCCGCCAAGCGGCGAATCGACTTCGCGCATGCGCGCCTTGATGAGCGAGTGCCCGGTTCGGTACATCAGGGCCTTACCGCCCGCCGCTTCAATTTCAGGGGCCAGGCGCTGCGAGCACTTGACATCAAACACAATGGTGCCCCCCGGCACACGCGACAGCACGTCACGCGCAAACAGCATCATTTGCCGGTCCGGGTAAATGTTCTCGCCGCCCTTGGTGACGATGCCAAGGCGATCACCATCGCCGTCAAAGGCCAGGCCCAGTTCAGCGTCCCCGGTTTGCAGCGCGGCCATCAGGTCGCGCAAGTTCTCGGGTTTGCTGGGGTCTGGATGGTGATTGGGAAAGTTGCCATCGACCGTGCTGAACAACTCGGTCACCTCGCAACCGAGCGCCCGAAAAATGGCGGGTGCGGAAGCGCCAGCAATGCCATTGCCACAGTCCATCACGATCTTCATGGGGCGCGCGAGCTTGATGTCGGAGACGATCCGGTCCTGGTAGGCAGCCGTCACATCGACCTGGCGAACTTGGCCCAAAGGCCGCTCGGAACCAGCGGCAAGCTGCCAACTTTCGGCCACCATCATCTGACGCAGGGCCTGAATGTCGTCGCCGTAAATGGCGCGCCCGGCCATCACCATCTTGAAGCCGTTGTAGTCCTTCGGGTTGTGGCTTCCAGTGACCTGAATCCCGCTGCGGCACAAAGTGCTGGCGGCAAAATACAGCATCGGGGTGGTGACAGCGCCCACGTCAATGACCTCAATGCCTACAGCCACCAGGCCACGCATCAACGCCGAACTCAAGGCCGGACCGCTGAGTCGACCATCACGCCCCACGGCCACCGTGGTCTCGCCCTGGCTCAGCGCCACTGTGCCAAAGGCCTTGCCCAAAGCCTCGGCCAGGTTCTCATCGATGGTCGATGGCACCACACCGCGGATATCGTAGGCTTTAAAAATCGAAGCAGTCACTTGCATGAGTGGGGTATTCCTG
Organism: uncultured Burkholderiales bacterium; assembly: GCA_903844825.1. Classification (GTDB taxonomy): domain Bacteria; phylum Pseudomonadota; class Gammaproteobacteria; order Burkholderiales; family Burkholderiaceae_C; genus Polaromonas. The sequence continues at coordinate 2,717 of CAIMVC010000009.1, read as the reverse complement.
TTGCTGCTGGAGCGGATAAGAACGCAGGGAGCGCGGGGCACCCGGCGGCGCTGGCAAATGGCATGAAAGCAGGACCATCCAAACAGCCCACCTGCGAGGCAATTGTAGGTGGCTGCGGCTCACAGCGAAGGCTCGGCAGCAAGCGGCGCGCGCCCCGACGTTCCCCTGGCAACACGTCCGGCGCGTATCATCAGTCGCGCCAGAACAAGCTAGCGCTAACGCGATACTGTGACGTCATGAAATTCAAATCCACACAGATCCAGACCACCTACGCCAGTCCACTGGGCAGCATCACATTGGCGGCGAGTTCAGCCGGCTTGACCGGCGTCTGGTTTGAAAACCAACAACACCGGCCTGCGCAACTTTCGGCACCCGGGAGCTGGTGCGTTGATGACGCGCACCCCGTGCTGCAAATGGCCAGATCACAACTCGCCGCCTACTTTCAGGGTGACTCCTGCGGATTTGATTTGCCGCTGGACCTGAGCGAGGGCACGGCCTTTCAGCAAAGCGTCTGGCGCGCCCTGCTGGCGATCCCCAGGGGCACGACACGCAGCTATGGCGCGCTGAGCGCGCACATCAACCGACCCAGCGCCGTCAGAGCGGTCGGCTCGGCCATTGGACGCAATCCGCTGAGCATCATCGTGCCCTGCCACAGGGTTGTGGGCAGCACGGGAGCCCTGACCGGCTACGCGGGCGGACTCGACAGGAAGGCAGCCTTGCTGCGCCTCGAAGGCGCATTGTGAGCGCGCCGGCAGCTGAGCCCTCCGGCAAAGGCTGGCTGCTTGATTTTGTGACGCTGGGCGCGATCTGGGGCTCTTCATTTTTGTTCATGCGCATCGCGGGCAAAGAACTCGGAGCACTGCCCACCGCAGCGGTGCGAGTCGCCATAGGCGCCCTCTTCTTGCTGCCCTTCATGCTCTACAAAGGCCAGGGTCAGGCCCTGCGCCAGCACTACAAACCCATTTTTTTGGTCGGCATGCTGAACTCCGGCATACCGTTTGCGCTGTACTGCTTTGCGCTGCAGTCCATCAGCACAGGCCTGTCGTCGATCCTGAATGCGAGCGTGCCCATGTTTGGCGCCCTGGTGGCCTGGCTGTGGCTGCGTGACCGGCCCAACACCACCCGCATCGTGGGCCTGCTGGTCGGCTTTTCGGGGGTGGCTCTGCTGGCATGGGGGCAGACCAGCGGTCATCAAGTGGCCAGTTCGGGGAGTGCACCGGCCTGGGCCGTTGCGGCCTGCCTGGGCGCCTGCGTTTGCTACGCAGTCGCGGCGAGCTTCACTCGGCTTTACTTGCAACAAGTCCCCTCGCTGGCCATCGCCACGGGCAGCCAGATCGGCGCGGCCCTGGGCCTGCTCATCCCTGCTGTGTGGCTCTGGCCAGACCAGGCGCCCAGCCAGAACGCCTGGCTGGCGCTGGTCGCCGTGGGCGTGGTCTGCACCGGCGTGGCCTACATACTTTTCTACAGACTGATCGTGAATGCAGGTCCGTCCCGCACCCTGGCTGTGACCTACCTGATCCCCGTTTTCGCCGTGGTGTACGGCCTGATTTTTTTGAACGAAACCTTCAGTCTGACCATGCTGGCCAGCGCCGCCGTCATCGTATCTGGAACCGCCCTGTTAACGGGTCTGCTGCAGCCGGCCAGTTGGCCCACGCGACTGCGAGCCGTTTTTGCCAGGCGTTTTTAGCTGGCCTGAGCCGTCTTTTTCCGGGGATCAGATGCGCTCAGCTACGCAAGGCAGGCTGAGGGTGACGCAGGCAGTGCCCGATGCAGGAATACAAACCCGCAACTTGCCTTTATGGCGACGAACCACCGTCTGAACAAAGTCCAGGCCAATCCCGCAGCTCTTGGTGAGCACGGCCTCGCGGGGGATGGAGCCAGGCCTGGCCACCTCGTTGCGAACACTGATCTCGGCGTTTTGCTGATCGGCGCTGCCACTGAGATTGCAATCCAGCGTGACTGCGCTGCCCGGCTCGCCATACTTGATGGCGTTGAGCAAGACGTTGAGCAACGCACGCACCATCAACTGGCTGGTCACTTGAACAAAAAGAAAATTCTCGCCCCCATTGACCGTCAACGTCATGCCGCGGTGCCTGGCCAGGTCCTGCGCCTGAAGAACGGCCTCGTCGACCAGGTCTTCCACCAGCCGCTCGGAGGTGTAACTCGATTCGCTGCGGGCTTGGCTGTGGGCAATAAAGCCGTCCATCATCTGCATCAGGTGCTCAGCATGACGCATCACGCGGCGGATCGACTCGGCACCCGGGCTGGACTCGCGCAGCATTTGCTCGCTCAACGCCAGGATGGAGGCAATGGGTGTGCGCATATCGTGCGAGAGCGTCCTCAGGCAGTCAAAGGGCTCACCCGAGGCTGCATCGCCTGAGTCGGTCAGCAAGGCGCTCAACTCTTCCTGGCTGATCCGGGGCGGGTTCAGACCGCGCAGAGGCGGCAATTCAGGGGTGGCCTGCGCGCTCGGGCCGATTTGAAGGCCTTCCCAACCTACCGTGGCGGGAGAACCCGTGCCGGGCACCTTTGCCGATTTTTTTGCTTTTAAAACGCGTGGTGCCGGCTCGGCACAAGCTAGGGATCATGTCCAAAACTCAGTTTGAGAGCCAGGCATAAGCGAACATGTCCCACCTTGTGAAACTTCAGCGTCAATTACGCCTCTTGAGGGCCGCAACTGGTTATTTCTCAGGCCTGTTGCCGCCCTTTGGCGATTT
>CAIMVC010000008.1 GCA_903844825.1 uncultured Burkholderiales bacterium | reverse complement strand
GGCGATACCTTCATCAGCTGCTACCCCAACGCAGGCCTGCCCAATCCCATGAGCGACACCGGCTTTGACGAAACGCCCGACGTGACGAGCCGCCTGCTGCGCGAGTTCGCCCTCGAGGGGCTGGTCAACATTGTGGGCGGTTGCTGCGGCACCACCCCGGAGCATATAGGCGCCATCCACCAAGCAGTGACGCCATTAGGTGCGCGCACGCTCAAGACCGGCTTGTTTTACAAAGAAGCGGCTTGAGCGCCAGGCTGTCGCTTCCCGGTCAGGCAGCTGCAGCCTGAAGATCAGAGGCTGCCCCAGACCTCTTGCGCAGTTTCAATCACCAGGCGCAGCTTGTCGCGCTGGGCCTGCACGGCGATGTTGTTGCCGTGCACGGTGCTGCTAAAGCCGCACTGGGGTGACAGGGCCAGCTGCTCGAGCGGCGCGTACCTGGCGGCGTCTTCGATACGGCGCTTGAGGTCGTCCTTGCTTTCCATTTCACCAAACTTGGTGGTCACCAGGCCAAGCACCACGGTCTTGCCTTTTGGCAAGTAGCGCAGGGGCTTGAAGTCGCCGCTGCGGCTGTCGTCGTATTCGAGGAAATAGGCGTCCAGGTCCATCTCTTTGAGCAAGGCTTCGGCCACCGGCTCGTAGTTACCGGCGGCAGCGTGCGTGCTTTTAAAGTTGCCGCGGCACAGGTGCATGGCCAGCGTCATGCCGGCGGGTTTTTGGGCCACCACCTTGTTGACGAACTGGGCGTAGCGGTGTGGCAATTCGTTGGGGTCATCGCCGCGCTGGCGGGCCGCCTCGCGCATTTTTTCGTCGCACAGGTAGGCCAGGTTGGTGTCGTCCATCTGCACATAGGTGCAACCGGCGGCAGCCAGGCTGCGTAATTCGTCACCGTAGGCCTTGGCCACATCGTCATAAAACGCCGGGTCCAGTTCCGGATAGGCCTCGCGGCTGATGCCGGCGCGGCCGCCACGAAAGTGCAGCATGGTGGGCGAGGGAATGGTCACCTTGGGGGTATTGCCGGCGTTGACCTGGCTCTTGAGGTACTCAAAGTCGGCCAGCTGGATGTCTTTGATGTGGCGCACTTTGTCGATCACGCGGATCACTGGCGGTGCCAGCTCCAGCGTGCCATCGGGCTTTTGAATGGTGACCGGGATGTCGGTCTTGACGCCGCCCATTTGCTCGAGAAAGTCGATGTGAAAGTAGGTGCGGCGGAACTCGCCGTCGGTGATGCTTTTTAGGCCCACGTCTTCCTGAAACTTGACGATCTCGGTGATCGCCCGGTCTTCTACCCGGCGCAGCTGCTCTGGCGTGATCTGGCCCTTGGCCTTTTCTTCGCGCGCCTGCAACAGGTAGTCTGGTCGCAAAAAGCTGCCTACATGGTCATAGCGGGCTGGAAGTCGAGCGGTCATGGACGGAGTCTCCGGGAGTTGTGAGGGATGAGCTGCGATGTTATGCCAGCTTTGGCCTCATCTATTGAATACCAAAACTTAGTACAAACCCTTGTTTTCTCGGTAAAGTGTGCGTTGTTGCTTGATTTTTAAGCTTTGCTGTATACAGTGCGTATCCATGAAAACCGCCAAAGCCGCTTTTCCCCTGAATGCTTGGTACGCCGCAGCCTATGACGTGGAGGTCGTCGCCAAGCTCCTGCCGCGCACCATCTGCAAGCAAAAGGTGGTGATGTTTCGCAAGACCGACGGCAGCGTCGCGATCCTGGAGGATGCCTGCTGGCACCGGCTGCTGCCCTTGTCGATGGGCTCGCTGGACGGCGATGAGGTGACGTGCGGCTACCACGGCCTGGTCTATAACGCGCAGGGCCGCTGCACCCACATGCCCAGCCAGGAAACGATCAACCCCTCGGCCTGCGTGCGCGCCTATCCGGTCGTTGAAAAGCATCGCCTGGTGTGGATCTGGCCGGGTGATCCAGCCAAGGCCGATCCGGCCCTGGTGCCCGACATGCACTGGAACGACGACCCCGAGTGGGCCGGCGACGGCAAGCTCATCACCGTCAAGTGCGACTACCGGCTGGTGGTCGACAACCTGATGGATCTGACCCACGAAACCTTTGTGCATGGCTCGAGCATTGGTCAGCGCGCCGTAGCTGAAGCGCCCTTTGTGGCCACCCATGGCCAGCGCACCGCCACCGTGACGCGGTGGATGGAGGACATCGACGCGCCGCCCTTCTGGGCCGGCCAGATCCGGCAGGCTCGCGGCTACACCGGTAAGGTCGACCGCTGGCAGATCATCAAATTCGAAGCGCCCTGCACCGTCAACATCGACGTCGGTGTAGCCGAAGCCGGCTCGGGCGCGCAGCCCAAAAACGGCCAGCCGGGCGACCGCAGCCGCGGTGTCAACGGGCAGGTGCTCAACACCGTCACCCCCGAAACCGATGGCAGCTGCCACTACTTCTGGGCGTTCGCCCGCAATTACCTGCTGGGCGAGCAGCGCCTGACGCACCAGCTGCGCGAAGGCGTGGCGGGCATCTTTCGTGAAGACGAGCTGATCCTTGAAGCCCAGCAAGTGGCCATCGACGAGCGGCCCGACCATCCGTTTTACAACCTCAATATTGACGCCGGCTCGATGTGGGCGCGCAAGCTCATCGACAAGATGCTCGAACAAGAGCAGCCGCCCGCGCCGGTGATTTCGATTCGCCGCAGCGCCTGAGCACAGGCCCACTCCCATGAGCACCTCTGCCCGCCCCAGCCCGACCCTTGAGAACGTGCGCGCCAACCCGGCCACTGGCGCCGACAGCGCCCAGGTGCGGGCGCAACTGCAGCTGCGCGAAATGATCCTGGCTGGCGAGCTGCCGGGCGGGGCGCGCATTGCCGAGCTGTCGCTGGTTGAAAAACTCGGTGTCTCGCGCACGCCGATACGCGCTGCCTTGATGCGGCTCGAGCAAGAAGGCCTGCTCGAGCCGCTGCCCAACGGCGGCTACGCCGTGCGCACGTTTTCGGAGCGCGACATCTCCGAGGCCATTGAGCTGCGCGGCACCATTGAAGGGCTGTTGGCACGCCTGGCGGCCGAGCGCGGCAGCGCGCCGGTGATTCTGAGCGAGGCGCGCGAATGTCTGGGTCAGATTGACGGCGTGCTCAGCCAGAGCGCGCTCGACGACGAGTCGTTTTCAGCCTACGTGCGGCTCAACGAGCGCTTTCATGCCTTGCTCAGTGAAATGGCCGGCAGCAGCGTGATCGCCAAGGAGCTCGAGCGCGTGGCCAGCCTGCCCTTTGCGTCGGCCTCGGGCTTTGTTGTGGTGCAGACCCACTCGCCAGGCGCACGGGACATGCTGGTGGTGGCGCAAGACCAGCACCGCCAGGTGCTTGACGCCATCGAGCAGGGCGAAGGCTCGCGCGCCGAGGCCATCATGCGTGAGCATTCGCGGCTGGCCCAGCGCAACCTTCGCGCCGCCGTGATCAGCCACAGCACCGAGCAGATCCCGGGCGTGCGCCTGATCCGCAAGCGCCATTGATGCGGCAGGTCCCCATTACAAAGCCAACACAGCCATGACAGCCACGACGCCATGACAACTACCCGCATCTGGACCGACGCGGTCATCGAATCCATGCAGGACATTACCCCCACGGTGCGCGAGTTTTGCGTGCGGCCTGAGGGTGGGGTCGGCCACCACGAGCCGGGCAGCCACCTGCAGGTGCAGTTGCTGGTCAACGGCCGGCCGCAGACGCGCTCTTATTCACTGCTCGGGGACGCTGACGGGCAGACTTTGCGCTTTGCAGTCAAACGCCTGGCCACGGGCCGGGGCGGCTCGCTGGCCATGTGGCGTCTGGCCGTCGGCGAGCGGCTGCAGGTCAGCGCACCGGAGAACCACTTCGCACTGGATTTGAACGCCCCAGCCTACCTGCTGGTGGCCGGTGGCATTGGCGTGACGCCCTTACTGTCGATGGCGCGGGCGCTGACTGCGCGCAGCGCCAGCACCGGCCAGCACGTGCGCATGCACTACGGCGCCCGCAGCGCCGAGGAGCTGGCTTTCCTGCCGCAGCTGCAAGAGTGCCTGGGCAGCCGGCTGCACACCACGGTGACCGCCCCGATTGACTTCGCCGCCGAGATCGCCGCGTTGCCAACGGGCGCCCAGATGTACCTGTGCGGACCTGTGCCCATGCTCGACGCGGCTCGCCAGGCCTGGCAGGCCGCAGGGCGCCCGGCGATCGACCTGCGCTATGAAACGTTTGGCAGCAGCGGACGCCTGGCACCCCAGGCGTTTCGGCTGCTGGTACCCCGTCACGCACTGGACATCATGGTGCCGGCCGATTGCAGTTTGCTCGACGCCTTGGAGCAAGCCGGCGTTGATGCCGTGTTTGACTGCCGGCGCGGCGAATGCGGCCTGTGCGCCACCGATGTGCTGGCGCTGGACGGCGAAATTGACCACCGCGACGTCTTTTTCAGCGCGCACGAAAAAAGTGAAAACAAACGCCTGTGCGTTTGCGTCTCGCGGGTGGTCGGCGCCATCACACTGGACTCGGCCTACAGGCCCGACGTCTGACGCCGCGTCAGCTGGCCGCAAAGAATCCCTTGAAAATCGGATACAAACAGGGGCACGTCAGTCACAGACCTGGCCCCACGATTCACACTTGCAACCCATTTATTGACCCCACGGAGACAACATGACCCTCATGAAAAGACGTCACTTCAGCGCTATCGCCCTGGCCTCAACCGCCCTGGCTGCCGGCCTGCCGGCCCTGGCCCAGGACAACACCTTCAAGATCGGCCTGATCCTGCCCATGACGGGCCAGCAAGCCACCACCGGCCGCCAGATCGAAGCCGCAGCGCGCTTGTACATGGCACAAAACGGTGACACCGTCGCAGGCAAAAAAATCCAGCTGATCGTCAAGGACGACACCTCGCTGCCTGACGTCACGCGGCGGCTGGCCCAGGAGCTGGTGGTCAACGACAAGGTCAATGTGCTGGCCGGCTTTGGCATCACGCCGTCGGCCATGGCCACGGCCCCGATTGCCACGCAGTCCAAGACCCCACAGGTCGTGATGGCCGCTGCAACGTCCAGCATCACGCAGGCGTCGCCCTACATTGTGCGCACCAGCTTCACCCTGCCCCAGGCCTCGGTCGCGCTGGCCGACTGGGCGCCCAAGAACGGGCTCAAGAAAATTGTGACCCTGGTGTCTGACTACGGTCCGGGACTTGACGCCGAAAAATTCTTCAAGGAGCGCCTGACCTTCAACGGCGGCCAGGTGGTCGAGGCGCTGCGCGTGCCCATGCGCAACCCTGACTTCGCGCCCTTTCTACAAAAAGTGCGGGACCTCAAACCCGATGCGCTGTTTGTGTTTGTGCCTTCGGGCGCCGGCGCAGCAGTGATGAAGCAGTTCCTCGAGCGCGGCATGGACAAGGCCGGCATCAAGCTGATTGGCACTGGCGACGTGACCGATGACGACCAGCTCAACGACATGGGCGATGGCGCGCTTGGTGTGGTCACCTCGCACCACTACTCTGCGGCGCATCCCTCGGCGATGAACAAAAAGTTTGTCGAAGCCTTCGAAAAAGCCAACAAGGGCCTGCGCCCGAACTTCATGGCCGTTGGCGGCTATGACGGCATGCGCGTGATCTACGAAGCACTGCGCACCACCAAAGGCCAGGGCGGCGGCGATGCCCTGCTGGCGGCCATGAAGGGCCAGATCTTCGAGAGCCCACGCGGCAAGATGTTCATTGATGCGCAAACCCGCGACGTGGTGCAGGACATCTACCTGCGCAAGGTCGAGAAAAAGGACGGCCAGCTCTACAACGTCGAATTCGACGTGATCAAGGACGTGAAAGATCCGGGCAAAACGCGCTAAGGCGTCACGGGGCCGCCCGTCCCGGGACAGCTCCGGACGGTCGCTATGGCTCGACCGCAGGATTCTTCACACGCCCCCAGGCCTTGCGCCCCGGGCTCTTGACGACGCCGGCAAGCCGCCCGCACCGGGCGCTTGCCGGCATTGCATGGAACAGACGCTTCAGACATGCTGACCATTCTTTTTGACGGTATTGCCTACGGCATGCTGTTGTTCATCCTGGCCGTGGGGCTGGCCGTGACCATGGGCTTGATGAACTTCATCAACCTGGCCCACGGCGCCTTTGCCATGGTGGGCGGCTACATCACGGTGCTGCTGATGCAGCGACTCGGCGTGCCTTTTTTGCTGTGCCTGCCGCTGGCCTTTTTAGGCGCTGCCTTGCTGGGCGCGGTGCTCGAACGCACGCTGTACCGCCCGCTTTATCACAAACCGCATTTGGACCAGGTGCTGTTTTCGATTGGCCTGGTGTTCATGGCCGTGGCCAGCGTGGACTATTTCATCGGCTCGACCCAGCAGATCGTGCAGTTGCCCGAGTGGCTCAAGGGCCGTACCGAGCTGGGCAGTGGCGCCTGGACGCTGGGCATGGGTCATTACCGGTTGTTCATCATTGCCGTTTGTGCATTGCTGACCGTCGTGCTGCAGTACGTGCTGGCGCGCACCCGCTTTGGCAGCCGCCTGCGGGCCTCGGTCGACGACCAGCGCGTGGCCGCCGGTCTGGGCATCAACGTCAACATGGTGTTCCTGTCGACCTTTGCAGTGGGCTCGGGTCTGGCCGGCCTGGGTGGCGCGCTGGGTGCTGAGGTGCTGGGTCTGGACCCGAGTTTTCCGCTCAAGTTCATGGTCTACTTTTTGATCGTGGTCGCCGTCGGCGGCACGACGTCCATCACCGGCCCGCTGCTGGCGGCGCTGCTGCTGGGCATTGCCGACGTGGCGGGCAAGTACTACATCCCCAAGCTGGGCGCTTTCATTGTGTATTGCCTGATGATTGCCATCCTGATCTGGCGCCCCCAGGGCCTCTTCGTTCGCAAGGCGGGCAAGTAACATGAACGCACAAACATCGCTGCTCTCGGCCAGCCGCTTTAAGTGGTGGGAGCCAGTGGTCTGGCTGCTGGCTTTTGCCGCGCCGGTCCTGTCACCGAGCCACGCACTGATCATCAACGAGATTGCCATCGTCGGCTTGTTTGCCGTGTCGCTGGACCTGATTCTGGGCTACACCGGCATCGTCTCGCTCGGGCATGCGGCCTTTTTTGGCCTGGGCGGCTACGCGGCCGCGCTGTTTGCCAAACTTGTCATGCCCGATCCGCTGGTGGGCATGGCGGTGGGCATTGCCGCCGCCACGCTGCTGGGGGCCGTCGCCTCGCTGACCATCATGCGCGGCAGCGACCTGACGCGCCTGATGGTGACGCTCGGCGTGGGCCTGATCTGCCTGGAGCTGGCCAACAAGCTGGACTGGCTGACGGGCGGCGCTGACGGCTTACAGGGCGTGGTCATGGGGCCTATTTTGGGCCGCTTCGAGTTTGACCTGAGCGGGCGTACCGCCGCTTACTACTCGCTGTCGGTGCTGCTGGTGTTCTTTTTGATTCTGCGGCGCGTGGTCCATTCGCCCTTCGGCGCGACGCTGACCGCCATCCGCGACAACCGGCTCCGGGCCATGGCCATCGGCATCCCGGTCACCGCGCGCCTGGCGGGCGTCTACACCCTGGCGGCTGGCGTGGCGGGCGCGGCGGGCGCCCTGTTGACGCAAACCACCGGCTTTGCCTCACTGGACCTGTTCGAATTTCACCGCTCCGCCGACGTCATGCTGATTTTGGTCATCGGCGGCACCGGCTGGCTGTACGGCGGCGTGGCCGGCGCGGTGGTGTTCAAGCTGATGCAGGACGCGCTGTCGGCCATCACGCCGCAGTACTGGACTTTCTGGATCGGCCTGTTTTTGGTGGTGCTGGTGCTGGTCGGCCGCGAACGGCTGATTCGTCCCTGGACCTGGCTGGCACGCGGCCAGCGCGGAGGTCCGGCATGACCCACCCTGCGCCGCTGTCCGGCACGACCGTCTTGTCGGCCCAACATCTGGTGATGCGCTTTGGCGGCATCACGGCCACCGACAATGTCAGCCTTGAGCTGAAAAAAGGTGCGCGCCACGCGCTGATCGGCCCCAACGGCGCCGGCAAGACCACCCTGATCAACTTGCTGACCGGTGTGCTGCAGCCCACCGAAGGGCGCATCGTTCTCGAGGGCGAGGACATCACGGCGCTGGCACCGCATCAACGGGTCAGGCGCGGCATGGTACGCACTTTTCAGATCAACCAGCTGTTTGACGCGCTCACGCCTTTGCAGACCCTGGCCTTGACGGTGTCGCAGCATCTCGGCCTGGGCGCACGCTGGTGGCAGCCGCTGGGGCGCAGCCGCGAGGTCAGTCAGCGTTGCGAGGCGCTGCTGGCGCAGTTTCACCTGACCGAGGTCATGAACCAGCCCACCCGCGTGCTGGCCTACGGCAAGCGGCGCCTGCTGGAAATTGCCATCGCCCTGGCCTGCGAGCCGCGGGTGCTGCTGCTCGACGAGCCCGTCGCCGGTGTGCCTGCTGGCGAGCGTGAGGAGCTGCTGCAGACCGTCGCGGCGCTGCCGGCCGATGTGTCGATTTTGCTCATAGAGCATGACATGGACCTGGTCTTTAGCTTTGCCAGTTTCATGACGGTGCTGGTCAATGGCGCGCTGCTGACCGAGGGCGTGCCCGAGCAGATCGCCAACGATCCGCGCGTCAAGGCGGTGTACCTGGGTCACGGCGAGGAGGCGCAGCATGGCTGAGTTGTTAAGAGTTGACAGGCTGCGCGCCGGTTATGGCGAAGCCGTGGTGCTGCAAGACGTGTCGCTGGCCCTGGACGAGGGGCAAACCCTGGCGCTGCTGGGCCGCAATGGCACCGGCAAAACCACGCTGATCAACACCCTGGCCGGCGCCACGCGCATGCACGGTGGCAGCATCAGCCTGGGGGCCGGCGCTTCGGCAGTGGCCTTGCACCAGCTGGCGCCGTTCGAGCGCGCGGCCGCCGGCATCGGCTGGGTGCCGCAGGAGCGCAATATTTTCAAGTCGCTCACGGTGCATGAAAACCTGACTGCGGTGGCACGGCCGGGCAAGTGGAATCCGGACGGCGTCTACACCATGTTTCCAAGGCTGGCCGAGCGCAAGTCCAATCTGGGCACGCAGCTGTCCGGCGGCGAGCAGCAAATGCTGGCGGTGGGGCGAGCGCTGGTGCTCAACCCCAAATTGCTGTTGCTCGACGAACCACTGGAAGGCCTGGCGCCCATCATCGTCGAAGAGCTGCTGCGGGCGATTCGCCGCATCACGCGTGACGAGGGCCTGAGCGCGATCATCGTCGAGCAGCATCCACAAGCCATTTTGGCGATCTCCGACCGGGCCGTGGTGCTCGACCGCGGCCAGGTGGTGCACAGCGGCACGGCGCATGAACTCAAGGCGCAGCCGGCTTTGCTCGACAGTTTGCTGGGCGTGGCGCGTTGAGCGCAGGGCGGCGCAAGGTCGGCTGCAGCCTGCATCCATGACAAAAAGTCAAAAGCAAAGCGACCGCTCAATGGCAGCGGCTAGGTCGCCGCGCCGATAGCGCCGCCCTACAATCGCGCCTACTTTTTAGCAAAAAAATGACGGCCTTTGCGGCCGCCAATCCGAGGAGACATCATGCCGCCGGTCGATCAGCAACAGGACAAGCGCGATGAATTGCGCCGCGCCGCACTCGAATACCACGCCATGCCAACACCTGGCAAAGTGGCCATCGCAGCGACCAAGCAGCTAGTCAACCAGCGCGATCTGGCCCTGGCTTACTCGCCCGGCGTAGCGGCGCCTTGCGAAGAGATCGTCAAGGACCCAAACAACGCTTTCAAGTACACCGCCCGCGGCAACCTGGTGGCCGTGATCACCAACGGCACGGCGGTGCTGGGGCTGGGCAATATCGGGCCGCTAGCGTCCAAGCCGGTCATGGAAGGCAAGGGCGTGCTGTTCAAGAAGTTCGCCGGCGTCGATGTGTTTGACATTGAGATCGACGAGCAGGACCCGGCCAAACTGGTCGACATCATTGCTTCGCTGGAGCCGACGTTTGGCGCCATCAACCTCGAAGACATCAAGGCGCCTGACTGCTTTTTTGTAGAGCGCGAGCTGCGCAAGCGCATGAAGATCCCCGTGTTTCACGACGACCAGCACGGCACCGCCATCACCGTCGGCGCCGCCATGCTCAATGCCCTGAAAGTAGCCGGAAAAAATCCGAAAGAGGTCAAACTGGTGACCTCGGGCGCCGGCGCCGCCGCGCTGGCTTGCCTGAACCTGCTGCTCAAGCTCGGGATTGCGCGTGAAAACATTTTTGTCACCGACCTGGCGGGCGTGGTCTACGAGGGCCGCACCGAGCTGATGGACGAGGACAAAATCCAGTTTGCGCAAAAAACAAGCGCGCGCTCGCTGGGCGAGGTCATCGAAGGTGCCGACGTTTTCCTGGGCTTGTCGGCCGGCGGCGTGCTCAAAAAGGAGATGGTCATGAAGATGGCGGCGCGCCCGATCATCTTTGCGCTGGCCAACCCGAATCCCGAAATCTCCCCCGAAGACGTTAAGTCGGTGCGCGATGACGCCATCATGGCCACGGGCCGCACCGACTACCCGAACCAGGTCAACAACGTCCTGTGCTTTCCCTATATTTTCCGCGGCGCTCTCGACGCCGGCGCCTCGACCATCACGATGGAGATGGAGATTGCGGCCGTGCACGCAATTGCCGAGCTGGCCCAGGCCGAACAAAGCGAGGTGGTGGCCGCCGCGTACGTCGGCGAAAAGCTCGCGTTCGGGCCCGAGTACCTGATCCCCAAGCCCTTTGACCCCCGGCTGATGATGAAGATCGCGCCGGCCGTGGCCCAGGCTGCTGCCGACAGTGGCGTGGCGCTGCGGCCGATCGAGAACATGGACGCCTACCGGGAGCGTCTGCAGAGTTTTGTCTACGCTTCAGGCACCGTCATGAAGCCGATTTTCGCGGCCGCCAAGGCGGGCTCGCGAAAGCGCGTGGCCTACGCCGAGGGCGAAGAAGAGCGTGTGCTGCGCGCCTGCCAGATTGTGGTCGACGAGGGGCTGGCCCGTCCGACACTGATCGGCCGTCCGGGTGTGATCGCCCAGCGCATCGAAAAATTCGGGCTGCGCCTGCGCGAAGAGCTTGACTATGACATCGTCAATGTCGAGATGGACCACCGGTACCGGGATTTCTGGCAGACCTACCACCGCATGATGGAGCGGCGCGGCGTCACGGCGCAAATGGCCAAGATTGAAATGCGGCGGCGCCTGACGCTCATTGGCGGCATGTTGCTCCACAAGGGCGATGTGGACGGACTGATCTGCGGCACCTGGGGCACCACCTCCATCCATCTGGACTACCTCGATCAGGTCATCGGCAAGCGCGCCGGCGTCCACACCTACGCCTGTATGAATGGCCTGATGCTGCCCGGCCGGCAGGTGTTTTTGCTTGACACCCATGTCAACTACGACCCCACGGCAGAAGAGTTGGCCGAGATCACCACGCTGGCGGCAGAAGAGATGATGCGCTTTGGCATCAAGCCCAAGGCGGCACTCCTGTCACATTCAAACTTTGGCTCGTCGGACCTGCCGAGCGCCCTGAAAATGCGGCGCGCCCTGGCCTTGCTGCGCGAAAAGTCCCCCTGGCTGGAGGTGGACGGGGAAATGCATGGTGACGTGGCGCTGGACGCCGAGGCCCGTGCCGCCATCATGCCCAACAGCACCTTGGGCGGAGAAGCAAACCTGCTGGTACTGCCCAATATCGACGCCGCGAACATTGCCTACAACCTGCTCAAGACCGCGGCGGGCGGCAACATTGCGATTGGCCCCGTTTTGCTGGGCGCCGACAAACCCGTGCACATCCTGACGGCCAGTACCACCGTGCGCCGGATTGTGAACATGACCGCGCTGACCGTCGCGGACGCCAACGCCGGCCGATAAGCAGACCCAGCCCGACCGCTGCCAGGCGCCCGCCCAAAGCGCGCCGGGGGGAAAGCAGTGGTCGGTGTTCGGCAAAATAGTTCGCCTTAGGCGCCTTCCAAGCGCAAGAGTCACACGGCCGGTTAGTGGGCGCCAACTCCGCGCAGCGCCAAAGCCAGCAGTTTGTGCCTAATCCTTCAGCAGCCCCTTGCATTTTTCATGCACATGAGTCACACTAGCGCCTTGAAAGTTAGGGGTTAACCCGCGAAATGGCGGGTAACTCCTTAAGGATAACGAAAGGCGTTTTCATGCTGCGCAATTCTGGGATGACCTGGCGGCGCGCTCTGGCAGCCACGCTGCTGGCTTTAGCCGCAGGTTTTGGTGCCCTGGGTGTCCAGGCCAAGGGTCCGGAAAAGCCGGCGGAGGCAGCCTCCGAACTGACCATCGCAGTGTCGCTGCTGCCCCCTCAGGGGCAGGCCATGCTGGCCCTGATTGAACAGGGCGGGCCGTTCAAGCATGAAAAGGACGGGGTCGTGTTTGGTAATCGGGAGCGGCTTTTGCCGGGTAAACCTCGCGGCTACTACCGCGAATACACCGTCAGGACGCCAGGGGTCAGTAGTCGCGGTGCCAGGCGAATCGTTTGCGGTGGGGAACCACCGGCCAAGCCTGAAGCCTGCTACTACACCGAGGACCACTACGCAAGTTTTCGCCGCGTCGTCAAATAACGGGCGGCTTGCAGATTTTGGATTGTTTTTTGTTTTTTTAGAAAGAGAAGCGAAGATGGACACACCACTTCGTACTGTCAGGCCTAACATTGTTCAATCGATACGCGCATTCCGCGTGCCGCAATTGCAAGAGGCAGCCACTGAACTGGGTCATCACTTTCTGTACGCCAACCTGGGTAACGCCCAGAGCAAGCAGGATGTGCTGGACATGATCGCGGCGCAGTACACATTTCCGTCGCATTTTGGTAAAAACTTTGATGCGCTGTACGACTGCATGACCGACCTGGTCCACAAGTCGGGGCAGCAGCCTGGCTTTATCGTGGTGCTGGAGCAAATTCCTGCCAACGCCAAGTTCGACAAGGAAGCCAGAGAGCAGCTGCTGGACATCTTCCGGGATGCAGCCGATTACTGGGCGGATCGAAAGATACCGTTCAGATGCTTTTATTCTTTTCTGTAGCCCGCTCCCCAGACATTGGCCAAGGGGATCGGGCGAATGAGGCCCAGCAAGCATTAGAAGACGGCGGCGAAGTGATGCCGACGGACAAACTGATCGACGTATCGCCCCTGGCGCTGCGAATGAGCAGCCCTTTCAATGCCAGCTACTGGCTGGCTGCCGCTTAAAGGCAGCCGACCGCACATGCCCTGCCTCGGCCACCACGGCCGCAGGCTCCGACTGCAAAAAAGCCCAACCCAGGTTGGGCTTTTTTTATGCCGGCGCCGGCCTAGCAACCGCCAACTGCTGCGCCAGCGCCACGTACTGCTCGACCGGCACCTCCTCGGCCCGGCGCTGGGTGTCAAAGTCGCCCGCAAAGGCACGCGCCTCCAGCCAGCGGCCCAGCGTGTTGCGCAGTAATTTTCGGCGCTGGCTGAAGGCGACCTGAACCAGCTCACTCAGACCTTTGACATCCAGGGCGGGCGGGTGGGCGTGCGGCACCATGCGCACAACGGCACTGTCCACGCGGGGCGGTGGATCAAAACTTTGGGGCGGGACGAACAACACGTTTTCCATGGCGTAGCGCCACTGCAGCATGACGCTCAGGCGCCCATAGTCACTGGTCGCTGGACGCGCCACCATGCGGTCGATCACTTCTTTTTGCAGCATGAAGTGCTGGTCTTCGATCACGTCAACCGCGTCAAGCAGGTGAAAAAGAATCGGCGTGGAAATGTTGTACGGAAGGTTGCCGACCACCCGGATCTTTAGAGCCGCCGCCGCATCAGCGGCAGTGGCCGAGACGGCCGAAACGGCCGTGACGCGCGCCGCAAGCTGCTGAAAATCCACCCTAAGCACGTCGGACTCGACCACATCGAGCTGAGGATGCGCCCGCAACTGCGCGGCCAGGTCACGGTCGAGCTCAATGACGCTCAGGCGACCGAGCCGCTCGACCAGCGGCTGGGTCAACGCGGCCAGCCCGGGGCCAATTTCGACCATGGCCTGACCCGGCTTGGGCGCAATGGCGTTGACGATGTCTTCGATGATGCCCTGGTCGGTCAGGAAATGCTGGCCGAATCGTTTGCGGGCAATGTGCTTCATGGCCGGCCCGGCGCGGCTGGCGATACCCACACGCAGCGGCGCGCTGGGCGCTTCATTGCGGCGACTCGCGGTATTCAACGTAGGCGCGGCCGCGTACTTCCTGCAGCCAGATCTGCAGCGCTTCCGCGCTCTTTTTTTCGCGCACCTGCGCGCGCGCCAGCTCGCGGCGTTCGCGATCTGACAGCTCACTTTGGCGCCGCTCGATCACCTCGATCAAGTGCACACCAAAACGCGACACCAGCGGCTCCGATAGCTGACCGGGGGCCAGGGCATTCATAACCTGCTCGAACTCGGGCACGAACATGCCCGGCGTCGCCCAGCCCAGATCCCCGCCGGCCTTGGCCGAACCGTCCTCGCTGAACTCACGCGCCAGGGTGGCAAACTCGGCCTGACCGGCCACAATCCGGCGCTTGAACTCAGCGAGTCGCTGGCGTGCCGCCAGCTCGTTGAGCCGAACGCTGGGGCGCAGCAAGATGTGCCGGGCCCGCGTTTGCGTGATGGTGACGGCGCTGTCAGCGCTCTTTTTCTCAATCACCTTGAGGACGTGAAACCCGGCACCGCTGCGTACTGGCCCCACCAGGGCGCCTGGTGCCGCGTTGCGCGTGGCCTCCACAAACAAGGGGGGATAGCGATCGGCCGAACGCAAACCCAGCTCACCGCCCAGAGCGCGGTCGGGCGCGTCGGACAACTCCTTGGCCAACGCCTGGAAATCCGCGCCCGCACGGGCTCGCGCCAGAACCTGCTGGGCCTTGGCCTGCAAGCTGCTGACCAGTTGCTCGTTGGCGTCTTCAGGTACGGCCACCAGGATTTGGGCCAGGTTGATCTCTTGGGGGCCGTCTGCGGCGCTGGATTTTTGCTCTTTCAACCACAGGTCGACATCCAGATCGGTCACCCTGACGCGGGCGTCAACCTCGCGCTCGCGCACCCGCGTGAGAATCAGCTCATCACGCAAATCTTCCCTGAAGCGGCTCAGGGAAATGCCATCTGCGGTCAAACGGCTGCGCAACTCTTCAACGGAGACCTGGTTCTGACGCGCCACATCGGCCACCGCCTGGTCAACTGCCGCGTCGTCGATGCGCACGCCAACGGAGGAGGCCAGTTGCAACTGGGCACGCTCACTGATCAGCCGCTCCAGCACATCGCGCAGCATGTCCTTGCGCGCCGTCAGCGAGCTCTGCCGGCTCAGCTGCTGCTCAACCCGCTGCAGCCTGAGCATGACCTGGTTGTTGGTGATCGGCTCGGAATTGACCACCGCCACAATGAAATCACCCGTTTGTTGAGCCGCCACCGGCGCGGCCTGGCCCTGGGCACGCGCCAGGCCGGCCGCAGCGCAGCAGGCACATAGCACTGCGGCCAGCCAAAGCCCACTGAGGCGGTAGGGCGGGCGTGACGAGGCGCTGGGCCACGGGGCCGAGGAAGAAAAGTTAGTCATAGTTTGAAAACCGGCTTGGAAGGCTGACCTGATCTCGCAGGTATTGGTATCTCGGAATATTCGTTTTGAGTGTGGCCAGCGGATTGTTTCCGATGCGCGAAAAGCCCACAAACTCCAGCTGGAGCATGATCTGCGTATTGGCGGTCGCCAGCCCGCTGCGCGAGCGCTGCAAGACCACCCGGCTGATCCAGCAGCAGCCATCGTACTCAAAGCCGAGCACGCTATCGACCATCTTGCGGTCGGGCACGCTGTAGTTCATGCGGCCCACGCCGTACCAGCGGCCTCCACCCTGGCCCCGACCAGGCCCCAGGTCCAGGCCCTTGTCACCCCACAAGTCGTTGACCGGCCATTGCCAGCCGATGTCGATCTGCTGGCTGACTTCACGCTGGCGCCGGTAAGCTGCACTGACAACGCGGTAGTTGCTCGGGTTGTAGCGCGCGCTGATAGTGGTCCGTTCAGATTGCGCCAGTTTGGGGTTGTACTGGGCGGTCGCATCCAGCGACCACTGCGCCGTTGCATTGACGGTTGCGCCCAGCAGCAAATCGCTGACGCGTTCAGACACGCCGGGCGTGGCACTGTCGGTGGCGCTGAGCGTGACGCGCTGATCGGCAAACCGCACCCGCTGGGCAACGCCGAGCCTGACTGCCTCGGCCCCTGTTGCGGGGTCCAGCAAGCGCGATGTCAGGCCCAGCGTGACCAGGTTGGCGTCGGCGATGCGGTCATTGCCGACGAAGGTGTTCTCATTGAAGACGGTCGCAAAATTAAAGCTGGTGTCCGCGCTGTCATAGTTCTTAAGGTAACTCTGGTCACGGTAGGGCGTGCGTACGTAAAAGGCTCGCGGCTCCAGGGTCTGGGTGAAGCTGCGACCAAAAAATTCAGTGCCCCGCTCAAACAGCAAGCCGCTGTCCAGGCTGAACGTGGGCAAGACGCGCGAGGCCGAATAGGCGTTGTTCACCCGCTCGTCAAAGCGGTAGCTGGTGGCGTGCAGTTGCAGCTTGGGCACCACAAAAGCGCCCGGCCAAAGCCAAGGCCGGCTCAGTTGCGCCCGGGCCACCGCGCGCTCGGCATTGGCCTGGCCGGTCAGGCTGCGCGGTGCATCAAAACGCGTGTAGTCACCATCGACTGACCAATCCAGCCCGCCCACGCCAGCCACGGGCATATTGGTTCGCGCATAGCGGGCAGTCATTTGCGGCAGCTTGTCGTAGGGCGGAACGATCGGTGAGCTCACGTCCTGCAAGGTTTGCCACTTCACCGTGCGCAGTCCGGTGGACAAAAAGCCGCTGCTCCAGGAGAGGTTCAGGTCGCTGGGCAGCAGGCGCTGCGTCAAGTTTCGGTTGATGCGCGGCAGGTCGCGCCAATAATCATCGTCGCTGACGCGGTTCAAGTTGAGGTTCAGGCCGACGCCGCCGATCGCGGCCACGCCGGTGTTGAGGGTGCCGTTGTGCTGGTAACTGTAGGACCAGCGGTCGCGCAGGCGCAGCGCGTCGCCCGGAAGGTAGTTGGTGCGCAGGGTGCCCCGGTACGCCGGCTCGAGGTAGCGTAACTCGGTGCCCAGGTCGATGCCGCGCTTGGTCATGTAAGTGGGTGTGACGGTCGCGTCGCGGTTGGGCGCCACGTCGAAGTAGTACGGCGCCGTCAGGCTAAAGCCGCTGGTGGTGTCAAGAATATAGGTGGGCGGCAGCAGCCCCGACTTGCGCTTGTCGGTCAGGGGAAAACTGACCGTGCCGGGCCAGCCCAGGATCGGCACGTCCTTGAAGCGCAGCGTGGCCCCCGTGACCCGTCCGGACTCTTCGTTGAAGTCAAAGTCAAAGCGGTCACCGTGCAGCTCCCAGGCCGGCTTCCAACTCGCTTCGTTGTCCCGCTCGCACGTGGTGTAGCTGGCCTGGTGCGCCACCAGGTGCTTGCTGTCGATGAAGTCGACACGGCTGGCCTGACCGTTGCCGCCGCTTAAAAAGCGAAATCTCGGCTGCGTGAAAAAGCCTTCGAACGTATCCAGGCGAAGTTCCAGCTCGGGGCCTGCAAACTGGTTTCCCGCACTGCTAATGCGCACATTGCCGCGCGATCTGACGCGGGTGTCGGTCTGGTTGTATTCGACGTGGTCGGCCCGCAGCACGGTGCCGCCGTGGCGCAGCTCGACGCGCCCGTCGATCGTGGTGTCCAGATTCAAGCGGCCCGACAGCCGCTCGCCAAACACAAAGGTGGGCACCTCGTTGCCCGGCCCCTGGGGCAGCCTCTCGGCCAGCATGGGCGAGCTTTTCAGGACAGGCGTCGATGGCGCCTGGCTCGGCACTGGCGGTGTGGTGCCCTGGGCATGCAGCGGCCCCCCCGACGACAGGGCCAACGCCGTCAAGCACAGGCAAAGCGAGGTGGTGGGGACAGAAGAGCGAATAAAACGCCGTCGGGATGCGAAGCGCATCGTTAATATGAGATAAACCCGGTTGTAGTTTTCAGACCCGATTATCCATGACCCTCCCCGTCTCCCCTGCCTCCCAAACAGCCAGCGCTGCCAGCGCCACGGGCACCCGCCCGCTCTGGACAGACCCGGCCCGGGCCAGCGCTTTTGAGCACTGGCTGCAAGGCCTGGGCGCGCAGCACAGCCTGAACCAGGACACGCTGCGCCTGGCGTCGGCTGACGCCAGCTTCAGACGCTATTTGCGCATCGACACAGCCAGCGGGCTCAGCTGCATCATCATGGACGCGCCGCCGGCGCTGGAAAACTCCAGGCCCTTTGTGGACGTCGCAGCCCTGATGGCCCAGGCCGGCCTGCGTGTACCCAAGGTGCTGGCCTGGGACGAGGCACAGGGTTTTATGCTGCTCAGCGACCTGGGCTCGCACACCATGATGGACATCATCCGGCAGCAAGCGCCGGCCGAGCCCGGGCCGGCGCCGCAAAACGGCGATGCGGTGCACCAGCTCTACATGGAAGCGGTGGATGCGCTGATCCGCTGTCAACTGGCCTCGCGCGAGGGCGTGTTGCCGGCCTACGACGACGCGCTGCTGTCGCGCGAACTGGCCCTGTTTCCGGATTGGTACATCGGCCGGCACAAGGGCATTGAGGTCGACCCCTCCCTGAGGGACAAGCTCGACGGCTTTTTTGCCCAGATCAAGGACAGCAACCTCAACGCCCTGGGCGGCGCCAGGGTGTTTGTTCACCGCGATTTCATGCCCCGCAACCTGATGGCCGCGGCGCCCGGCGGCGCGGACCTCGGGGTGCTGGACTTTCAAGACGCGGTGTATGGCCCCATCACCTACGACATTGCCAGCCTGATGCGCGACGCTTTTTTGAGCTGGGATGAGGAGTTCGTGCTCGACATCACCGTGCGCTATTGGCAAAAAGCGCGCAAGGCGGGCCTGCCCGTGGGCGAGGACTTTGGCGAGTTTTACCGCGCCGTGGAGTGGATGGGGCTGCAGCGCCATCTCAAGATCCTGGGCATCTTCGCGCGGCTGACGCTGCGCGACGGCAAGCCGCAGTACCTGGCCGACACGCCACGCTTTATCAAATACGCCCGCAGCACGGCCTCACGTTACCGGCAGTTGGGGCCGCTGATGGTCTTGCTCGACGAGATTGAAGGCAATGAGACCCGTGTGGGCTACACCTTTTGATCCGCCGCCATGAGCGCCCGCTTTTTCGCTGACCTGCCGCTGCAGGCCGGCGCCACACTGGCGCTGCCCGACGGCAGCGCCCGCCATGTGCAGGTGCTGCGCATGCAGCCGGGACAGACCATCACCGTCTTCAACGGCCAGGGCGGTGAATGGACGGCCACCATCACCCGCATGGGCCGCAGCGATGTGCAGGTGTGTGTAGGCGAACACCGCGCCGCCGAACGTGAAGCCGGTCGCCGCGTGCACCTGGCGGTGGGCATGCCGGCCAACGAGCGCATGGACTGGCTGGTCGAAAAGGCCGCCGAGCTAGGCGTTGCCAGCCTGCAACCGCTGCAAAGCAGCCGCAGCGTGTTGCGCCTGGCCGGCGAGCGCGCCGAAAAAAAGAAGAACCACTGGCAGTCGGTGGCGATTGCCGCCTGCGAGCAATGCGGCGGCAACCGGCCACCCCCCGTGGCAGCCGTGCGCGATCTGGCCGCCTGGCTGCAATCGCTGCCCGCACCGGACCCCCAGCCGCCGGTGCTGCGCTGCCTGCTGTCCCTGGCCGAGGGCAGCCAGCCGCTGACACAGGTGCTGAGCCGCGCCGCAGCGCAAACACCCCTGTGCTTTCTCAGCGGCCCCGAAGGCGGTTTCAGCCCGGCCGAAGAGACGCTGGCGCTGGCTGCCGGCTTTGTGCCGGTCACCCTGGGCCCGCGTGTGCTGCGCGCGGAAACAGCGGCGCTCGCGGCGCTGGTCATGGCCGCCGGACACTGAACGCCTGGAGCAGACGCTGGGCGCTGGGCGCGAACAGGCTGCCGCCCAGCGACGAGCGGGCAGCAGACCGTCCGCCGCGAGGTTTCGGCTCATGTATAAACGACCACTGATGAATAAAAATTTGTGGCTATTGACGCTCTGCCAGGGCCTTTTCCTGACCAATAACGTGACCTTCATTGCCATCAGCGGCCTGGTCGGCCTGGCGCTGGCGCCGCTGGGCTGGATGGCGACCTTGCCGGTGATGGGTTATGTGGTGGGCGGCGCGCTGTCAGCCGGACTGGTCGCCCGCACGCAAAGAAAATTCGGGCGCAAGCTGTCGTTTCAGCTCGGGCTGATGGTCGCTGTGATCTCGGCCCTGCTTTGCGCCTGGGCCACCTATGACCGCCACTTCTGGCTGCTGGTGGCCGCCACCGTGCTGGCCGGCTACTACAACGCCAACGCCCAGCTCTACCGCTTTGCGGCAGCCGAACTGGCCGCCCCGGCCTTCAAGGAAAAGGCCGTCTCGCTGGTCATGGCCGGGGGCCTGATCGGTGGCGTTGCCGGACCGAACCTGGCCTCGGCCACACGCAACCTGACGGCGATACCGTTTGCCGGCGCCTACTTCGCGCTGGCTGGCGTCGCCCTGCTCGCCATGGCGCTGCTGGCGGCCGTGCAGTTTGCGCCCGCACCCGAAAAAACTGCGGCCTCGGGCGGTCGGCCACTGCGGGAGATCATGCGCCAGCCGGCTTTTATCGTGGCCGCCGCAGGGGGCGCGCTGGGGTTTGGCGTCATGAACCTGCTGATGGCCGCCACGCCGATCGCCATGCAAAACTGCGGCCTGCCGTTTTCGGATGCAGCCCTGGTCCTGGAGTGGCACGTGATCGGCATGTTTGCGCCCGGCTTTTTCACCGGCCACCTGATTCGCCGCTTTGGCGCGCTGCCGATCATGGCGCTGGGCGTGCTGCTCAACGTGCTGTGCGTCGGCATTGCGGTGTCAGGCGTCGCCCTGCATGACTTTGTGGCGGCCCTGTTCCTGCTGGGCGTGGGCTGGAACTTTCTGTTCACCGGCAGCACCACGCTGGCCCTGGAGACCTACCAGCCCGAAGAAAAAGACAAAGCGCAAGGGGCACTGAACTTTTTTGTCTTCGCCACCATGGCACTGTCATCGCTGGCCTCGGGCATCCTGATCACCTCGCAGGGCTGGACGCTGCTGAACATCGGCTCGCTGCTGCCGCTGGCCATGACCGCTGCGGCCCTGCTGTGGCTGCGCCTGCAGCAAGGCCCGGCCCGCTGAACCGGGCGCCGGCAGCTCAGCCGGGCATCTGCGCGATCACATGGGCCACGGCCGCCGTCAGTTTCTTGGCGTAGGGCACATGCAAAAATTCATTGGGGCCGTGGGCATTGCTCTTGGGGCCCAGCACGCCGCAGACCATCATCTGCGCTTTGGGAAAGCCCTGGCTGAGCATGTTCATGAGCGGAATCGTGCCGCCCTGGCCAATGGTGCCGCAGGAGGCGCCAAAAAACGCCTGCGACGCGCCTTCGAGCGCCTGCTCAAACCACGCCGTGCTTTGGGGCGCGTTCCAGCCCGTGGCGCCACCGCCGCCTTCAAAGGTCACCTTGGCCTGGTAAGGCGCGTTGTCTTCAAGCAAGGCCTTGAGCTCCTGCACGGCGCGGGCTGCATCCACCAGCGGCGGCAGGCGCAGCGACAGCTTGAAGGCGGTGTACGGGCGCAGCACATTGCCCGCGTCCTTGAGCGCGGGCAAGCCCTCGGCACCGGTCACGCTGAGCGTGGGGCGCCAGGTGCGGTTGAGCAGGGCTTCCACCGGGTCGGTGGTCATGGGCAGGGTCAGGGTGGTGGAGCCCTCGCAGTCGTGGTGGGCCCAGGGGAAACGCTTGTAAAGCTCGTCACCCAGAATCCGCGCCGTGTCCTGCGCCTGCGCCAGGCGCTCGGCGGGCACCTCACAGTGAAAGCTCGCGGGCAACAGGCGGCCGGTGCGGCTGTCCTCGAGGCGGTCCAGCACCTGGCGCATGATGCGAAAACTCGACGGCACCAG
>CAIMVC010000007.1 GCA_903844825.1 uncultured Burkholderiales bacterium | reverse complement strand
GACGGCGCAGCCTCCGCTGAGTCCGCCGCGTTGGGTGGCCGCGATGGAGCGGCTCTGGCGCAGCCTGGCCTTGATCTTCGCTGCGCTCGGGGCGGGCGCCCTGGCCGGCATTTTTGTGCTGGTGCTGGCCGCTGTGGTGATGCGCTATGGCTGGGGTCGACCGCTCGCCCTGACTGAAGAACTGTCGGGCCTGCTCATGACCGTGGCTGTTTTTGCACTGTTGCCGATCACGGTGCTCAACGAACTCAACATTCGCGTCAGCCTGGCCAGCGAGCGCTTGCCACCGCGCGCCAAGCGGCTGGTTTTCGTGTTGGGGCAGGGGTGCTGCTGGCTTTCGCTGTGGTCTTTGTTCAGCACGCCTGGGCCATCAGCGCATTCACGGCGCAACTCAAGCTGATGTCCGAGCAGTCGCGCCTGCCACTGGCGCCCTTTTTGTGGGTGGCCACGGGGTCCATGGCGCTGACTGGCGCCATTGCCCTGTGGCGCGCCTGGCACCCCCATTCGGGTGATGCCACAACGGAGATCGTGGTATGATCTGGAGCTTGATGGGGGTGTTTTTCTCGGCCAGCATTCTGTCGGGCGCGGTTCTGGGCGCCGCCCTGGGCTTGACCGGCTTTGCTATTTTGCACTTCATGGGAGGCGGAGCAACACAGCTGGGTGTGCAGGCCGTCTTCAATGTCTTTGGTGAGTTCACCCTGACCGCCATTCCGCTGTTCATCCTGCTGGGCGATGTGCTGGTGGCCAGTGGCCTGGCGGGGGGCGTGTACCGCGCCTTGTCGCCGCTGTTTGCCCGCGCCCGAGGCGGCCTGCTGCACACCAATATTGCCGTCTGCACGGTTTTTGGCGCAGTCAGTGGCTCGTCCATGTCGGTATCGGCTGCGGTCGGCGCTGTGGCCTACCCCGAGTTATCCCGACGCGGCTATGCACCGCGTTTGGTGGTGGGTACGCTGGCCGGTGGCGGCACGCTCGGCTTGCTGATTCCGCCTAGTTTGTCGCTGCTGATCTACGGCGCCCTGACCGACACGTCCATCGGCAAGCTGTTTCTTGCCGGCGTGCTGCCCGGCTTGTTGATGGCACTGATCTTCATGCTTTACGTCGAGTGGTCCGCCCGGCGCAACCCGCACGAAGTGCCGCAGGAACAGCCCCAGCCCTGGGGACCAACTTTGCGCGCGACCCTGGCGCTGTGGCCGATTGCGGTGCTCATTCTGGCCGTGCTGGGCAGCCTGTTTGCCGGCATCGCGACGCCGACCGAATCGGCCGCTGTGGGCGTCGCGGCTGCCACCGTGCTCGGCTTCACCATGGGTGATCTCAGTTGGGGCCGCTTCCTCAAGACCTTCATGAACTCTGCCCGTACCTTCGCCGTCATTGCGCTGGTCTTCATGGGGGCGGTGATTCTGGCGCAGTCGATCAGCGTGTTGCAGCTACCGCAAAAGATGCTGGAGAGTATTGCTTCGGTCGGTCTATCACCCCTGCTGATGCTGCTCCTGGTGCTGGTGATCTATCTGCTGTTAGGGATGGTGTTTGACGGCCTGTCCATGATGGTGATGACGCTGCCGGTCGTGTTCCCGCTGCTGACCGGACTGGGCTTTGATGCCGTCTGGTTGGGTGTGGTGGTGACCATGATGATTGAAATCGGCATGCTGACACCGCCAGTGGGTATGAATTTATTTGTGTTGGTGGGCATCAGCAAAGGCAAGGTGAGCCTGGGCGATGCGGCCCATGGCGCCTTGCCTTTCTGGCTGCTGCTGCTGCTGGGGGTGCTGCTGCTGACCTGGCTGCCCGGCATTGCGACCTGGCTGCCCAGTTTGTCATACGCCTGAAAAGGGGCAGACCATGAGTGATGTCAATCGGAGCCGCGCCCAGCGCCTGCTGGACGAACAACAACTGGACGCCGTGGTGGTGTCCAAACCGGAGAGCTTCGCGTGGGCTACCGGCGCACCGGCCGGAGTGGCCGCATTCTTTCGGCGCGCCGGTGCTGCCATGGCGCTGATACCGGCCGCTGCCGCTGAGCCGCTGGCGGCGGTCTGCACCGAACTCTTTGCCGCGCCGACCCGTGCGGCGCTGGGGTCGGCCCATGTTCACACCCACGCAGATTGGGTCGAAACCGCCGACATCCGGCCCTGGCTCGAGACCGACCTTGGCGCGGCAGCGCTGACTGAACTGGCTTTCTCCAAGGCTGGCCGTCCGACTGGTTTTGAGCGCCCCGCTGCGTTTGACGCGCGGCAGTCCTTCCTGGCGCTGGGTGAGCTCTTGCAAGCGCGCGGCCTGTCGCGTGCCCGCATCGGTCTTGATCTGGATTTTTGGCCGGTGGCTGATTTCGAGTTGCTCAAGGCCGTCTTGCCAAGCGTGCAATGGCGCGATGCCAGTCGGGTGCTCGGTCAGATCAAGGCTGTCAAGTCACCGGCTGAAATTGCCCGCCTGACCCAGGCCGCGCTGATTGCCGAGGCCGGTATTCACCACGCGCTGGCGGCCGTGCACGAGGGCATCCATCGCGACGCGATTGCTGCGGCCTGGCGCGAGGGGGTTGCAATGCAGACGCAGCGGCTGGGCGCAACGCTCAGCGCCCAGTGGGAGTACACCACCGTAGGGCCCCTGCCATGGACCGGTGGCGGCCACTTGCAGCGCGGCGACGTGCTCAAATTTGATGTCGGCTGTGTGGTGCAAGGCTACAGCTCTGACAGTGGCCGTTCCTACACCCTGGGCCCGGCCCGGCCGCGCACGCGCGAGATCATGGCCGCCCTGAACGAGGCTTTCTCAGCCGGGCTGGCGGTGCTCAAACCCGGGCACCTGATGCGCGAGGTGCACGCCGCGGCCACGCGTGCCATGCAGCGCGCCGGCTTCAGCCGTTTCAGCCGCGGCCATTTTGGTCACAGCCTGGGGCACGACACATTTTGCGAGGTCCCGCCTTTTTTATCCGCTCAGGCCGACGAGCCGCTGGAGGCCGGGATGGTGTTGGCATTTGAAACACCGTTTTATGTGGACGGCGAGGGTGGTTTCATCATCGAAGACCAGTTCCTGATCACGGAACAAGGCGCCCAAGCCGCATGGTCACTGCCGCGCGAGCTGGTTTGTCTGCCCCTGTGATTGGCCCCCTCCCGACCTGAACAGACCGCCACGCGTGCCCTGGCGCGCCAGGGATGCAAACGCCCCTCCCATCCAGGCTCACTCCAGCAGGTTGAGCACCGCCGCTTCAATTGCTGCGGCTGTGGTTCGCGGTTTTTCCATGGGAAAGAGGTGGCTGCCGTCGAGCATCATGATGCGGCCCTTGGTGACTTTTTCGGTCAGGGCCGTGCCGCCTTGCTTCATCTCCAGTGACTGACGTCCGCCGATG
This sequence comes from uncultured Burkholderiales bacterium, assembly GCA_903844825.1. Lineage (GTDB taxonomy): Bacteria > Pseudomonadota > Gammaproteobacteria > Burkholderiales > Burkholderiaceae_C > Polaromonas. The sequence continues at coordinate 1,493 of CAIMVC010000007.1, read as the reverse complement.
AAGGCGGCAGGGCACTTGAGGGGATGGCGTTTGAGCAGGGCCTCGAGGTTGTCGGGCAAGGTGTTGTAGATGGAGGTTTCAACGTCCCGCTCGAAGCTCAGCACCCGTTGGCCGGCGTATTCCTCGTGGGGGCCTGCATCGCGCGTGCCATGCTCGATGTAATCGTGCAGCACTTGCTCTTGCCATTTGGCAAACATCTTCTTGCCTTGAAAATGCGCCAGCACGGCTTCGCGGTCAGGCCAGGCCTGCTTGCGTTTACGGCTCACAGCGCCGGGCGATATCGAGCCCACCAGGCGTGCTTTTTTGGCCACGCTGAGCGCCGTCGCCCGCCAGCCGCCAATGATGGGTGAGTCCAGCATCACCACGCCGCGCACCGCCTGGCCGCCGAGCAGGGGATGGCGGGCCGCGCACATCAGGCTCAGGAAGCCGCCCAGCGAATGACCCACCAAAAACGCTGGCTGGCCGGTTTTTTCAACCTCTTTGGCGGTGAAGTCGGCCAACTGTTGCACCAGGTGCGGCCAGTTGCTGGTGACCGGGTAGCGTGGATCGTGGCCGAATTTTTCGATCGACCTGACCGCAAAGCCGCGCGCCCTGAGCTTGTGCAGCATCACCCCGTAGGTGCTGGCTGGAAAACTGTTGCCGTGGGAAAAAATGAGCAGGGGATGGTCGGTGGTCGGCACAGTGTCGATCAGATCAGTTTTTCTTCAGGGGTGCGGATTTTCTTGAGCACGTCATGGCGGTCGGCCGGCATTTTCAAGGGCGTATCGGTGTGGGCATCGTCCCACACCGGGTCTTCAATGCTGTCAAAGACTTCGCGCAATTTTTGTCCCCAGCTGTCATGCATCATGCGGTAGTAGGGGTTGTTGTGGTCGATGCAGACCAGTTTGTCACTTTCGAATTTGTCGGCCTCGTAGACCACCAGGTCCAGCGGCATGCCGACGGAGAGGTTGGATTTCATGGTCGAGTCCATCGACACCAGCGCGCATTTGGCGGCTTCTTCCAGAGGCGTGTCGGGGGTGATCACCCGGTCCAGCACCGGCTTGCCGTACTTGGACTCGCCGACTTGAAAGTAGGGTGTCTCGCCTGTGGCTTCAATAAAGTTGCCGGCCGAGTACATCTGGAACAGCCGCATGCCTTCGCCCTGAATCTGGCCGCCAAAGAGCAGCGACACATTGAAGTCGACATCGGCATATTTCAGCGCGGCCGCGTCACGCTGGTGCACCCGGCGCACGGCCGAGCCCAGCACGCGGGCGGCGTCGAACATGCTTTTGGCGTTCCAGATGGTGATCGGCTCGCCGCCGTCCGTGTCCTGGAGTTTTTCGACCTGCAGTATCTCGCGCACGGACTGCGAGATCGACAAGTTGCCGGCCGATAGCAGCACCATGAAGCGGTCGCCGGGGCGCTCGTAGACGATCATTTTGCGAAAGGTGCTGATGTGGTCCACTCCCGCGTTGGTGCGGGAGTCGGACAGGAACACCAGGCCGGCGTTGAGT
>CAIMVC010000006.1 GCA_903844825.1 uncultured Burkholderiales bacterium | reverse complement strand
CCATTCATGCCCTGCAGATCGGTAGCCGTCGTGCTGCCTGCCGCCCCCAAGCTGTTGATGACGGTGTAGTTATTGATAGTCCCGTCCGAGCCGAGCAGGGTGCTGAAATTGGGCCCGGCAGGCAGGTTCACCTGCGCACCATTGTTCAGGCTGTAGGTGCTGGCATTGCCGGAAGCAACCGCGCCTTGGCCGTATTGCAGCGCCAAGCTGGCGGTACCGGAGCCATTCAGGTTGGCGTTGATGTTGATGTTGTTCTGTGCGTTGAGCGTCAGCTGGTTGGCACTCCAGGTCACCGCGTCGTTGACGTTGACGTTGCCTTCAGTGCCCGCCGCTCCTGAGCTGCTGGCGATGATGACGTTGCCACCGCCCAGCTGGCTCGACAGCGTGGCTCCGGTGATGTCGCCCCCTGTTGCCGCCACCGTGAAGTCGGTCGGGTCAATCAACCATGTTCCCGCCGTACCCGTAGTGGCAGAGGTGGTGATCTTGGCGGCGTCAGCGACTCCCACATGGGCCGCACTGGTTTCAATGAAACCACCGTTGCCGCCATTGGGCGCACTTGCATCCAGCGTGCCTGCCACGTTCACGGTCCCGTTTTGCATACCGCCCAGCAGCGTGATGGTGCCGCCTTGCTGGCTCACTGTACGTGCCTCAATCACTCCGGTGTTGTTCACCACGCTGACCAACAGAGATTTGGCCGCACCCGCCGTCATCAAGACCTTTCCGCCATCGGCCTGCAGCAGTCCACCGTTTTCTGCCAAGGTGTTGAGCACGCTTTGGTCAACCACCATGCGCACCAAGCTGCTGCCGTTAAAACTCAAGGTGATCGCGCTGCCGGCGCCCATGGCGACCGTGCCCGCTTGCGCAGAAATAAGGCCTTGGTTGCTGACATGGTTACCCAGCAAGGCGACGTAGCCACCGTTGGCTGCGGTGATCTTGCCGCGGTTGATGACGCTACCGGTGCTGTTGCCAGCAAAGCTTGTTGTGCTGCCTGTGCTGCTTGAGATGTCAAGCGTGGAAGCCACCAAGCCGCCCACGTTGACCTGCGCCCCTGCACCAAAGATCACTCCGTTGGGGTTGATCAGAAACACCTGACCATTGGCGTTCAAGTTGCCCAGAATCTGGCTGCCGTTGGTGTCGAAGATTTTGTTGACGGCAAGCGCAGTGGCGCTGGGCTGAACGAAGTTCACCGTCTCACGGGTGCCGACGTTAAAGCTTTTCCAGTTGAGTGACAGGTTCTGCGTCGACTGGTTGATGGTGGTGGTCGTGGCGCCGGAGGGACCGGTCTGTGCAATGCTCCCTGTGCCCGAAGTCACCTGAGCCCCTGCAGGTGCCGCTTGCGCTATCTGCCATGTCGCCGAGCCGATCACTGCACCGGCAAGAAGAGTTGCCACGTTCAGCCTGCGTTTCGCTGAGGCGACTGAGCGCGAAGACTTGCTGCTTCCCCTGGCATTTTCTGCCACAGCCACCCATGCTTGCAGGGCTCGATTCCAGATGATCCGATGGACTTTGTTCATGGCAGCAATGCTCCGTAAAAGTGAAGTGACTTACACATAGAGACTGTCGGGCGGGCACCTCACTTTTGAGTCCACCTGATTTCGTCGTGAGTCCCACTTTAGAGACGGATCACAAATAAAGGTGAAACCGTTACGCCTGGAAAACGATTTGACAATTAACCTCTGCGGGAATAGCGCTAAAGAAACTTGACCCCGGCAGTTGTCTGGAGGCGTTAAAACGCGTGAAGAAGCGGCATCCGGTGCTGACCTTTGTGGCCTTGGCGACGCACGCTTGTTGTGACTGCGCGCTGGCGGGGTCGGCCTGCGCTTTTAACTAGCCACTGTGTCAGACGGTACCGTCAGCGGGCATCGGCCCACCGCTCCACTGGCGCAGTCGCACGTGGCGTGAGTGATACTGAAATACCTGCCAACCCCATGACAAAAAGCTTCCTGAACTCTCTTTTTCGCGATGCCCGCCGCATCGTGTCGGTGGCCGTGGCGGTGTTCCTGCTGGCCCTGCTGGTGTCCCAACTCAAGCCGCAGAGCTACACGGCGACTGCCACACTGCTGGTGCTTGGCTCCGACGATTACGCCAGTCGTCCCGCCACCCTGACGCCGCAGGCTGCGCAGCCCGCCGTCATGATGAATCGGGAAGCCATCCTGAGCGCGGAAATGGCCATCCTCAACAGCCCGGCAGTGGTGCGCCGCGCGTTGGAGGAAGTGGGCGTGGATAGGCTTTACCCCGATCTGGCCGGATCCTCCGCCAGCAAGGGGTGGCGTGATGGGTGGGGAGCGTGGTTGGCGACCTCCGCAATGGACGCGGCGACCGAGCGGTTCGGCTCGAAACTGCGCCTGGTCGCTGACCGCAGCGGCGGCACGCTCGAGGTCAGATTCTCCGACTCGGATCCTCAGCAGGCTGCGAAGGCACTAAATTCGCTGCTGGCGCAATACCAGCAGCGTCGTCAGGTCATCTACCGCAGTGCGGAATCATCGGCGATGGAAGGCGCGGTGGACAGCGCCCGTGACAAGCTCGAGGCACTGAGTCGGCACCTGTCCGAATTTGAGGCGGTCAACGGCATTTCAAATTTCGATATCCAGATGGACCTGCTGCTTCGACGGCAGGCCGAGCACGCGGGGCTGTTGCAGCGCGCGCAAATCGAGGCGGCCGAGGCCGAGCGACGGCTGGCCAGCCTGCGCAAGCAACTCGATGACACCCCCAGTGAGGTGGTCCACTACCAAGACACCGAATCGGACCGGCGAGTCCAGGCCATGCGCGACCAACTCGCTGACCTGCGGCGCCAGGAGGCGGAATTGCTGCAGACCTACACGGACGCAAGCGAGCGGGTCGCCACAGTGCGCCGCCAGATACGCGCGATCGAACAGGAGATTGATCGGGGGTCGGCCGTGACACGACCCACCGGCGTGCGGCGGGGGATCAACGAGGTGCGAACCGCCATTGAGCTCGAACTGGTGCGTGCAATCAGCCAGTCGAACGCCGGCGTGCAGAGGCGTCAGGATTTGGCGGGTCAGGTGCAGGTCATCTTATCGACCATTCAGGCGCTACAGGACAAGCACGAAAATCTGGACGACCTCAAGCGCCGCAAGTCGCTCGCGGAGCAGGACTTCGTGCTGGCTACCCGGGCCTTGCAGGAGCGGCGCAGCATGGAGGAGTTCGACGCCAAACGTACCGCCAATGTGCGCACCATTGCTGCGGCCGACGTACCCACGCACCCTGATCGCACGAGGCTCCTGATCTTGCTGGGCGGCTTGCTCCTGTCCATCGTGGCCGCAGCATCGGTTGCGCTGCTCTCTCATCATCTGCGCAGCACTTACCTGGACGAGCACGAACTCGAGCGGGACACCCGTTATCCCTTGCTCGGAGCGCTGGGTAAGTTGACCCAACCGCCTCCTGTGCTCACCCTGGGCGGCTGAGCGATTTATCAAGTGGCTCGCTGGAGGCCGCAGCCAGGTTCGACTAGGCGGCGCCACAGTGCTTCCAGGGGGCCTTGCTTGAATCGACGGAGCCACAGGAACAGCAGTCCCGCCTGCAAGGCGAAGAGGGCCAGCCCCAGAACAACGGTTTCGACTAGCTCGATCTGGCGCATCAGCCCCAGCCCCCAGCCATAAAGCACGAAGGTACCCAGCAGGGTGCCAAGGCAGTAACTCGTGAGGCTGGCGCGCCCCACAATCGACAGCGTGCGCATGAGGGCAAGGCGAGGCCAAGCTAGATAGCACACCAGAAAAATGCCGAGCAACACCGCTGTTGAACCCAGGTTCAGCAGGTCAATCAGACCCCGGCGCAGCGCTTGCATGGAGTTGCTCAGCCCGCCTCCCTGAAGAAAGAGCAGGCCGCCCCCAGCGACCGCTACCGCCAGGGCGCCCGCGGCCACCAACCGGCGCAGTCGCCGCGGTTGGCTCAGCAGTCGTTCATGCCAGCCATGGCGCGCCGCAAGAAAGCCGATGACGAACAAACCCAGGGTCTGGTAGGCCCGCCCCGCCTCTCCCAGTTGGTGGTTCAGTTTGATTGGCCAGCCGTGCAGGTAGTTGGCTACGAACACCTGCGTCAACGATGGGCCTTCAAGCACTGCGAGGTAGGTGGCCTGGTCCAGGAAGCTCGTGCCCTGGGGCATCCCCAGCCACAGCCCCATCAGGCGCGGCACCCCGAGCAACAGCAGGGCGGCCGCAACCAGCAGCGCGCGATCACTGCAGCGCTGCGCCGCCAGCAGCAGCAAGCCGCCCACCGCATAAAGGGTGAGGACGTCTCCCGGCCAAAAGAGATGGTGAAGCAGGCCAAAGCCGAAGAGGATGATCATCCGGCGCAAGAACCACACTTCGGGTTTCCATTGAAGGCTCGCTCCCAAGCGCGAGGCCGATTGCATCTGCAAGAAAAAGCTCAGTCCGAAAAGGAGCGAGAACAAGGTGAAGCTCTTGCCCCGCAGCAGCAGATCCACCGCGCTTTGTGTCGCTAGGGCCCAGATGTTCGTGGGCGCTGGCATCAGGCCCTCCCCATAGCGCGGACCAGCAATGAAGCGCTCGGACATGTGCGTGAGAAACATGCCTAACACGGCAAAGCCGCGCAGGGCGTCTAAGGCGTCGATGCGTGAGTGTTGGCGCGCTAGGGGCACTTGGGGCTCTCGGGACACTTGAGGCGCCAGTGTGAGTGATTGCATTCGTGTCCCAATGTGAGGTTCAGGTAGGGGCCTGTGTCAGCGCTGGGACAAGTCCGTCTTGGAAAGCGCGTGTGGGGTGGGTGCGCGCAGTTTGACCAAGCACGCGCGCATCGTGGGCTCAGCAAAGCGTGCCACCAGGTACGACACCGCACACAGCAGCAGCATCGGCGCGAGCGGCAGCAGCTTGGGCGGGACGGGGAAGGTGCGCCCGAGCAGCGTCACCATCGCCACGATGGCGTTTTCGTGGATCAGATAGAGGGGGTAGCTGATGAACCCGAAGAATTGAAGTGGACGGCACGCCAGCAGTCGACGCAGCCACTCAATGTGCAGCGAGCCAGCAAAGACAAAGGCCAGGCCGGCGCCAAGTGCAGCCGCTGCCCAACGGTCCGCCTCGCCTGCCGTTCCCGCGCCGATGGCACTCACCGCGGCCAGGGCCAGGCCTGCGATCAACCAGTTCCGCCGCTGCGTCTGCCGATGGACGTACAGGGCACAGCCCGCAGCGAACCAGCCAAAGTGCTGAAAAGACAACTCGAACAGCAGGGCATCCATGGCCGTGAAGAGCGGCAAACCCCAAAGCAACGAGCCCAGGCGTGCCACGGCTGCGGCACCATAGGCCGCCGCCAGCGACCCAACCAGCACGGTCCGACCAAAGGCGTGATAGATCGCCGCGGCGAATAGGTAAAACTTGACCTCCACGAACAGCGACCAGAACGCGCCTTCCAATGGCGTTCCTCCCACACCGGTCAGTGTCTGCCACCAGCGCGGCTCGATCAGGGTCAGCCCTGGCAGCAGGCTGTCTGCCGTCGGCATCCCGTTGGGACGATCAGGCAGCCACGGGGCCGTGAGGTAAATGAGCAACGAGCACACCAGCATGGCGGGAAACAGGCGCAGCCAGCGCCGCCAGAGGAATTCGCCGAGGCCCTGGGAGCGCTCCAGGGTCATGAGGATGACGAAGCCGGAAACCAGGAAAAAGAGCCTCACTCCGAGCCAGCCGAATTTGAACAGCCACACCTGCGCGTAGGCGTCCCCGTAGGGCAGGATCTCGGGCCAGCGTGCGAACAGGTGATAGCCCACCACGAGCAGGATGGCCAGACCCCGGTGGCCGTCCAGATGCTCCAGGCGTTGTGATGGCATGGACTGTGCCCGCAAGGCCAAGGGTCGCACCGGGATCAGCGCAGCCATCGCTCCATCCAGCTCGGCAGGTAGCTGCGCCGCCCATTGAGCACTGTGCCAAGCACTTCGGCGCCATGGCGTTCAAGTTTTCCCAGGGCATCTCGCACGCTGGGCCGGGTGGTGCGCTCGGCCCGAACCACCACCACCGTGCCATCGCAGTGACGGCTCAGTACCAGGGCGTCGCTGCTGTCAGCCAGGGCGGGCGCATCGATGACGACGGCGGCAAACCGGTCCCGAAGCAGGTTGAACACGGCCTCAAGGTCCTGTTTGGGCGTCTGATGGAGCGTCTGCAGTGCGCCGGCGCAGAGGCTGGCCCGATAGAGCTGCGGCACATCCGCCACCTGCGCGATGCATTCGTGCAGTCCGCGCTGCGCCGATAAGGTGCTCAGCACCGACGGCGTTCCTTCGGGCGCGGTGGTGCTCAGCAAGAGCACCGGCCGGGGAGATGCCATCGCGCAGGCCACAGCAAACCCACTGCAGACCGTCGATGTGCCGCAGCCGAGGGTCGGCGCGACAAACTGCAGCAGAAAAGGCATGAAGTCGGCCCGCTGCGATTCCACGCGACTGAACAGATCCAGCAGGGCGCGGTCCAGGCCAAAAGGGATCTGCCGGGGACTGCCAGGGTGTTCGCGCAGCAGGGCTGCGAGCGCACGCTCGACTCCGTCGACGAATGCCTCAGGACTTTCAAGAGATTGGGTGGTCGACATCGGTGGGCATTCCTTTTCAGAAGAGACTCTCACCGACATCCACTATGTCGCCTGGTCTGAGTAAGGTGTTTTCATGGACGCGCGCGCGAGTGCCGTCCTCTCGAACGATGGCGATGCGCTGGCTGCTACCCCGGGGACCGTAGCCGCCTGCAAGCGCCACGGCCTTCAGAGCAGTCAGCCCCTGCGCATAGGGAAAACGACCGCCAGACTTGACCTGGCCCGTGACGAACACGGGTCGGTGTTCAATGATGTTGACGGCCAGCACGGGCGCGCGCAGCTCGGCGCTGAGCTTTTCGGTGATGAGTGCCCCGGCATCCGCCAAGGTGGCGCCCCGCAGTTCCAGCGTTCCGGCCTTGACAATGGAAATCCGGCCGGTCGTGTCGAGCATGAAGCGTCCGGAAAATTCCTTTTGACCGTAGACATCCACCTGGAGGACATCGCCCGCATCCAGGCGATATTCGCCTGCAGGCGGTGGCGGCAACTCAGTCACGGTCTCGCAGGCCGCGAGCACAAGGCTGAGCAAGACGAGGGCCCCAAGGCGTGTGGCACCCTGGAAACGATGATCAAAGTGCATGTCATTACTCCAGTTTCGAGGGGAGAGGGCGGCGCGTGCGCCAGGAGCTCAAGGCGCCTTCCAAGGCTCTGCGCGCAGGGTGAGGCACCAGCATGGCTGCGATGGCCGCCGCTGTGCGCAGGTCGGAAAGCACAATTTGTGGGTACAGACGCAGCGCCTGCAGCATGAGCGCCCGTGCAGCGCTGTCCCGGCCTGCCAGCAATGCCCGCCATGCCGCTATGCGGTAATGCATGGCATGGCCGGCCCGCAGCAGGGCGTCGGACAGGCCCAGGCCGCCTTTACGCAGTTTGTCCATCGCCAGATCGGCGTTGCGCGCGAAGCGGTAGTGATCGAAGGTCAAGCTAGTGGATCGGAGTCTGTAGCCCGTCAGCGGCTCGGCCACACCTTGGGCCTGCAGCGAGGTCAGCGCCAGGATGCGACACCACATTTCGTAATCCTCGCAACTGTGGAGGTCCTCGTCGAAAAATCCCGCTTGCTCGAAGCATTCACGCCGGGCGATCACTGTTGAGCCGTTGCCGAAATGGTTGCGCCTGACCATGTCCGCCAGCGCAGGGCGAAGCCTTTGCTCCGCCAGGGTTCGGCCGGTGGGGCGTCCCGCCTCGTCCAGGTAAAGAGAATGGCTGAACGTCAGGCCGACCTGCGGCCGTGACAGCAGGATCGCCATTTGCCGGTCCACCTTGTCCGGCATCCAGATGTCGTCGCCGTCGAGAAAGCCGATGAAACGCCCCCGCGACTCGCGTATGCCCGTATTGCGCGCGGCGGACAGCCCCCGATTGGGCTGGCTTACGATCCTCAGCCGCTGGTCACTGCGCTGCGAGCTGATCTTGCGCAGCACCGCGAGCGTGTTGTCTCGCGCCCCATCCTCGACCGCGATGACCTCGAGGTGTGGCCAGGTCTGATCCAGCGCGGACTCTACCGCCGCTTGCACATAGGGCCCGACGTCGTAGCAGGGAATGACGATGCTCACCAGCGGCTGGATCGTCTCCCGGGCTGGGGTGGCTGCCATAGAGGCGTGCGCATGCGTGCTTCGTGACAGTTCCATCAGTGTCTCCTGGGGTGAAGTGGGCGGGGTGATGCTTCGGCTGGACGCCACCGATGGCGGGGATGCAGGTTCCTGTGCAGAACCGGTGCGTCGAGGGCGCTGGGCTGATGCGCTGCAGGTGAGAGGGCCATCCCCATCCAGACAAAGTAGAAATAACAGGGCAGGCTCAGGCTATAAAGCGATTCATAGCGCGCCGTGATGAGCAACACCATGCCCAGACACCAGGCCACCTGGAGATCCTTGCGCCTTTGAATGTCGGTTTCGCGGACGAGTCGCCAGGTGATACTTGCCAGCAAGCCTAGAAGCGCCGCGGCAAATGCCACGAACACCAGCAGGCCGCCCGTGTACAGCGTTCCGTAGAGGGTGGAGTGGCTTCCTATAGGCAGATTCTCGATGGGATGAACGGATTCACCCACCCAGCCATACCCGATCCACGGGGACCGCAAGAAAGCCGCCCAACTCTCTTCGATGATCAGATCGCGCGCCAGCGAGGAGCCAGCCCGCACGTTGTTGACCGAGCCGTAGACGCTGTCCATCAAATCGACAGGCGTGGTGCCGAAGAGGATGAGGACCGACGCCAGCGCCATCATCGGCAGGACGATGGACCAGCGCAGGGTTGGCGCAGCCCTAAGCAGGAAAAGCGCCGCGAAAGCCAGCATTGCAGCACCCTGTGCCAGCCGGCTCCATGAAAAGATGACGCCCACCAAACCACCCAGCATGCCGGCCCATCGCCATCCGCTGTGGGCGCAGCGGCTGCTGACCAGGGTCAGGCCCAGGCTGCCGACGCCTAGCGCAGGTGCCCATGGGTACATCAGAACCAGGCGCGTGGTGGTCGCCCCCAGCGTGGTTTCTTCATGAAAAAACTTCACACCGGCATACTGACGCAGCACCTCGCTGCCCGGGGCCGCCGCCGACGGTGGGGTGGGCAGGGCGTCGGGCAGCACACCGATGGCCGCTCCCAGCAGCGTGATGACTCCCAGCCCCAAGGTATAGGCGCCGAGCCGGGCAAACAGGCGCGCTGCCTCGACGCCAGCGAGTTCCAGGCTGGCGCCTGCGGCCAGTGCCCAGCCTGCAAACAGCCAGCCTAAAGCGTTGATGGAAAGGGCGTGGCGCAGCCCCAGTGCCCAGTCGCCGAGCCACACCCCGTTGAGCAGGGCCGAAACCGCCTGCAGCAGACCCACGGCCAGCCACAAGCCCACCAGCACATGGATGACATGCGACCTGGGATAGTTTCGCAGCGGTGTGATGAGCAGCCACAAGGCCACGCTGGCATGCAGCAGTCCCAGCAGCCACAGCGCCGGGGCCCACCGCGTCAGGCGATCCAGCCAGCGCCCGGCCTCAGTCGAGACCACATCGTCAGCGACTGGCGTGTGCTCCAGCCCGAGCGGACGAAAACGCGGCATTCAGGCATCCTCTCGGCGGGTGGCGTGGCGCAGGGCGCGCTCGGCAAGCCAGGCCGCGATGAAGGCCTGCACGATCACCGCGACCACCACGCCAGGAATCCGGGCGAAATGCAGCCCGAGCGGGATCAGCATCACGAGTGCCAGCCGGATAAGCCCAAGATAATTGGTGGCGTGCACCGCGCCGACAGCGCGCAAGCCAATCTCTGCCGTGCCCAGCAGGTAGCGCAGGGGAATGGCGAGCATCAGCAGCGGCCCCAGCCATTGCATCTGCGAAGACTCGTACACCCATTGGGCTAGCGCGGCGACGACCAGAATCAGGGCCAGCATCACGCCCAGCCCCCGCCACGCCATCGCGTGCGCGACCGCGACGCACTCACGCGGCCGGGTACACAGGCGCGGGTACAGCACCACCAGGCGCGACCACAGCGGGGTCTCAGCTGCACTCAGAAATTGGCGGCACAAGCCGTAAATCGCGATCTCACCCCGGCTGGTCAGGGGCGCCAGAATGGCGGTGGGCAATTGCTCGGCCATGAGCCCCAGGCTGTCGGGCAGGAGGTAAGGCGCGCTCAGTCGCAACTGGCGGCTCATCTCCTGCCATTTGCACCAGCGATAGCTCAGACCCAGGTAACCCACGAGAAGACCGCCCAGACGTCCCAACGCCAGCCAAATCGCAAATTCGACGAGCGTGTTGGCCATCAGCGAGGCACTGCCCACCCCCAGCAGGTACCCGACGGCAACGATCAGGATGCGCCGCGTTCGGCCTTGCAGCACCAGCAGCGCATCGAGAATGGAATTGTTGGCGAAGTAGGCCCCTCCCAGTGACAGTAGCGCAATGGCAACAACTTCCTGGGCGTTGTGACCGAAGGCCAGACCCAGCGCCGCGCCCAGCGGCAGGCTCAGGAGCAAGGCGAGCAGGCCGGCCAAGGCACCGACTGCGTTTCTGCGTGATTCGTCCAGCGTGGATTTGGCCAGGGTAAATGGCAGGCCGAAGGTGAGCAGCGTGGCCATCACCGCCACTCCGAACGATGCGACGGTGTAGCTGCCGACACCCTCCAGGCCGAATTTTTTGAGGATGACCAGCGAGATGATGAAGCCCAGCGCGTTCTGCGTGAGCCTGGCCGCCGTGACGATGAGCGCGTCCCGGTTGTCCTTGTCGGTCAGAGCCGTCGCCAGCCGCTGCCAAGACCCGTCGACGCCGCTGGCGCTGACCAAGGCTTCAGCCGGCCTAGGGCGTTCTGGCATGGGTCGGCCTCAGGCGTTTGGCAAGTGCACGCTCGTAGACCTGCTCGTAATTGAGGGCCACCTGGTCCCAGCGCGCCAGCAGCCCACTGTCGACACGATAAGGCAAGGCCTTGCTGGGTTGGCGGCCGAACAGCTCAATCGCGCTGCGCATTTCCTCAATCGCCCCGGCACGAAAATAAAGGGGCGCGTCACCGCACACCACCCGATTTTCCGGGATGTCACTCACCAGCAAAGGCAGGCCGTACGAGATAGCCTCGAGCAGGGACAGCGACATTCCCTCGATGTATGAAGGCAGGATGAAACTGTGCGCGTTGGTGAATGCGCAGGCCAGATCCTCGGATTCCAAATGGCCTGCAAAAACCACCCGGCTCGGATCGGCCGATGCGCGCAGGCGCTGGATGTACTGCTCGGGGCCGTTGCCGCCGGCCACCAGCAGCCGCAATTGTGTGTTGCTGCGGTTGAAGGCTTGTATCAGGTCATGGCCGCCTTTTTCTGGCGTCATGCGACCCGCAAAAAGCAGGTAGCCTTGGGGCTCCAGGCCCAGGCGCGTGAGAAGCTCGGTTCCTTGCGGACGCGGGGGAGGGGCGATACCGTTGGGGATGTAGCTCACCCGACGCTCGTACTCACGTTCGAAATAGTCACGCAGGTTGCTGGAGACCACAGTGACTTCATCGGCAGAGCGTATGACGACGCGCTCGGCCAGGCTCAATGCCCCTCTGGCGAGCATCCCCCATTTGGCGCGGTTTTGATCCAGCGCATGCACGGTGGCGACCGAGACCACCCCGCTGAGTCGGCACAGGAGCGTGAGGATGCCCGGCCCGGACGCATGAAAGTGCAGCACGTCATAGCGTCCCAGCGCCCTCAGAGTGGTCACCGCACTTCGTGTGAGATTTGAGAAGTGTTTGCCGCCGAGGGCGACCGTGGGGAGGTTTCGAATCCCCTTCGGCGTGACGACGCTCACTCCCTTGGCGCAGTAAACGTCCACCTCATGTCCCAGGCTGACCAGATGCGGACACAGCGCGTCGAGGCATCGTTCAATTCCGCCGTAATTGGAGCCAACACCTCGCGTGCCGATCATTGCAATGCGCATTTTTTCTCCCGTGTCGGTTGGGGTGTGTCCGCCGCCTTCGGTCGGGCAGCTCGATCTCGACGCCAATCCGGTTTCCTCGTAAGGCTGTGATTCAAGCCCGATGGTGTCCCAACGTTTTCACCCAAGAACGTCGTAAGTGAATGATTCACGTTGGGTTTTTGGTGTGTCAGTCCGGTCTCGATATGAACTTCGAGGCCATGACCTCTGATCCTGAATCAGTCTATGCGGCGCACTGGCGGGGGAGGCAAGGAGCCGAGGGCCAAGCGGTGTAAGACTGAGTCGATACCGCGTGAACGCGCTAGGCCGGTCGCCACGATTTTGTTGAATGACCAGGACCCCGGTCCGCGGGTTGCAAGCGCGACAACAAGCGGGATTCGCTCAGGCGACAGCCGCTGCGGCAGGGCTCGAACAAACGGTCACGAAGGCCCGCTCCGACCGGGTAGAGCCGCCCAAGGCTCACAGGCCCCTCGGCGGCGTTGGCAGTGGGCTGCGCCGTCTCAAATGAGAACACGCCTTACGAGGGCGCTGCGAGCTCAGCCAGAGTCGTAGCATCCGAGCGTCGGTAGCTGAGCGGCGGGATGACCACCTTGTCGCATTGGGCCAACAGACGGCGCAGTTGGCGATCATTGAGATAGGTACCCCGGGGAAGTGCGCCGCCACCGTAGGCCAGCGCCAGGGACGCGGCGCTCGTGTCCGTAGGCGCTTGATGAAGCAGCGTCATGCCGGTTCCGCCGCGGTCCACAACGATGGCACCATAGGTTTTCAATGTGCGTCCGATGATGCGCGCGAAGCGGGCCTCGCTGCTGGTGAACTCCGGAGCGTCCAGCGCAAAGTTAGCAGGCAAAGCCAGGCGTTCGCCCATGCGCAGGCTGGTGCCGGTGTAGCGGCCGCTGGCCTGGCTGTCCCAGGCGTAGGCGGGGTACGCGGCCGCCTGAACCAGCAGGTTGGCGGGCGCCAGCAGAGCGAGCGCATGGGGAATCGTGCCGAGCAAGCCGCCGGAATCCGTGTCGGCGGTCCAGGCCGCGGACCACTCGGCCTGCCGGATCAGTCCCGCATAGCCGGGAACCATGGAGGCACGAAAGCCGTTTTGCCAACCGTCGCCCGCGAGGTTAGGGTAGGTGATCTTGTACGAGCTGCAGACGATGCGGTTGCCCGTCAAGATCACCGTTGCGAAGGTCTCCAGCACCGTTCCATCCGAAAGATGGACGACCAAGGTCCAGTCGGTGCCTCGCAGCGAAGGCAGCAGATCGGCCGGCGCGTGTAAGGCCTTCCACGGTACCAACTGGGCATCTGTGATGCCTTTCCCCTTGGGGTCAAAGCTTCCACTGCTAGGCGGCACCAGTGCGGCTGCGGACACCGTGACATAGGCGTTGTAGTCAGTTGGGTAGACCACCGTGGTCGCGCTGTCGCTCCAGATCCGGTCGCTCAGGCTCAAGTCCGAAATCCGCCGGGGCCATGCGCCGCTGGACAGGTTGCCATAACAAGCCAGATTGAACCGTAGCGTCCATGTGGGGTCAGAGGCAGTTCCCTGAAAGACGGGGGTTCCCCCGCCCGAGTCGTACCACTGGCTTACCGACACGCCACAGTAGGTCCAATCGCTGTTTGAACTTTGTCCTGAGGGCAGCGCTTTAGCCACACCGCCTCGAACCGACACGTACAGGTAGGTTTCGCTCCCCACGGACGTACGCACTAAGTCTCCCGCCCGGTAAGTTGTCGTGGACGACCAGGGTACGACCCAGACGCTACGGCTGGCCGTTTTGTCGATGGCGACGTTCCAGATGGAGTCATCGCGAAACGGTCGGAGCCCCGATACGCTGACGCTGGAACTCGGAGCTGGTGCGATCTGCTTGCGCGTTTTCTGATTGAGTTGAGCAAGCAACACGGCGCCACATTCGCTGGAGGTGGCACTCAAAATAGCGGAGCCGCTGAGGATAAAAATGCGTCTTTTCATGGCGAGAACTCCAGTTCAAGTTGATCGGAACACCTACGCCTTGCGCATGACCATTCGATGGTCGAGCGTCAGGCTCAGAACCTATTGATACAGCGCTTGACCCTCGGTGGAGGGCTCGGCGCTGCAGTTGGTCAAAGTCCTCGCACGCGGCGGTCCAGCGGCAGCGCTGTGTCGGTGTCATGCCGTCCACCTAGGACCGCAGCTTGGCCCTGAGCTCATCGACCAAGCCGTGTCTTGATGGCGTGGCGGTCGCTGTCTGTTGGTTACAGCGGCCTGCCGCGAATCACGCGCACCAAAATCACCACCACGGCGACGACAAACAAAATGTGGATCATGCCGCCTAGCGTGTAAGACGACACCAGTCCTACCAGCCATAGCAGGAGCAGGACAACGACAACGGTTTCAAGCATGGCGGCAACTCACTTCTTGGTTTTGTCGATTTCGTGACCGATCACGCCACCTATCGCAGCGCCGCCGATGGTGCCTGTCGTGCTGCCACCGGTCAGGACTGAGCCGCCGATGGCGCCTATGCCCGCACCGATGGCCGTGCTCTTTTCTTGTTGTGTCATGCCGGCACACGCGGCCAGGCACACGGCGGCGATGATGAGGACAACGGCGCCCGCCGCCCGGGTCATGGTGTGATTTCCTTGCATCGCGAATCTCCTGGTTGGGGTCAATGAACGCTTGATCGACGCCGGCGTTTTCACGATGCACGCCGTAAGCCAACCAAGTTGATTCAGCGTAGGCGTTGAGGCGGAAGCCCTCTATGGGTCCGGCCGCACATATGGCGTCAGCGGTGATCCCGAGAATCGCGGGTTGTGTTGTGAGGGTCTGAGGGTCGGCGCTCCGAAGCCAGGGAGAACGCCTGCTGCGGTCCACGTCAGCTCATCGGCCGGACCCGTTCAATGCCATGAGCGCCATGAGCGCCATGGGCATGGCATCGCGCCAAGCCGGACACGCATCGCCGATCACGGTGCGCTTAAAAGCCTGTCAACGGGATGCCCTGACAAGATGTTGTTGTAGCCCGCAAGAGCTTCACCGATTTCCAATCGACCTTGGTGGATGTCATAAAAGCAGATGTCTTTGCTGTGCGCGCTGGCTCTGACCTTGACCACAGAAATGACCCGCCTGAACTGGCCTTTGAGTTCGACATAACGTTGCATGACGATGGCATCCGCAAGAAAAGCATTGCCATAAGAGCTAAAACGCAAATCGGTGTAGCGGTCTTCGAGTTCCGACGTCATCACGACGGTCACGCCCATGCCCGTCAAGACGGCCACCAGGCGATAGAGCGATTCGCGAAAGTTCTCGCGAAACGTGGAGGCGAGCGCAACTTCAAAGCCCGACAGCGAATCAATGACCACTCGTTTGGCGCCCATGCGTTTGATCATGCTCATCAGGTCATGCAAAATTTCGTCAATGGACAAGTCCAGGGCGCGTGTGTCGATCAGGCCCACTTCTCCGCGGGTAATCAGCTGGTTGAGCTGGTGACTCAGGAGTTGATTGGGACTTTTCTCGAACGCAGCAATCACGCCGGGCTCCCCGACCCGTACGCCTTCGGCCAAGAACTGTGTGGCTAAGACGGTTTTGCCTGAGCCTGACGGACCCACTAAAAGCATCGAGTAAGCCGCAGGCAGCCCTCCACCCAGCATCTGGTCCAGCACGGGAATTCCGAGCGACAAGCGCTTGTCGCCAGAAATTTGTATCGGATCGGAATTAAAAATCGCGCGCGGGAAAATCTCGATGCCATCGTCTGCTATGCGAAATGTGTGCAAGCCCAGCTTTTGCGCCTGACCTCGCATCTTCACCACCTGAATCTTGCGCACGATGGCGTCTCGATGGCTGACTTGTGAAATCCAGAAAATACCATCGGCGACAGTAAAGATCGGGCTCGACTCTGCTTCTGGCGCCATGTACTCGCCGATCAAGAACGTGGTGGCTTGCCAGCTTGTCATCTTCAGGCCGAGCCTTTGAATGAAGTGCTGTAAGCCATGGGCTTGCGCATCGGAAGGCTGGGTTGACTGCACGACAGAACGGAAGGAGTCCACAAACACCAGGCTGGGTGAAAAATCACGCACCTCGCGGTCTATCCGGTCGATGACCTGCCCAAAATCGCCATCGAGTAAATCAGCGGCCAGGTTGACGTAGCGGATGGATTGATTGATTTTTTCGATGTCAAAAAATGGAAACTGCTGCTGATAGCGCAGCATCTTCAGTGGAGGCTCACCCAGCACTGTAAAAAACAGCGCTTTGAAGGTCGGTGAGGCCAAAGAAAACATCATCTGATGCGCCAGCGTGGTTTTGCCGCTGCCCGGCATGCCGGCGATCAGGTTAAAAGAAAATTCTGGAATGCCGCCACCGAGCAAATCGTCCAGGCCGGGCACACCTGTCGCGAGTTTGCGGATGCTTACTTTTTCGGCCATTGTGAGATTTCCAGTGCTGCTTCTTCAAAGGCGTCGCCCCAGGCCGAACGCAAAATATTGTTTGTCAATTGTTGACCTATCAGGGTGCTCAGCACACCGGTGAAGGTCGATAGCAGCAAGGCGCTCGCCTTGACAGATTCATCGAAGTCTCGACCCTCCAGGCCGGACTTCAGGCGGGCAAAGCGTGAGAGATTCTTTGAAGGCGCAGCGTCATGATCCAGCCAGGCAAACGTGGCGGCCGCAAGATGCAGACTCCTGTCGTAGAGGGCTTCAAATCCTTCGATGCCGATGATCACTGTCAGACTTTTCGACAGCCCTTCCCAAAGTTCTATGGCGACGTCGCCGATGGCATCGGGCCTTCGGATGACCATGCTTGCCATCAAGTCATAGTGAAGTGACAGTGCCATGGAGGAGGCCGCTGGTGTGCTGTCGACCGGCATCAGCATAGCCTCTGCACTTTCTGCACTTTCATTTTGCGTCGCCATTTGCTGGAAGGTCGATGAGATCTATCAATTCCAGGCCAAATATCGGCTTGACGAGGTAGTGATTGAAGCCGGCTTTGAGCGCGCGGTCGCGTTGCTCCGGCTGGTCGTATCCGCTGATCGCGATCAGGCGCACGGTCGATGGGCTTTGGCGCAGAGTTTCTGCAAATTCATACCCGTTCATGCCGGGCAGTCCTATGTCGCAGCAAATCACGTCATAGGCTTGGCAATGGGCCATTTGCAGTCCGGTTGTCGCGTCGAGGGCGCATTCAACGTCATGTCCAAATCCCACTAAAAAGTCCTGCATCGTTTTATTGATATCTGCATTGTCATCGATGATCAAAATGTGTTTGGCGCTCAACGGCGACAACGAAGATGCGGCGGCAGGCAGGGCCGCCGCAAAGTCTGACACGTTGGCAGACGCAGTTGCGATTTCCGCTGGCAACGTGACGATGAACTCACTGCCTTGCCCGTCCCCTTTGCTGACGACGCTAACGCAGCCATTGTGTAATTTGGCGATGGTTTTCACCAGGCTCAACCCAATGCCCAAGCCTTTGGCCATCTGATCATCGCCAACAGGCCCTTGCATGAAGAGGTCAAATATGAACGGTTGAAGCGCGGGCAAAATTCCTACGCCCTGATCTTTGACCGAAATGACGATGTTGCCTCCCTCTGACCTGG
>CAIMVC010000005.1 GCA_903844825.1 uncultured Burkholderiales bacterium | reverse complement strand
GTGACCGGCGTAATGGATCCCGACGAATTGCAAGTCGTGCTCGACTATCAGAGCCTGGACCCCGCAAAAAACAAGCTCCGGCTGGAAGTCCTGATAAGCCGCCTGCGCAGCAAACTCAGCCCCCACACGGGGCAGCTCAACCCCATCAAGTCGGTGCGTGGCCGCGGTTACCAGCTGTGCATGCCTTTGGCTCTTGAATGAGCCATTAAAGAGGGTCGGCACTAGAGCCTCTGCGTTATTGCAGAGCGCCAGCGACGTCGCAATCGCAATAACAGGCGAACTTATGAACACCTTCCCCGGCAGAGGACGTTTCTTTCGGCGTCGGGAGTTACAGCACCACCAAGGCCACGTAGGCCAAGGTGGTATCTGAAGTACTAGCGACAGCGCCGTTTGCCAGTTGAACGGCAACGTGTGTGTCGGCACTGGTCCCAAGGGTTGCCGACCAGTATTCAACATTGCCGGAAAACCACCCGGGGGGCGTGCCGTCAGCGCCTGTGCCTGTATCCGTTCCGTTGTAAGCATCCCAGACCGCCAGCAGGCTGTCATAGTCGATGCTGCTCGTCCCGTTGGTTATGGCGCCTGCATCGCTGTATGCCGTGCCATTCAAATTGGTACCCAATCCTTGATTGGCCGTCGGTAGTGCCACGGCGACGCCGTTGATGGTGGCGTAGCGGTAGGTGTCGGTGGTGTCGCCCGCCAGAGTTGCGCCACTGCTGTTCTTGGTGAAAAGCAAATCCAACTGATTGTGCGTGGCGCGGTCTATGCCGCCGTTGGCCGTTCCGCTGTCAGCAATCGTTCCATCGCCGCTGCGGTCCCAGTAGTAAAACCATTGGCCTTCAACTTGGACCGGAGCTATGAGCTTGCCGTAAGTACTGCCCAGACTAATGACCGCCTGGCCGGTGTGAAACAGCGAGGCGTTGGACAGGGCGGCCGTGGCCGTGTTGCCCGCCACATCCCTGAAAAAGCCAGCTGTAATGTCCAGTCTGTCGTCTATCGCGCCGCCATAACCCGCGGTGGCTTCCAAGGAAGTGCCCTTGTCAGCGGTAAGAACAATAGTCATGCGATTACCGCCCGCTTGTGTGACCGAGCTGATGTCGGTCAGTGCAAAGCTGACATCATTGGAGGTGTCGTTGTCACCATTGATATCCCAAGTTAACTTGCTCCAGTCCAGTCGGTCTTTAATGTCCGTTGTTAACGCCTCACCGGCCTGCAGCAAGGTTTTGAAGTCGAGCCCCGCGACCAGCACCAAGGTGTTTGTGCTGGCCGTGTACACGCCTGAGGCAGGGCTGACGCTGGGGCGGCTGACATCCAACACATAACTGCTCGAACCTGTATTGGCGCTGTTGTTCCCCACCGAGTCCGTGATCCTGAAAACAATACTGCTGCTGCCTGAAAGGGTCGCGCCAGACCAACTGATGGCCGTTGTGTTGAGCATGCTGGTGATGTCCGTCCATGTCGCGGCGTTGTCAATGGAGCCATACAGCACTTCACCTGCGCCTAAAGCCCCTGAGAGCGTTGCAGTGATCGTTTGGGCTGCCGTTTGCGTGATTCTGTCGCTACTGCTAAAACCCGTGTCGGCACTCAAAGTCACACCGCTGACGGTCAGCGTGGGGGCCACGTTGTCTACCGAGGCATGGGTGGTATCGGCCGCGGTGGTGGTGTTGCCGGCGTTATCGGTGGCAGTCACCGAGACATTCATGTTGGTGCCGTCCACCGATCCGGCAGCAATGACATAGCTGGCCGTGTAAGAGCCGCTGTTATTGCTTGCGCTCACAGCAGCGCCGCCGCCAAAGGCACTGAAATCCACCGTGACGCTACTGATCACGCCAGTGTTGTTGTCGCCCCCGGCAGTGTTGTTCCATGTGGCGGTGACGGTGTTGCCAATCTTGTAGGTTCCGCCGGTACCCGTAGCGCCAGCGATCGATATATTCGCATCGGTCACTGTGGGTACCAAATAGTCGACGACAAGTGTGGGGTTGGCAATTGAACTGGTCGCTACGATGGTGCTGCCATCCATCAGCCGGGCTGTGACCACGCCGCCTGCGGTTACAGCGGCTTGCAAGTCGGCGGTGCTTGACTTGCCCAAGTCAAAGCTCACGCTGCTGGCCGTGCTGCTGATCGCCGAAATCGTTGCCAGGATGGTGCTGCCCACCAGCAACTCCGCAGTCAAGCCCTGCGCTTCCACAAGGCTAATGCTTGCGCTGGCGATGAGGTTGGTGCTGCTGGCATTGAGGGCATTGGCCACCCCCACCCCACCGACCGGGGTGAGCGTGACCGTGCTGATGCTGGGCAGCACGTCGCTCACGCTCAAGGCGACGTTGAGGCTGGTCGACAGACTGCCGTCGCTGCCCGCGACCGTGATGTCGTAAACGTTGTCGCCATCGGCGTCCGTGGGCGACTCAAAGTCGGGAGCGGTCTTGAAGCTCAGCGCACCCGTGCTGGTGTCCAGGTTAAACAGCGCGCCGTCTATTCCACTCAGGGCGTAGGTCAGCGTGGTGCTGGCATCCACATCGGTGGCCGCGGCGGTGTAAACCGTGCCCGTGGTGTTTTCTGCAAGGCTGATGCTGGCAGCGCTGGTGATCACAGGGGCTTCGTTCACATTGCTCACTGTGATCGCCACCGCTTGGACGGCGCTCAAGCTGCCGTCACTCACGGAGACCGTGATGTCGTAAACGTTGTTGGCACCGGCGTCGGTGGGCAATTCAAAGTTGGGGGTGCCCACAAAGCTCAGCGCACCCGTGCTGGAGTTCAAGGTAAACAATGCGCTGTCAGTGCCACTCAGGGCGAAGGTCAGCGTGTTGCTGGCATCCAGATCGGTGGCTGTGGCGGTGTACACCACCCCCGTGCTGTTTTCTGCCCAGTTGGCGCTGGCGGCGCTGGTGATCACCGGAACTTCGTTGACATCGGTCACTGAAACCGTCACCGGCTGCGTGGTGGTGCTCAGGCCATCGCTGGCCAGCACGTTGAAGCTGTAGCTGGACCTTGACTCAAAGTCGGCCGAGGCCAGCAAGGTGACGGCGCCGGTGCTGGCGTCAATCGACAGCAAAGCGCTGCCTGTGCCACTGAGCGAATAGCTGCGAGCAGCCAGGTTGTCCGCATCGGTGGTGGCTGCGGTGTAAATCGCCGTGCTGATGGCAGCGTTTTCAAGCACGGTACCGGTGCTGCCCGAGGTGAACACCGGGGCGATATCGTTGAGGTTGCTGACCGTGATGGCCACAGCCAGCGCGCTGGAGGTTCTGGTGCCGTCGCTGGCGGTGACTGTGATGTTGTAAACATTGTCAGCATTCGCGTCGCTGGCGCTTTCGAAGTTGGGAGACACCTTGAAGGTCACCCGGCCACTGCTGGCCTCGATATCAAACAAGGCTGCGTCGGTTCCGCCTAAGGCGTAGTTCAATGAAGCTGGCAAGTCGGCGTCGTAGGCGGTGGCGGTGTAGGCCGCTGTAGTCGTGTTGAGGCCTTCAGCCACACTGACGGCAGTTGCGCTGTTGATGACGGGCGTTGCCATGTTGAGGGTGATGACCTCGATGGCGGCATGCGCCACAAGGTTGCTTCCTTCATAGCTCACGGAGCCTCTGTTCAGGTGAAAGAGATAGGGATAAATGCCGCCATCAACACTGGCAGGAACAAAATTAGCGGACCAATATGCATGTTGGGAATTTGTCGAATTGAGTGCGCCTTTGTACCAATTATTGGGTTCACCACGGCCATTAGCGGTCGTTGCCTGTCCGTTGAAGGCGTCCCAAATGGCGGCGTAATCGTCGTAAGTGGGGTTGACGGCGGTGCTTCCGGTATAGGCTGTGCCAGCCGTGTTGGATGCCACAGAATTACCCACTGACGTGCCTAGGTTTGTGACGTTCTTGGACGTTGGCTCTGTTCCTGTACCAATGGTCGGCAAGGCCAGGCCCACCGTGGGATTGAGACCATTGAAATCGCTGCCATTCCAGGTGGCGTAGCGGGAGGTGCTGGTGGTTTTGCTCGCGCTGTAGGTCACACCACTGTTTAAGTAGGTGGTGTAGTCGCCCCTGAGAGTGCTGAAGTCGCTCGAATATTTGAAGATGGCGTTGAGCCGCTCGTGACTAATGCTGTCGGATCCACCCAAGCTTTCAGCGGCATCTGCGCTTGAATCGCCGTTCACGTCCCAGTAGTAGAAGTAGCGGTTGCCATCCACTTGGACGGGATAAATCAACCTACCAGAGGTGCCCAAACTGATGACCGCAGCGCCGGCAGCTTGCCCCAAAGACAGCGTGATGGCCGCATTGGACTGGGCATCGGTGGTCGCAGCATTGAAAGCTTTGTCACGCGCAAAGCCTGCGGCCACGTCCACCGTGTCCACGTTGACCGGCGTAGATCCACTGAGGGCCGAGCCAAAGCCACTGGTCTGCTCCAGCGCGGCGGCTTTGGTGCTGTCCAAGACGATGGTCAGCGTGGTGTTGCTGGTGGCCTTGGCCGAGGTGATGTCAGCGACCGTGAAGATCACATTGGCTGTAACGGCGTCGTCGCCATCGATGTCCCAGCTCAGGCGGCTCCAGTCGAGGTTGCTCTTGATGTCGGTAGAAGCACTCTCACCGCTGGTGAGCAAGGTACTGAAGTTACTGCCGGTGATGGTCAGGGTGTTGCTCGTCGCGTCATAGGCAAAACTGCCTACCGTTGCGGTGGGCCGGCTGGTATCGACCAGCAAAGTCATGGCCGTGCCCGTGGTGCCTGGATTGCCTGCGGCATCTATCAATCGAGCGGCCAGGTTGTAAGACGCATCGCTCAGTGAGGGCGTGAGCTCTATGTCCAGCGTGGTGCGGTTCCAGCTTCCCGCTGTCAGGTCGCTGGCCTGCACCGTGTAGCTGCCCACCACGGCATTGGCATTGCTGGTGTTGACAATCTGCACTTGGTCGCCAAGCAGCATGGCCACACCGGCCAGGCTGCTGATGGTGAGCGTTGGCGCGGTTGAGGCGGTGACGTTGTCACTGTTGCTGACACCGCTGTCACTGGCCGCTGGAAGATCAAGTGTCTTACCCGCCAGACTGGTCGGCGCCAGCATGTCAACGGCCTGCACCGACTGGGCGGCAGCCGCGTTGTTGTTGCCTGCCAGGTCGGTGGCCTTGTTGGCCGCCACGTCAACGGTCATATTGCCGGTGTAGTTCGCCGTAGGCGTCACGGCCAAGGTGTAGATCGACGAGCTGCTTGCGGTCAAGCTGCCTTTCGTGCCATTGACCACCGTCACATCGCTGACGTCGAAACCCGTCATCGCCTCGCTGAAAGTGAAGGTGTAGACGATGGAGCCGCCCGCAATATTGCCCATGCCGCTTTCGTCGTCGGTGATCACCAGCGTGGGGGCTTCGTTGTCGACCTTGAACAAGGCGTTGTCAGTCACAGCGCTGTGCGTGGTGCTGGCATTGCCAGATGCTTCATACAAAGTAGCGCCATTGAGGTCCAGACTGTCGGCGTCTATGCTGATGCCGCTGCTGTCGTTTTGGCTTGCCAGGATCGTGTAGTTAAACACCAGTGCCTTGGTCCCGCTGCCAGAGGCATAGGACGCCAGCACCGTGTTGCCATCAATATTCAGTTTCAACCGGGGACCCATCCCGTTGAGGTTGATGCTCGTTTCCTCGCTCAGGGTCACGGTGGCAGTCAGTACGTCGCCAGCATTGAGGGTGTTGTTCAAACTCAGGGTGGCCGAAGTCAGCGCAACACTGGTCACCGCAGGCAAGACATTGGTCACGGTAATGGCCACGGCCTTGGCCGCGGAGCTGCGGAGTCCGTCAAAGGCGGTCACGCTGATGTCGTAAACATTGTTGCCGCCAGCATCGGTTGGCAGTTCGAAGTTGGGTGCGCTGACAAAGCTCACCGCGCCAGTGCTGGCGTTGATCGTGAACTTGGCGGCGTCAGGCCCTGCAAGTGTGTAGACAAAGGGGCTGCTGCTGACATCGGCATCGGTGGCCGAGACGGTGTAGACCGTGCCAGTCGCGTTTTCTGAAAAGCTGGCTGCGCCCCCACTGCTGACCGAGGGTGCGTAGTCGTTGCTCAGCACTTCCATCGCAATGAAATAGCCGTTGCTCTCAGAGGCCGTACCCACCACGCCCGAAGAAAGCGTGAGATGGGCGTGGGTTGTTGGGGTGATTGCCGTAGCGGTCCAATAAGTTCCGCTGGTCCAGTTCGGAGGCAGGCCACTGCCCGCGCCGCTGCTGGCGACGCCGTTGTAGGCGTCCCAGACCGCCAGCAAACCGTTGTAGCTGGCGTTGTCCGCGTTGCTGCCCAAGGTGGCAGTCGCATTGCCGACTGCGCTGCCAGCAGCTGCGCCAGCGCTGTACACAGCGCCCAAGCTGGGCAGTGCAAGCCTCACACCGTTGAGGGTGGTGTAACGCACTGAGTCGGACGTGTCGGTCCCGCTGACAGGCAAGGCGTTGAGGCTTTCCTTGAACATGGTGTCGAGCGAGTCGTGCGTGGCTGTAAAGCTCCAAAAGTAGAACCAATTACCGTTGTCCACCTGCACTGGGTAGCGCAGCAAGCTGTTGCTGCCCAGGTCAATCACGCTGTCACCGGGCTTGAAGCGCACTTCGGCATTGGACACGGCGTCTGTGCTCGCCCCGTTGCCGGCCTTGTCGCGGGCAAAGCCGGCACTGATGTCGATGGCGTCGAGCAGATTGGACACGCTAAAGCCGTAGCCCGGCGTTGTGGTCTCCAGTGCACTGGCCTTGCTGCTGCCAAGAACCACTTCGAGTCGGCTGCTGCTGACGACCTTGGCTGAGCTGATGTCGGCCAGCGCAAAGCCCACATTGGCAGTGGCAGCGTCATCGCCGTTAATATCCCAGGACAACTTGCTCCAGTCAAGCTGGCCTTTGATGTCGGTGCTGGCGCCATCTCCGGCGGACAACAAGCTGTCAAAGTTGGCGCCGGTGATCACCAGGGTGTCACTGCTGGAGAGGTAGGCCACGCTGGCGATCGTTGCCGAGGGTGCGGACGTTTTGACCAGATAGGCCGCATTGGCAGCGACTGCGCTGTGGCTGAGCAAGGCCCCGCCAGCGGCTTCTGCCAAGGTGCCCGTGGCAGCACTCAAGCTGTTCGCGTCAATGCTGATGCCGTCGAGGTCAGTGAGCCCGGCGGCGACGGTGTACTTGAACACCAGGGCCGTGGTGCCACTGCCGCTTTCGTAGCTGGCTTGCACCGTGTCGTTGCCGATTTTCAGGGCCAGCTGCGGTGCGCCAGTGACCGCCGTGATCTCGCTCATGGTCACCGTGACACGCAGTACGTCACCAGCGTTGAGGATTCCATTAGGAGCGTCTGTGGCGGACGCGATGGCAATGCTGCTGACTGTCGGCAACACATTGGTGAGGGCGATGGCGACGTTTTTCTCCAGCGAGGTACGCAGTCCGTCAAAAGCCGTGACCGTGATGTCGTAGCGGTTGTCAGCCCCAACGTCCAGTGGCGCCTCGTAGTTGGGCGAGGCCTTGAAGGTGACGGCACCCGTGCTGCTGCTGATATTGAAAAGCGCCGCATCGGTGCCGCCCAGCGCGTAGCTGAAGGCGCCACGGCTGGCGTCAGCGTCGGTGGCGGTAACGGTGTAGACCACGGTGGCCGCCGATGTATTTTCGGCAAAGCTGGCCGTCGCATCACTGCTGACCACGGGCGCATAGTCGTTGTTGATGACCCGCACCGCCACGTAGTAGGCTGTGCTGTCGCTCAGCGTGCCCGCCGTGCCGTTGGCCAGATTCAGGCTGGCATGGCTGGTGACCGAGCCAGCGGTCGTGGCCGACCAGTAGGTGCCCGAGGCCCAGGCGTTGGGCAGACCCGACATGCCGGTAGCGGTACTGGTCAGGTTATAGGCATCCCAGATGGCCAGCAAACCGTCGTAACCCACATTGACCGTGTTGCCGCCATCTGGCATGGACGACAACGTCAGCGCAGTGCCCGCCATGGGGCCTGCCACGTAAGTCGCGCCCAGTTTGGGCAAGGTCAGGCGCAGACCATTGAGGGTGGTGTAACGGTAGGTGTCGCTGGTGTCGCTGCCCGAGGGGCGGACCGTGCCCGTGCTGTCTTGGGTGAACAGGGCGTCGAGTACGTCATGGGTGGTGGTGTCCGCACCGGCCATGCTGCCGTCGCCGCTGCGGTCCCAGTAATAAACCCAGTTGCCGCCATCGACTTGAACGGGGCTGATCAGCAAGCCGTAGCTGCCGCCAAGGTCGATGACTTTTTGACCCGGATCAATCGCATCCACCACCGTCAGTGCCAGCGCTTGGGTGGCGCTGTTGTTGTCGCTGTCGCGCACCATGAGCGTGAGTTCATAGACGTTGTTGGCGCCGGCATCAACAGGGGCTTCGAATTGGGGTTGCGCAAGAAAGCTCAGTGCGCCGGTGCTGGCGTCGAGGCTGAAGAGGCTGGCATCGGCGCCGCCCAGCGAGTAGGTCAAATTGCCGCCGTCCACATCGGAGGCCAGCGCGTTGTAGACGACGCCCAGCGTGCGATCCATGACGTTGGCAGTGCCGCCGCTGCTAAAAACGGGGGCAGCGTCGTTCAGGGTGACATTGCTGACCGTGACGCGGAGGGCTTGCGAGACCTGGTTGTTATCGGCGTCAGTGGCGGTGAGGACCAGGTCATACCTATTGTCGGCACCGGCGTCCGTCGGGCTCTCAAAGTTGGGAGCACTGACAAAGCGAAGAGCCCCTGTTGCGGCGTTGATGGAAAAGCGTGCCGCGTCAGTTCCGCTGATGGTAAACGTGGGCGCGCCACCATCGGCGTCAGTGGCAACAGCGGTGTAGACGGTGCCCGTTGAATTTTCGGCCACGCTGAGCGAACCCGCGCTGGTGATCACCGGTGGGTTGTCGGCGCTGCTGACGTCGGTGACGTTGATCGTCAGCGCCTGCGTGGCACTGTTGTTGTCAACGTCGGTGGCGGTGACCACCAGGTTGTAGCTGTTGCTGGCCCCGACATCGCTGGGTACCTCAAAATTCGGGGCACTCAAAAAGCGCAGCGCGCCAGAGCCGGAATGGATGCTAAAACGCGCGGCATCCGGACCGCTCAGGCTATAGACCAAGACGCCGCCGTCGGAATCGCTCGCGACGGCAGTGTGGATCGTTCCGGCCGTGCTTTCTGGCACGTTGATCGTGCTGCTTGACGGCGTGAGGGCGGGCGCGTTGTCATTGACCGTCAGGTCGGTGACAGTGACGCTCAGAGTCTGGGGCGCAGACACATGAACGCCGTCAGAGGCGGTCACGCTGATGTCGTACACGTTGTCAGCCCCCGCATCGGTGGGCGCTTCAAAATTGGGGGGCCTCACAAACGTCAGCACCCCCGTGCTGGCTTGAATCGCAAAGCTGGCCGCATCGGCACCCGCCACAGCGTAGGTCAGCGTGCTGCCGGCATCTGAATCGCTGGCAAGCGCGGTGTAAACCGTGGCCGCTGAGCCCGCTGCAAAGCCTTCAGCGAAGTTAAGCGCAGTGCTGGCGCCGAGAACGGGCGTGCCGTCGTTGACATCCTCCACCCTGATTTCAAGCGCATGCGCAGCCGAGGTGAAGGTGCCGTCAGAGGCGGTGACGGTGATGTCATAGACGTGGTTGCCACCCGCATCGTTCGGGGTTTCGAAATCAGGAGCCGCTGCGAAATTCACGACACCCGTGCTCGGGTTGATGGTGAAGAACGCTGCGTCAGCGCCTGCGATGGCATAGCTCAGATCGCTGCCGGCCTCCGGGTCCATGGCATTGGCTTTGTAGACACGGCCCAGCGCATTTTCCGCAAAGGTGACAAACCTCGCGCTCGTCACGGTGGGGGCGTTGTCGTTGAGGTCGGTCACCGATATCACCAGGGCCAGGCTGGCGCTGGT
The DNA here is from genome assembly GCA_903844825.1 of uncultured Burkholderiales bacterium. GTDB lineage: Bacteria > Pseudomonadota > Gammaproteobacteria > Burkholderiales > Burkholderiaceae_C > Polaromonas. Next base: position 12,067 of record CAIMVC010000005.1, on the reverse strand, counting down.
GGAACCGGCAGACGCCACCACATTGACGTTGTAGCTGTTGTCCGCGCCCACGTCAGCCGGCAATTCAAAATTTGGCGCTGCTTTGAAATTGAGCACGCCTGTGCTGGCATGAATGGTGAAAAGCGCCGCGTCGGCCCCAGTGAGGGAATAGCTGCGCGCGACATTTTCAGGGTCGCTCGACGCTGCGGTGTAGATCGTCGTTGTGCTCAGCGTTCCCTCCACCACCGCAGCCACAGCCGCACTGGAAAAGACCGGCACTTCATCGACATTGGCGACCGTGACGGTAATCGCTTTGGCCGGCGAATAATTCATTCCGTCAAATGCCGTGACGGTGATGTCGTACACATTGTTGGCGCCAGCATCGCCGGGGGCCTCATAGTTGGGCGCCGTGATGAAGCTCAAAACGCCGGTGCTGACATTCAGGCTGAATTTGGCTGCATCGGTGCCACCAAGCGCATAGACCAAAATCGTGCCCGTGTCCCTGTCGGTGCCGACGACGGTGTAGGTGCTCACCGCGTTTTCGTTCAGGTTCCAGGTGGCAGCACTGCTGACGTAAGGTGTGGCGCCGTTGATCACCTGCAAGGCCACGTTGCCGCCATTTTGGTCACCGCCATCGGGTGTGTAGCCAAAACGCAGTTGGATGGTGGCGTGACCCACGTTTGCGCCTAAGCTGGTCACCGGGGTGCTGGACCAAAAGTCGTTGTTGTTGCTGTCGCTGCCCCAGCCGCTGCTGCCTGCATAGGGGTAGACGCTGTTGCCGTAAGGAACGGTATAAATGTTGCCGTTGTACTGGCTGCCCGAGTTGGTGGCGGTGCCGTTGTAGGCGTCCCAAATCGCCAGCAAGTCGTTGTAGACCGGGTTGACCGCGTTGTTCGAGGTGGGGCTGTTGATGGCGCCCCCGCCCACACTGGTGGCCGGTTGTGCTTTCCACTGGCCGTTGGGGCCAAAAGGCACCGAGACACCGGGCGTTGTGCTGGCTGCACCGGCATAACCCAGATTTTGGTAGCCCGCCACCGCGCCCAAAGAGGGCAGCGCAAAAGTCAGGTAGTTTCCGCTGGTGGTCAGAAACTGACCATAGCGGTAGGTTTCGTCAATGTTGCTGGCCGTGCCGGAAAAAGTGATGTCGTTGTTCAGCCCATACACGCCCTCCATCTCGTTCATTTTGACCAGATCACCGTTGGTTGAATTGGACGTGCCGCCCAGGGTACTGGCACCGGTGCCGTCGCCGCTGCGGTCCCAGTAGTAGTACCACTTTCCGCCATCGACCTGAACCGGCATGATCAGTTTGCCATTGACCCCCAGGTTGATCACGGTCTCACCAGCGTCCTGGACATCGGTGACAGTGATAGTCACCGCTTTGGTGGCCGACACGTTCATCAGGCCATCGGTGGCGGTGACGGTGATGTCGTAGATGCGGTCTGCACCTGCGTCGTCGGGGATTTCGTAGTTGGGCGCGTTGACAAAGCTGATCACGCCCGTGCTGGGGTTGATGCTGAATTTGGCGGCGTCAACCCCGCCCATCGTGTAAGTCTGCTGGCCCGCCAGACCGGTGTCTGGGTCGTTGACGAAGACGGTGTAAGCCGCAGCCCCCGTGTTTTCTTTGACGCTGACGGCAGATAGACTGTTGATGGTGGGGGTGGTGTCGTTCGTTGTGGCGTTGGTGACCGTGATGGTGACGTTGCGAACGGTTGAAGACCGACTGCCGTCGCTGGCTTTGATGGTCAGGTCGTAGACGTTGTTGGCCCCCGAGTCGGCAGGCAGTTCATAGTCGGGCGACGCAACAAAGCTGACCACGCCGGTGCTGGCGTTGATGCTGAACCTGGCTGCGTCAACACCTCCCAGCGTGTAGCTGAGGATGCTGCCGATGTCAGCATCAGTGGCCAGTGCGGTGTAGGCAGGGGTGGTGCCGTTCTCGACATAGTTCACCGCTGATGCGCTGGTGATGACGGGCGCGTAATCGTTGTTGATGACCTGCAACGCCACGTAGCCGCGGCTGACGTAGTCGGCAATGTTGCTCACCATGTCATCGCGCAGGTGGACTGTGGCGTGACCCGAAGCGGTGGCTGTGGCCGACCAGTACATGCCCGCTTGCCAGCCCGCCGGTGTGCCACTGTCGCCGGCCGTGAGGGCGACGCCGTTGCAGGCGTCCCAAACGGCCAGCAAATCGTCGTAAGTGGCGTTGCTGGCGTTGCTGCCCAGCGCGGCCGTGGCGTTGCCCACCAGGGTGCCGGTTTGTTCGTTGTTGATGCCATTGGCACCGTAGGGTGCGGCAGCCGTGCCGCCTGCCTTGGGCAGGGCCAGCCTGATGTCGTTGAGGGTGGCGTTGCGGTAGGTGTCGGTGGTGTTGCCGTTTCCGCCCGAGACGCCGCCGATGTCCTGGTTGAACAGGGCATCCAGCACGTCGTGGGACACGGTGTCCACGCCGCCGTTGAGCGAGCCGGTGCTGGCGCTGGTGCCGTCGCCGCTGCGGTCCCAGTAGTAGTACCACTTGCCGCCGTCGACCTGTACCGGCGCAATTAGCTTGCCGTAGCTGCCCAGGTCAATCACAGCGTCGCCGGCTTGCGGCGCCGTTGTGGAGGAGTCGCTGATGGCATCGGTCGTTGACACGTTGCCCGCCGCGTCAACCGACAGGCCAGCCGTGATGTCCAGGGTGTCTGCCCCACCTGACAGGCCAAAACCCGCCGCGCTTTCAAGACTCGTGCCTTTGCTGGGCGTGAGCACCACGCGCAGGTGGGTGCTGTCGGCGACCTTGGCCGAGGCGATGTCACCGACCGAAAAGCTGACGTTGGCGGTGATGGCGTTGTCACCGTTGACATCCCAGCTCAGTTGGCTCCAGTCCAGGCGGGACTTGATGTCGGTCGCGGCCGTATCGGTGCCCGAAAGAAGGCTATCGAAATGGATGCCGCGTAACTCCAGCGTGTCTGTCGCGCCGAAATAGCTGGCGCTGTCAAACACCACCGTAGGCGCGGTGGTGTCGATGATCACTGACATGGCAACGCCTTGCACACCGGGATTGCCGGCATCGTCGGCCAGGCGCACGGCCAGCGCGCGGGCGCCATCGCTCACGGCCGGGCTGAGTGTGATGGTTTTGGAATTGCCTGCCCACTGTCCCGCAAGCAAGTCCGCGGCGACCACGGTGTAACTTCCCAGCACAGCATCGCCATGGTCGGCGTCGACGACCTCGATGAGATCACCGACAAGCATGGCCTTGCCGTAGAGCGAACTGACGGTGATGCTGGGTGCGTTGGCGCTGGTGATGTTGTCGGTGTTGCTGATGCCACTGTCCTGCGCGTCGGGCAGGTCCAGCGTCAATCCGGCCAAAGAGGTGGGCGCCGTGATGTCGACCACGATGGCCAGGGTGGCGGTGCTTCGGACACCCTGATTGCCAGCCAGGTCGACCAGTCGCGCGGCCAGCGTGGTTGTGCCTTCCGTCAGTGCCGTGCTCAGCACGATGTTTTTGGACGCAGCGGTGAACAGCCCACCACCTCCCAAGTCGGTGCTGAGCACGGTGTAGCTGCCCAACACGCTGGCGGGATGGTTGGCGTCAATGATCTCGATGACATCACCCGAGCGCATGGCCAGCGTATTGAGCGGGCTCAGGCTGATAGTCGGTAGCGTGATGTTGGTCTTGTTGTCCGAGTTACTGCTGCCGCTGTCGCTGCTGCTGATCAGGTCCAGAGCAATGCCCGCCAGCGAAGTCGGCGCCAGGGTGTCGATGGTGACCGGCAAGGTAGCGCTGCGCACGCCCGCATTGCCGGCAGCGTCAAGCAGCCGCGCCGCCAGCGCGTGAACGCCGTTGGCCAAGCTGGTGCTCAGGGAGATGTTCTGGGTGCTGAACTTGAATTGCCCGCTGGCGTTCAAGTCGCTGCTGAGCACCGTGTAGCTGCCAACGACTGCATCGCTGCTGCCCGTGTCGACGATCTGGAGGGTGTCACCGGCGGTCATGGTGACGGTGTTGAGGCCGGCAACCGTCATCAGGGGCGAACTGACGCCGGTGATGTTGTCGCTGCTGCTGGTGCCGCTGTCAGAGCTGCTGAGCAAGTCGACAGTCGCTGCGGACAAACTGCTCGGAGCGGTCGTATCGAGGGTCAGCGAAACGCTGGCGCTGCTCCCGCCCGGGTTGCCCGCCAGATCGCTCAAGCGCGCAGCCAACACGTGGTTGCCACTGGTCAGTGCGGTGCTGAGGGGGATGTTTTGGCCCGACCAGACGGGCAGGCCGGTGGTCAGGTTCAGGTCGTTGGCTTGAATTGTGTAACGACCCAGCACGGCGCTGGCACTGCTGGTGTCGATGATCTCAATGACATCGCCCACCGCCATGGGCACCGTGCTGAGGTCGCCGACATGGACGGTTGGTAGGCTCACGTTGGTCAGGCCGTCGGTGTTGCTCACGCCCGAGTCGTCGGCCGACACCAGAGTGACGGACTGACCGGCCAGAGTCGACGGAGCGCTTGTGTCGATGGTGACGGACAAGCTGGCCGTGCTTTGAAGGCCAGCATTGCCGGCAGGGTCCGTCACGCGAACCTTGAGTGCATGCAGGCCGGTGGAGAGCGCGGTGCTCAGGGTGATGTCTTGGCTGCTGCGGCTCCAGTTCCCAGCCACCATGTCGGCGAGGACGGCGATGTAGCGGCCGACGACAGAATTGGCATTGCTCGTCTCGATGATTTCAAGCGCATCGCCCACCTCGATGGCGGCGCCGGCGAGGTTGCCAACGGTAATCATGGGTGTGGCGATTCGCGTCAGCTGGTCGCCACTGCTGGTGCCGCTGTCGCTGCTGCTGGCAAGGTCGACCACTGCGCTGGCCAGTGACACCGGCGCTTGCGTGTCGATGCGGATGACTGGCGTGGTGCCGGCGCCGCCAGGGCTGCCCGCAGCGTTAACGTAAGACCCGCTGGCAATAGTGATGCCTGCGTTGCCAGTGAACGGGGCCGTGGGTGTGAAGACCGCGGTGTAAATCGCCAGGTTGGCCGTCACCTGCGGTGTGCTCAAAAGTCCGCCCGTGGTGGCGACATCGGTGCCGTCAAAGCCCACCGGCGGCTCGCTGAAGCTGAAAGTAATCAGTGCTGTCTCACCGATTTTGACTGAGCTTGTGGCGCTGCTGATGTCAACGCTGATTTCCGCCAGGGGCGCGTTGGCGACCCCATCGGTGGTGGCCACGTTGCCGGCCAGGTCTTGCACAAACCCTGCGCCGATGTCGAGTGCGTCGTCCAGACCTGCCGGGCCGAAGTCCGGCAGTGCTTCGATACTCGCGCCGCTGACCAGGCGAATCTCCAGATGACGGCTGTCAGTGACCTTGGCAAAAGCAATGTCGGCCAGGGTGAAGGCGACATCGGGGATGCTGCTATCGCCGTCAATGTCCAGCGACAGGCGGCTCCAGTCCAGTCGGGACTTGATGTCGGTTTGCGCGCCCTCCCCCGCCGCCAGCAAGGCGTCAAAGTTGACGCCTTTGATCACCAGCGTGTCGGTATTGGCAAAGTAGCTGCCGCTGCTGATTTCAACCGCTGGAAACGTGGTGTCAATCTGGAGGGTCAGTGCTGCGTTGGCCACGCCCAGATTGCCCGCCGCATCGCTCAGGCGCACCACCAGGGCATGCGCGCCGTTAGCCAGTGGGCTCAGGACGATATCTTTGCTGCCGCCGTTCCAGCTGCCATCGGCAAGGTCGCCGGTCAGCACGGTATAGCTGCTGACCACCGCATTGCTGTTGCTGGTGTCCACAATCTGGATGACGTCGCCCGCCGTCATGGCGATGCCATTCAAGGTACTGAGCGTGATGGTCGGTGTGCTGACGTTGGTGACGTTGTCGCTAGCGCTGATGCCGCTGTCGCTGCCGCTGACCAGGTCCTGGGTGATCGCCGACAGGCTACTTGGTGCGGTGGTGTCCACCGTGACCGTGGTCGCTGCGGCGCTGGGCGTGCCGGTGTTGCCGGCTGCATCACTGAGTTGAACCTTCAGCGCATGCGCACCGCTGGCCAGCGTGCTGAGAACGATGTCTTGGGTGCTGCCGTTCCAGGCGCCACCGGTCAGGTCGCTCGCCAACACGGTGTAACTGCCCACCACCGCATTGGCGTGGCTGGTGTCCACAATCTGGATGATGTCGCCGGCTGTCATGGCGATGCCATTCAAGGTACTGAGCGTGATGGTCGGCGTCGCGGCATGGGTGAGGTTGTCGCCCGAGCTGCTGCCGCTGTCGCTGGCGCTGAGCAGATCCAGCGTGATCGCCGCCAGGCTGGCCGCGGCCGTGGTATCGACCGTGATCGTTAGCGCTGCGCTCTTGAGGCTTTCGTTGCCGGAAGCGTCTGTCAGCGTGTATTCAAAGGTGTGGCTTGCGTCACCCAGCGCAGTTGTCGGCGTGAGGGTGCCGGTGTTGCTGTTGTAGGTAGCTGCGACCAGCGCGCCATCGACATACAGTTTGGGCGTATCCGTCAGGCCGATGCCAACAAAAATGCCTGGCGTGGTGTCGTCTGTGGAAGCAGCCGTGTTGCTGGCAGTGCTGCTGGTGAGGCTGCCGGCGTCGTCGCTGTAGCCGCCGGGCGCGCTCGTGGGTGTGCTCGGTGCGGCGGTGTCCACCGTGAAGCTGAGTCCTGCGCTCTTGAGGCTTTCGTTGCCCGACGCGTCGGTCAGGCTGTAGCTGAAGGCGTGGCTGCCGTCGAGCAGTGCTGTTGTCGGTGTGAGGGTACCGGTGCTGCTGTTGTAGCTCGCGGCCACCAGCGTGCCGTCGACATACAGTTTGGGCGCGTCCGTCAGGCCGATGCCGACAAAGAGGCCTGGCGTGGTGTCGTCAGTGGACGCAGCCGTGTTGCTGGCAGTGCTGCTGGTGAGGCTGCCCGCATCGTCGCTGTAGCCGCTGGGCGCGCTGGCAGGCCGGCTCGGTGGAGCGGTGTCGACCGTGATCGTCAGCGCTGCGCTTTTCGCGCTTTCGTTGCCCGACGCGTCGGTCAGGCTGTAGCTGAAGGCGTGGCTGCCGTCCAGCAAGGCGCTGGTGGGGGTGAGCGTGCCTGCGCTGCTGTTGTAGCTAGCGGCCACCAATGCGCCGTCCACATACAACTTAGGGGCGTCCGTCAGACCGATGCCCACAAAGATGCCTGGCGTGGTGTCGTCGGTGGATGCGGCCGTGTTGCTGGCGCTGCTGCTGGACTGACTGCCCGCATTGTCGACGTAACCGCCAGGTGCGCTGGCAGGCGTGCTCGGCGGGGTGGTGTCGATGGCTATCGAGATGGCGGGGCCAGCTGCGCCGGCATTGCCAGCGGTATCCGCAAACCTCAAGGCGATGGTGTGGGATCCGTCGGCTAGCGGATCGACAGGGCTGATCAGCCCGGTGCTGGCGTCGTAACGGGCAGGCGTGTCTTGGCCATCCACGACCAGCACAGGCGCCGCAATGCCAACGGGCAGCACGCCGACAAGAAAGGACGGGCGCGGCTCGCTCAAAGGCTGGCCGCTGGTTGGGCCATCGCTGCCACCTTCACCGGACACCGCCGCACGGCCCGGCACCGCTGTCGGTGCAACAGTATCCAACTCGAAGGTGTAGGGCAGCGATGGGGCGCCGACGTTGGATGCACCGTCTTCCACACGAACGGTGAAGCTGTGGGGACCGTCAGCCAAGGCGAAGCGCGTCTCGAAGGTCCAGTCTGTGCCGTTGACTTTGGCGTAGCCGACAAGCATGACTTGGCCGTTAACCGTGTCATAAACCGCCAGCGTTTCGTCAGCCAGCAGAGCGGCTGACAACTGACCACTGAGGACGGGTTGGCTTTGCTTGCGCAGGCTGCCTTGGCCAGGATTGGCGTCTTCAGTGAAGCTGGCGCTTTGCACGGGCGCTACCGCATCGATCATCAGCGCGAAAGGCGCTGAACTGGGCCCGACTTGCTGGCCGGCCGCGGCGCGCACGGTCAGGGTGTGCAGACCCTGCGCCAGCGCGCTGACCGGGCTGAACTGCCAGCTCAAGCCGGTGACCTGGGCCGGACCCAGGTCGATGTCACCATCAAAAACATGCAGCGTCTGACCGGCCTTGAGTTCGGCACTCAAGCGCCCGCTCAAGGCCGGCGTAGCGTCGTTCGACGTCCCCGCTGATGCACCGGCAGAGCCTGAGCCGCCCACAGCCCCGGGCCAGTTCAAGCTGGCCACCGCCGTGGGAGTGTCGAGTTGCACCACTTGGCTGACTGACTCGCTTTGCAGGCCGTTGGCGTCGGTGAGGGTGACCGACACCACGCTGCCGTTGGGCTGCGCCTGCGTGAGAATCAGGTGCCACTGCCCGCTGCTGTCAACCGTGGTGCTGCCCAGGACGCGGCCGTCCGACTGCGTTAGGCTGACGCTGGCGCCGGGCTCGGCGCTGCCGGCAAAGGTCAGGCCATCGCTGGGGAAGACGACCGGCGCCGTGGGGGCAACGGTATCGACCACAAAGCGCAGGGGATTGCTGGCCGAGACCAGCGCGCCCAGCTCATCTTCAATCCGGGCCACCAGGCTGTGTGCTCCATCGGACAAGGTCGCCGACGTGAAGACCCATTCCACCCCAGTGACGCTGGCTGCGCCCAGTCGGGTGGAGCCGTCGAACATCACCAGACGCTCACCGTCCTGCAAGACCTGGTTCAGACGCCCCTCCAGCGTCAACGCGTCGTCATCGGTACGTCCCTGCTGCTGCACGCTTCCCTTGAGGGGCCCCGCATCATCATTGGCCCGGCTAATTTCCGCCTGCGTTTTGCGCACGGCGGCACGAATGCTCAACTGAAGCTGGCCCTCGTAGGTGCTGGTGACGCCCTCAACGGTGTTCATGCCATGCAGCAACACATAGGTGGTGTCGACCGCTTGTTGGCCGCGAATGGCGAGGTAGCCAGCGTCTTCGGCGGCGACCGTGTAGCGACCCTGCGCGTCGGCGCTCAGAGTCTGGCTTTCGCCGGTCAGCGGATTGGCCAGCAGCAGATCTACCCCCGCGGGCAGCGACGAGAGCGTGAACTGGTCCAGCGTGTCGCTCAGCCCGAGCGAAGGCAGTTGAATGCTCAAACGAATCAAGCGCCCGGCCGTGCCAATGGCGGGGCTGGTTTCAAACCCATTGACGCTTGCGGCCAGGTTAGCAGCGCTGATCTGCTGGTCGATATAGGCCTGCGCATTGGTGCCCACACCTGCGGCGATGCTCTGCGACTGCAGGGTCAGTGAAATATCACCGCCACGGTCGCTGGTGGCTTCGTAGCCGACCTGGCTCAAGGTCGGCAGCAGCAAATCAGCGGCGGCGCGCAGGGTGGCAATGGCCTCCTGCGACTGCGCACCGGCTTGGGTCGTGGCGCTGACCAAGGCGTTGTAGCCGGCGATAACATCGCCCAGCATTTGCAGGTCAGAATCAGAGGTGGCGCGCAGATCACGCGTGAGCCCTGTTGCATTGGCAGACTCGATGCTGCTTTGCACCAGGTCTTTGATGTCGTTGGAGGTACTCAGACTGATGCCTGTGCCGGCCTCGTTGCGCGCCAACATCATTTGCGCCAGCGAAGCAATGCTCACGGCGCTGGCATCGCCCGGACGCATGCTTTGAGTGGCTGACGCACCCTCAAGCAAAGCGCCCGTAGCGGCAAAGACCAGGCCGAGTTGGCGATTGACCGACAACAAGACGCGATCGCCAGCGCTGGACGTCTGGCTTGCGGAGTCTTTGACAGGGTCAAAATTGAGCAGAGCCAGCGGGTCTGGGCTGTTCAGGCCGAGTACCTGATTGGCCACCGTGGCCGCTTGCATCAGGTCCTCCCGGCTGGCCGTCTGCCCCGGGGCTGTGGCCTGGTCTGCCAGCGCGGCAATCAGGGTCGACAAAGGCGACAAGACGATGTCCAGCCCCACGGATTGGGTGTCCACATTGCCACTGTAGGCCTTGTAGACCACAGCGCCATTGGGCGAGCCCGACGCGGTGTCCACGCCCCCCATGGCCAGCACGGGCGCCCCGTTGGGGTCAAAGGTGAGTGTGAAGTGCCCGCTGGCATCGGTTCGAACGCTGACTTCGCCGCTGTCCCACTGGCCGTTGTTATTGCTGTCCACAAAAACAAAGGCATTGGCCAGGTAGTCGTCATGCACCAGGCCGTTGAGGACGGTGAAAGTGTCGGCCTTGAGCAGCAGTGCGCCCTGATTGCCCGCAGCGTCAGACAGTTGCGTCGATGTGCTGAAGCGGCCGTTGCCCGCCACTGCTGTGGCAGCCACGTGTTGCACCACGTAGCCTTGTGCAATGTCCTCGCTGCTCAGCGTTTGCTCGAGAACCTGAACTTCCTGGTCGTCACGCATGAGGCGGGTGACCACGGTATCGCCCGCAGCGGCTTGGGGGTTGAGCAGCACGCGCAGGTCTACCCCGTTGGCCAAGATACCGCTGTCGTCAGGGTCCAGCAGCGCCCCCAGTGCGCCGGGAGCCTGGGTGTCCACCGTAAAAGCCACGGGCGTGCTCGCCGGGCTTTTGTTACCCGCCGCATCGCTGAGTCTGTAGCTGATACGGTGCATGCCATCGGCCAGAGGGGTGCTGGGTGTGAAGGTCCAGGCGCCGTTGGCGCCCACCACCGTTTTGCCAAGCACAAGCGCCCCGTCCATCAAAGTGACCTCGGCGCCAACTTCGGCGCCGCTGCCCGAAAAACGCGGCCTGGCGTCGTTGGTCGTGGCCTGCGGCACAAGCTCGCCAGTCAGGTTGTCTACATCATCGGTGATGACCAGGGCCGTCTGCGGCAGGGTCGGCGCCGTCTGGTCCGAAGCAGCTGATCCCGATCCTCCGCCCCCTCCCCCCAGCCCCAGCAGTGCCAGACCGCCCACCGCCCCCAGCCAACCCATTTGCTGTGGGTTTGCATCTGCAGAGACCTGGGCCGGGCTCAAACCGCTCAACATGTCCCGAAGGCGAGCCGGGACCCAATCAGACAGGGAGGACAAGGCGTTCTGACCGGAGGCCGGAGCAATCACATGGCTCTGCGGCGCCAGAGCGTCGGCAGAGCCCGCAGGCTCGGCCAGGGCTAGGCGCAAACTCGAATTTCCCGAGGCGATTGACGCCAAAGCCTCCTGGCCGCCCTGGACATAGAGCAAGGTCGAGCCGTCACGAAGCACTGCAATAGGCGCAAAGGTATCGGTGAGAACAAGGCCATCAGCGCCAACCGAGGGCAGCGTTAGATCGCAAGCTGACTCCTTGCAGGCCAAAAAATAGCCTTCCAAGATGACTTGCGTGTTGTCCGCGTAGTCCAGTCGCAGGTCGTCGCCGGCGCGCCGCACCACCACAGGGGGCACGGCGGGCGCATCTGGATCCTCCGCCCGATTTACGCGATAGCGCTCTCCCGCGCGTGCTTTGAAAACGGTGCTCTGGCCCGCCTTCAAAGCATGGGGCACAGTATTTTTTTGCGAGATGACCAGGAGTGTGATGTTTGAAGTCATGGAATAAGCGAGAATTTTTTAGACTCTGGTAAGCGCGGGATCGAACTCAAACTAAAGGCAAAACTAAGACTGAAGCTGAAACTGAAACTGAAACTGACCTGGAGCATCCAGGCAGCGCCGGCACCAAGCAGTTTTCGAGCAAGGGACATGAGTCAGCAAGCCAACCCCAAAGAAGATGCCCCTCACGATGCCATTTACAAAGAAATAACTACTTTTTGGTTAACTTTGAGCTGTTAAAAAAATAAACCCGGGCGAGTGTTGAAATAGTCAAAGGCTGATCTCAAGCGCCCCTTGTTCTGGGCTTTAGCGACGGCCGCCCAAGCGGGCTTTTCCGCCAGAATCAGGGTGCTGAGCCCCCACAAAAAAGCGAACTTTTCGGCGATTTCATTCATGGCTGACGAAGCGGCTTTTTTTTGCGGCATACATGTTTTTTTTATTACATCAAACGGGTTTTCCCATTTCTTGCAAACTCTTGCCAAGCGCATTTCTCAATAAGAATCGAATGGCGGGCCACGTGCGGTGGCAAGCGCAAGGAAGAAGGTAGGTTTGGCAAAAAATGCCCTATGGAAACTCTGCACAAGTCAGCCGATGCTGAGCTCATGCGTTAAACATTGATGAAACAACAAAGCCTTGCCACAGCCGGGTTCGAGCTGGCGAAAAAGCGCACGCGCAAGCGTGAGTTTCTCGACGAGATGAACCTGGTGGT
>CAIMVC010000004.1 GCA_903844825.1 uncultured Burkholderiales bacterium | reverse complement strand
GGCTGTGACACCAGTATGCAAGGTAGTTGAAAAATCATTAATACTATTTTTCTGAGCGATTGCAAAGTCATAAACCTGCTTGACTGCAAAATCGATATCTTTTTTTACAGAACTTGGTACATCTGCTAATGCGGCATTGATTGCTTGGTCAGACATCACAATATCGCCAGACCATTTATCCAACTTCAATGCATACTCTTTTACAGCAGACTCACCATGCTTCTCAATATTCGATAGCATCTCGGTCACTACTTCCTGAGCAGTTGAAGTTTCAGTCTCAGGAGTTTTGGCCGCTTTTTTTAAGTAACTTATTGACATATTTATAACCTCAGTTGTGTAAGCGCTTACAGTTTATCTCTGAAAAAAATGAAGTGCTGTTAATTTAGGTCCACTTCCAAAGAGAATTTTTATAATAAATCATTGCAGCAACATAGGTTGATTCTGAATGATTTTGGGTACTTGGGTTTGGGGTGCTGGTGGTCTATAAGCTAAAGCGCTATGAGGCCTGACATGGACATAATCGTCATGCCCGCTTCCCGGCCCGTGCACATGCCCCTTGGGTGTATTTTCTTCGGCCATATTGGCGTCCGTTTCGGGCAAGAATTGGTCCATGCTGGTCAGCACCCGAAAGCCCATTATTTTTAAGCTGGCGGCCAGCAGCGATTGCGGGCCCCAGCGTGAGTGCTGAATTAGTCATGGCCTACCTTCAGCATGATTTTCCCAATATGAACCGAGGACTCCATTAAGTCATGTGCCTTTTCAACCTCGTTAAACGGGAACTCTGAGTCAATTACAGGCAGCAGCCGACCGGCTTCAAGCTCTGGCCAGATGCGGGCGTGCAGAGTCTGCACTAGACGCGATTTTTCTTCCAGCGGCCGCGCGCGCAGTGTTGAGCCGGTAAACGTCAGACGCCGCATCATCAGCGTGTTCCAGTCCACTTCCACTTTGCTGCCTTGAAGAAAAGCAATCTGCACCAGCCGGCCTTCAAGTGCCAAGCTGCGAAGATTCTTCTCCACGTAAGGGCCCGCCACCATATCCAGCACCATATTTACGCCCTGGCCGTGCGTAATCTCTTTTACCACCGTCTGGAAATCCTGGGTCTTGTAGTTGATCACGTGGTCCGCACCCAGAGATGTGCAGATGCGCATCTTCTCTTCGTTACCCACGGTGGTGATGACAATTGCCCCCACCCACTTGGCCAGATGAATTGCGGTGATGCCGATGCCACTCGAGCCACCATGAATCAGCACCGTCTCTCCGGCGCGCAGACGACCGCGTTCGATCAGGTTGGCCCAGACGGTCAGGTAAGTCTCGGGCACTGCCGCGGCCTGCAGCATTGAAAAGCCCTGGGGAATGGGAAAGCAATGTCCGGCTGCGGTGACCACCTCTTCGGCATAACCTCCGCCTGGCGTCAGCGCGCAGACCTGCTGCCCCACCTTCCAGTTGTTAACGCCTTCTCCCAACCCAATGATGGTCCCGCTTACCTCAAGCCCCATATAGGGTGTGGCATCTGCTGGGGGTGGGTAAGAGCCTCTGCGTTGCAGGATGTCGGGCCGGTTCACGCCGGCATAGGCCACGCGAATCAGAACTTCGCCGGCTTTGGGCGTGGGGCTGGGCACTTCAGCAATGTGAAGTGAGGGACGATGATCAATCACACGCATAGATTATTTTCCTGAGTCTTTCAGAGTAACGGTACGATTAAACACGGGTCGGTCGGCAACAAAATAGCTGTGGCGTTTAAATTAAAAATGATCCTCTGCTGGTAGTCTTCCTCGTGGTCCTGGGACAGGTTATCCAGAATGAGCTTGAGTGGATCCAGCGCCGCCACGCGACGCAGCGCTGTGTCATTCAGATGATCGCGCATGCACTCTTCCAGCAGCTGTAATCAATCCATCCGTCTGATTTCGAGACACCTATCATCTCGGCAAAGCGGCAAAAGCCCTCGGGTGTGTAGCCGCGGCGCAGTGCGGCCGCCAACAGCTGCTCTTGCAAAGTCGGCAGCTGATCCAGCGCCACAAACTTATAGGCGGAGATATTAAGAATCGTTGGCATGGCCGTATTATTAACCAAGCCCTCGACCAGTGCGGTGCTGGCCTTGCCAGTCACGTTTTAAGCATCGACCCCATAATTTAAGAGTCAAACAAGATGCAGACAGAAATTAGGTATGGGCAAGCCCCTGCTGAACAAGCCGGGCGGTGTAGTCATCTGGCCCCCGAAGATCCATCAGAATCGAGAAGTGATTCAGGCCAGGGCGCTCGTGGTAGTGACAGGTGACACCCTGTTCTTCTATGGTGCGATAGAGATCGGCGGACTGCGCAATCCAGCCGAGCGTCTCTGAGCCGCCCACCACGATATCAATGGGCACCCGAGTCTGCAGTGGGTGTCGCATTGGGCTCATGGCATGCACCTCTTCGGGCTTTAGCCGAATATCTTGATTGACGGTGATCTGCGGCACTGGCGCCAGGTCATAGATGCCGCTGACCAGACAGGCATAGGCCACTAACTCTGGGGGCAGTCTGTCTTCTGCGTTGGCAGGCGCAAGAAGCGCGGCAATCAGATGGGCACCTGCCGATTGGCCGCACAGCGCCAGGCGATCACCACGCAACGCATATCGCGTTGCGTTGGCTTTGATCCACAGCAGTCCTTGCCGAATTTGTCTAACAATGTCAGCGACTGTCACCGCGGGGCATAACTCAAAGCCCAGCACGATGACATTGGCTAGACGCGGATCGATGGCGTTTGCGACAAAGCTAAACTCATCTTTGGCACGTCCTCGCCAATAACCTCCGTGCACAAACACCATCGTTGGCAAGTCGTCTTTGGTCGCTGGAAACAGATCCAGACGGGAACGCGGCGTATCGCC
>CAIMVC010000003.1 GCA_903844825.1 uncultured Burkholderiales bacterium | reverse complement strand
TTGTTCCCTGCGGCATGGCCGACCGGATCACCTGCCCGGCCTGAACCTTTTCGAGACAGGCGCGCACGCCGACCCGGCCATCAACCGTGACCAGGCAATCAAAGCAGGCACCCATGCCGCAGTACAGGCCGCGCGGGCTCGACTGGCGCGTGCGGCGGAACGTCTGGATGCCCTGCGCATGCAGAGCCGCCGAGATCGTCTCGCCTTCCAGCGCCCGGACGCGAACACCATCGAAGTCGATATCGACTTCAAGACCCGCCACACTGACACCCGACGACAGCTGAACTCGCATAAAACCCAGTGAAAAAAAGTAAAAATTGCCGAAATACGTTGGTTGCACTGCCAGTATACTGGACGTATATTTAAAAACAAAAAAACGATTTCTTTCCATCAAGGACGCCCCCATGAAGACTCACCAGCCCTGGCGCGGCACGTACACCGTACTCGTCACCCCCTTCACCGCCGACGGTCAATCGGTCGATGTACCGGCCCTGAAAAGGCTGGTCGACTGGCAGATCGAACAAGGCATTCACGGCCTGATTCCGCTGGGCAGCACGGGCGAGTTTTTGTCCATGAGCTTGGCAGAGCAGGAACTGGTGATGGACTTGTGCATCCGCCAGGCCGCCGGGCGCGTGCCCGTGCTGATCGGCACCGGTGCCGAATGGACGCCCGAAGGCGTGATGAAGGCGCGTCTGGCCGAAAAGCTGGGTGCCGACGGCGTGATGATCATCCCGCCCTACTACAGCACGCCAACACCCGACGAGCTGTTCACCCACTACAAGAAGATCGGCGAGGCCATCTCCATCCCGATCATGATCTACAACAATCCGGCCACCTCCAACGTCGACCTCACCCCTGAAATAGTGGCCCGGCTCAGCCAGATCGACAACGTGCGCTACATCAAGGAGTCGACGCTGGAAGTGACACGGGTACGCGACATCATCGAGCTGTGCGGCGACAAGATGACGGTGTTTGCCGGCATCCTGGGCTACGAATCGTTCTGGCTGGGCGCGCAGGGCTGGGTGGCGGTGTGCTCCAACTTGCTGCCCAAAGACTCGGCCCGCCTGTTCGAGTTGGCCGTCGACGACCAGAACAAGGACGCCGCGCTGGCGCTGTACCGCCGCATCTTGCCCATCGTCAAGTGGGTGGGCGGGCACCGCTACGTGGCCGCCACCAAGGCCGGCCTGACCTACATGGGCCTGCCGGTGGGCGACCCGCGCGCGCCGCGACTGCCGCTGAGCGAGAAAGATCATGCCGAGCTGCTCGGCTGTTTAGATCAGCTGGGCTTGAAAAACACTGTCGCCTGAACAGTCCGAGTCTTCGAATACCCCCGATCCCAGAATCCGTTTTTCCAATGTCTGTCTTTAAAGGAGTGCTCTGATGAAATTCAATAGTATGTGGCTCACCCGCGGAAAATTCGCACTGCTCGTGGGCATCACAGCCCTCATGGGCAGCGCTCAGGCCCAGACCTGCAGCCCCAAAATCCCCAACTCGGAGCTGGTCAAACCCGGCACGCTGGTCATGTCCACCAACCCGACGCTGCCGCCCATGCAGTTTGTCGACAGTTCGGGCGAACTCAAAGGCATGCGCGTTATTTTGGGCAATGAAATTGCCAAGCGCCTGTGCCTCAAGCCCGAGTACGTGCGCATCGAATTCTCGGCCATGGTGCCGGGCCTGCAGGCGGGCCGCTGGGACATCATCAACACCGGCATCTTCTGGACCGAAGAGCGCGCCAAGCTGATGCAGATGATTCAGTACGAAGCGCAGGCCGTCAGCATCTCGGTGGGCAAGGGCAACCCGCTGAAGATCACCAAGCCCGAAGACCTGGCCGGTCGGGCGGTGGGCGTTGAACTCGGCGGCTTTGAAGAGCGCATGCTCAAGCAGCTCGACCAGGGCCTGCGCGACAAAGGCCTCAAAGGCATCAACGTGCGCACCTTCGACAACTTCGCTACCGCCTACCAGGCCCTGCGCGCAGGCCAGACCGAGGCGAGCGTATCGATCGATTCGACCGCCGCCGAATACGCCAAACGCGGTGAATTTGACCGTGCCATCAGCGGACTGTTCCCCACCCCGGTGGCCCTGGCCATCAAGAGCCCGGCGCTGGCCAATGCCGTGGTGCAAGTCTTCAACGACATGCAAAAAGACGGCTCTTACCAAAAGTTGATGGCCGAATACGGCTTGCTGGCCAATAAAGACCCGATCAAGATCAACGGCCCAACCAAGTAATTGGCCTGACGACCCCGTGGGCGCCCCTGCCAGCCAGGGCGCCCCATTTTTTTTAGGTACGCAACTATGAATCGGAGCAGGTCATGAAAGGCTGGGACTGGGGTGGTTTTCTCGAATACCTTGTCAACCCCTATCTGCTGCAAGGCGCCATCACCACGCTGGGGCTGACGGTTGCGGCCATCGCCGGCGGCCTGGTGGTGGGCTGCCTGCTGTCGATCCTCAGGCTGTCCAGCCACCCCGCCCTGGTGACGCTGGCCAAGGGCTATATCTGGATTTTTCGGGGAACGCCGCTGCTGGTGCAACTGATCATCATCTACACCGGGCTGCCGCAACTGGGGCTGAAGTTTTCGGTGATCGAGTCGGCGCTGCTAGGGCTGGTTCTCAACGAGGCAGCCTACCTGGCGGAGATCATTCGCGGCGGCATTTTGGGCGTGCCGGTTGGGCAAACGCAGGCCGCACGCGCGCTGGGTCTTAATTCCTTCCAGGTCATGACCTATGTGGTGCTGCCGCAAGCCACACGAATTATCATTCCGGCTCTGGGCAACAGCGTCAACGGCCTGCTGAAGACCACGTCGGTCACCTCCGTGATCTCGATGGAAGAGCTGCTGCGCAAAACCCAAATTCTGATTCAGGAAAAATTCATGGTGCTGGAGTTGTTTGCGGTCGCCGCAATTTATTATTTGCTGATGACTTCGGTCTGGGACATCATTCAACACCGGATCGAACTGCGCTTTGGTCGGGCCTACAAAACCATCACACTGACCGACGGCCATTGACATGGCGGACTCCGCGCGCTCCCCCGACGTGCTGCTGAACATGGGCGCTTCGGTGCGCTCCTTCCCCGACAAGCAGGAAAGCGCACCCAACCTGGCACAGCAAGCCTACGCGCACCTCAAAGGCCTGATCCTGGCCAAGCAAATTCTCAGCGGCACCGGTCTGTCTGAAGGCCGACTGGCCACTGAACTGGCGGTGTCAAGAACCCCCATGCGTGAGGCGCTGGTACGGTTGGCCGGCGAAGGCCTGCTCGAAAAATCAGAAGCCGGCGTCTACCGCGTCCGGTCGGTGTCGGTGCGCGAGTTTTTCGAATGCATGGAACTGCGCGAAGTGCTGGAATGTCACGCGCTGGCACGCGCCATTGTGCTGGTCACCGACGAGCAGCTCGCCCAGTTGGACGCCGAGCTCAAGGCCCTGCCCCACTGGCAAGACGATGACATGGCCCACTGGACTTTTGACAACCGTTTCCACGCTTTTTTTGCCAACGCAGCGGGCAACCGCACGCTGGCACGAACGATTCAAAACCAGCGCATCGTGGCCCGGCTGTTTCGCATTTCGTCGCCCTTGCACCGAAGCGCAGAAAACGACGAAGAGCATCAGCAAATCATGGACGCAGTGATGCGTCGCGACCTTGCCCAGGCCCAGCAAGCCATGCGCCGGCACCTGAACAATCTGCAGGTGGAAACCCGTGGCGCCATTGAACGCGAGGCCTATATCCTGCCGCGCATGGAGGAATTCGAATGAGCCAGTTTGACACCATCATCCGCCATGGCACCGTGGTTACCGCCTCCGACACCTTCGTCGCCGACGTCGGCATCAAGGACGGGCGCATTGAAGCCATTGGCAAATCGCTGGGCACGGCTGCACAGACGCTGGACGCCACCGGCTTGCTGGTCTTGCCGGGCGGTGTCGATGCCCACTGCCACCTCGATCAGCCCACCTCCGACGGCTCGGTCTGCGCTGACGACTTTTACTCAGGCACGCTGTCTGCGGCCCACGGCGGCACCACCACCGTCATCCCTTTTGCCTGCCAGCAGCGCGGCCACACGCTGACCAGCGCCGTCGACGACTACCACCGGCGCGCGCAGGACAAGGCCGTGATCGACTACGCCTTTCACCTGATCGTGAGCGATCCCACGGCGCAGTTGATCGAGCACGATCTGCCCATGCTGATCGACAAGGGCTACACGTCCTTCAAGATCTACATGACTTACGACGACATGAAGCTCAACGACCGGCAGATCGTCGAGCTGCTGGCGCTGGCCCGCCATCACGGGGCCATGGCCATGATCCATGCCGAAAACTCTGACCTCATTGCCTGGCTGACCGAGACCTTGCTGGCCAAGGGGCTGTGGAACCCGCGCTACCACGCCGCCTCGCGACCCCAAGTGATCGAGCGCGAAGCGACGCACCGGGCCATCTCGATTGCCGAGCTGGCCGACGTGCCGATCCTGATCGTGCACGTCTCCGGCGGCGAGGCCGTCGAACAGATTCACTGGGCGCAAGGCCGTGGCCTGCGTATCTACGCCGAAACCTGCCCGCAGTACATCGCACTGACCGAGGACGATCTGGCCCGACCCGGCTTTGAAGGCGCCAAATGCATTTGCAGCCCGCCGCCCCGGCACAAGGACAACCAGCGCCTGATCTGGGACGGCCTGGCCAACGGCGTCTTCCAGATCGTCTCATCAGACCACGCCCCCTTCAAGTACGCGTCTTCCACCGGCAAGATGCTCAAAGGTGAGCAAACCCCTTTCAACTGGGTGCCCAACGGGATGCCCGGCATCGAAACCCGGTTGCCGATTCTTTTTTCCGAAGGCGTGGTCAAAGGCCGCATCAGCCTGAACCGCTTTGTGGAACTGGTCTCG
Source organism: uncultured Burkholderiales bacterium (assembly GCA_903844825.1). Lineage (GTDB taxonomy): Bacteria > Pseudomonadota > Gammaproteobacteria > Burkholderiales > Burkholderiaceae_C > Polaromonas. Next base: position 1,365 of record CAIMVC010000003.1, on the reverse strand, counting down.
ACCAACCCCGCCAAGATGTACGGACTGCACCCTCGCAAGGGAGCCGTGGCCGTGGGCAGCGACGCCGACCTGGTGCTGTTTGACCCCCGGGTCAAGCGCGTGATCCGCAACGCCGACCTGCACCACAACGTGGACTACACGCCCTACGAAGGACTGGAAGTCACCGGCTGGCCATCGACCGTGTTGTCACGCGGCCAGGTCGTGATTGACCGCGGCCAGTTCAAGGGCGCTGCCGGCCAGGGGCAATTTTTGCCCTGCGCCAGGCCCGACATGGCACGCCCCAAAGTCGCCTGAACCGAGGCTCGACCGCAAGCCTTGGCTCCCAAGACAACCAACGACCACCACGCCCATGACCCCACCTGCCCTGCCCCTGCGCGTGCACGCCGGACCCTTTGTTTTTTCTGCCCAGCTCGAACGCGCGCTGGCACCGCAAACCTGTGCGGCCTTTGAAAAGCTGCTGCCCTACAAGGCCCAACTCATTCACGTTCGCTGGAGCGGAGAAGGCGTGTGGATTCCCCTGGGCGATAACCATCTCGAGCTGCCCTACGAAAACCATACCAGCTACCCCCAGCCCGGCCAGATGATCCTGTACCCGGGTGGCATCAGCGAATGCGAGATCTTGCTGAGCTACGGCAACGTGCATTTTTCAAGCAAGTTCGGACAACTCGCCGGCAACCATTTCATCACCCTGACCAGCCCCGGCACGCAACTCGCAGAACTAGGCCAATTGGTGCTGTGGAAGGGCGCACAGGATCTGCTGATCGAGGCCGCCTGAGTGGCAGCCCCGATCAGTCGGCCGGCCTAGCAGGTCGGACGCGCAGCCCAGTAGTAGGTGCTGATGGTCGGGTTGTAGCCCGGGTTGGCGTACTTGGCGTAGTACAGCGTACCGTTGTAAGACACCACACTGCCGGCGGGATAGTTCTGACCGTTGACCCAAACCGTCGAGGCACAGGTCGAAGGGGTTGGTGACGCCACCGGGGTGCTGCAGGCGTAGCCAGTCCAGTAGTAGGTGCTCACAGTTGGGATGTAGCCTGGGTTGGCGTATTTCGCGATGTACAGCGCGCCGTTGTAAGACACCACACTACCCGCTGCATAAGACTTGCCATTGACCCAAGCGGTATAGGAGCAACTCGACACCACGGGAGCCGGAGCCGGAGCCGGAGCAGGTGCAGGTGCAGGTGCAGGTGCGGGTGCGGGTGCGGGTGCGGGTGCGGGTGCGGGTGCGGGTGCCGTCACGCAGTTGTAAGGTGCCCAGTAGTACGTGCTGATCGTCGGGTTGTTACCTGGGTTAGCGTTCTTGGCGTTGTACAGCGCGCCGTTGTACGACACCACACTGCCGGCAGGATAAGACTTGCCATTGACCCA
>CAIMVC010000002.1 GCA_903844825.1 uncultured Burkholderiales bacterium | reverse complement strand
TTGTTGACTCTCACTGCCACCTCAGCTTTCCCGAATTGGCAGCCCAGCTGCCCCAGATCCGCCAGGCCATGGCCGCGGCTCAGGTTGATCGTGCACTGTGCATTTGCACCACGCTGGAAGAGTTCGACACCGTCCATGCCCTGGCGATGGGCTACGACAATTTCTGGTGCAGCGTCGGCGTACACCCCGACAACGAAGGCGTGACAGAGCCCAGCCTGAGTGACTTGCTGCAGCGCGCTGCCCTGCCCAAAGTGGTCGCGATTGGCGAAACCGGGCTGGATTATTTCCGCCTGGGCGAGCGCAGCGTGGCCGACATGGCCTGGCAAAGGGAGCGTTTTCGGGTTCATATACGGGCCGCCCGGGCCACCGGCAAACCCTTGGTGATACACACCCGAAATGCTTCGCACGACACCCTGTCGATTCTTCAGGACGAGGGCCGGAGCGGGGAGGGCGCGGCGGCAACGGGGGTGTTTCACTGCTTCACCGAGAGCCAGGAAGTGGCCCGTGCTGCGCTGGAGCTGGGTTTTTATATCTCGTTTTCGGGCATTTTGACCTTCAAGACAGCCGCTGACTTGCGTGAAGTCGCGCGCTACGTGCCGCTGGAGCGCATGCTCATCGAGACCGACAGCCCCTATTTGGCACCAGTGCCCTACCGCGGAAAAACCAACAATCCGTCCTACGTGCCTATGGTGGCCCGGCAAATTGCCCAGTTACGGGGGCTGGAGGTAGAGGAGGTCGCTAGCGCAACGAGCATGAATTTTGAGCGTTTGTTTTCTGGTGTGACCGCGCCGGCGCCCGTGGCTTGACGACCCGATGACCAGGATTCAAAACTTCGTGTGATACCGTAAAAAATAAAAAAAGAGCATTGTTTTAAAACGGCATTTATGATTTACAGAGGCGGAAGGCATGTTCTTTGATCACTACCTCAAAAAGTTCCAGAAGCTCATAAATCAATTGAAGTTTCCGGCTTTCAGCGTTGTTATTGCAGCAGCTTTTGTCAACTCATCGGCGCTAGCGGGTTCTTTCGATGATTTTTTCAATGCCATGCGCAACGACGAGGTCGCCGTCGTGCGGCAACTGCTGGCACGCGGGTTTGATCCCAATACCGTGGACCCCGAGGGTCGGCACGGCCTGATGCTGGCCATCGCCCAGCCGGCGCCGCAAATAGCCGATTTGCTGGCCGCGAGCCCCGGGCTGCATGTCAATTTTCTCAATGCCGCCGGTGAAAGCGCCTTGATGATGGCCGCGCTCAAAGGACAGGAAGCACTGGCAGCGCGTCTGATCCAGCGCGGTGCCGACGTCAACAAAACGGGCTGGACGCCGCTGCACTATGCGGCTACCAGCGGCCACCTGGGCATCATGCGCTTGCTGATCGAGCACCATGCTTTTGTCGACCCGGAGTCGCCCAACGGCAGCACGCCGCTGATGATGGCTGCACGCTACGGCAGCCCACAAGCCGTCAAACTGCTGCTTGATGAAGGCGCACTAGTCCAACTGCGCAACCAGCAAGGGCTGACGGCGCTTGACTTTGCCAGGCTCGGTGCGCGGCCGGACGCGCTGGAAGTATTGACCCAGGCCGCCAGAGTCCAGCAGCCGGCGGGCAAGTAGCTGTATGGGGGCTGCGCCATCTGCCCGATTGGCGTCTTTTATATATTCCACGATGTATATTATGTTAAACGGCCGACGTGGCTCTTAATGGCTTCCGGCGGTTATTTGGTTTCGGGCACAGAAGGTCCCATCAAAAGCTCTCCCGGAACTGCAGCCCCGAGCTTGCCTTCCAAGCCAACCTTTCGGGCCTCCCTGCAGAGCCTCCTGCAAGAACATCTCAGAACAGCCGCTGGGCGCTAGCCCGGCCCAAGCTCAGCGAAGAAGCAGGCGAAGCGCGAGGTTTCCGTCCGGGGGTGCTGGCGTGATCTCAAACCCGGCGTGACGGGCCAGGCTCGCCAGTGCAGTGTTTTCGGGCAAGCACTCGCCCACGATCTCCTGCGTGCCGCGTGCACGCAAATAGGCAATCAGCTTGCTCAGCAGCAAGCGCCCCAGGCCGCGACCTTGCCAGGACGTGGCCACCTGGATGGCAAACTCGGCCTTGATGTTGTCCGGGTCGCAGGCGGCTCGCACTTCGCCCACCATGGCCTGCTCGCCCGACGCCAGCGGCGCGAGCGCGATGAAGGTCATCTCACGGTCATAGTCGATCTGGCTGTAGCGCGCCAATTCCGAATGCGGCACCTCTCGCCGCGCCATGAAAAAGCGCAAGCGCATGTCAGCGGGTGACGCATGGGCATAAAAGGCCTTCAGGCGCTGGCCGTCATCTGGCCGTATGGGGCGCAGCAGCAACTGTACGACACCCAGGGATACCCGCTCTTCGAGGTCGGCGGGATACGGGCTGATCGCCAGCCGTTTGCCGGCACCTTCGTCTCCTCGGTGCAAACGCGCGCGGGCGTCAACGGCCAGCGCGCCGTTGGAGTCGACCAGCAAGGGATTGATGTCGAGCTCGGCCACCCCCCCGAGGTCACAAGCGAGCTGGGACACCTTGAGCAAGCTTGACAACAAGGCGGCCATGTCAGCGGGCGGGCGACCCCGGTAGCCGGCAAGCAGTCGCGACAACCCGCTGCGCTCGACCAGGTCGCGTGCCAGTTCGTTGTTCAGCGGCGGCAGAGCCACGGCGTGGCTGGCGTGCAGTTCTACAGCGGTGCCGCCCTCCCCGAGCAGCAAAACCGGGCCAAACACCGGGTCGGTGCTGATGCCCACAATCAGCTCGTGCGCGCCCGGGCGCTCGGCCATCGCTTGCACGGTGTAGCCGCTGAGCACAGCCTGCGGCAGATGTTTATTCAGTTGCGCCTGCATGTTGATGGCGGCTGCACGCAGTTCGGCATCGCTCTTCAGGCCGAGGGCGACGCCGCCTACATCGGTCTTGTGTACCACCTGGGGCGAGATGACCTTCAGCGCCACCGGGTAGCCGATACGGCGCGCCGCAGCAAGGGCTTCATCTACGTTGGCGGTCTTGACGGTTGGCACGGTTGGCAGCCCGTAGGCCTGTAGCAGCGCCTGGGTCGGCGCGTCGCCCAGCCATTCGCGCCCGTCTTGCCGAGCCTGTTGCAGCAGGGCCTGGGCAGCAGCGCGGTCGGGTACGAAGTCTTGCGGGGTGTCGCTGGCCAGTTGCTGCAGCGCGCGCTGGTTACGCGCATAACTGGCCATTTGCAGCCAGGCGGCGACCGCGTGTTCGGGGGTGTCGTAGCCCGCCAGCCCGGCCGCCGTGGTGGCCTTGCGCGCTGCGGCCACGACCTGCCCTCCGAGCCAGCAGGCCAGCACGGTCTTGGTCGACGCCTGCATCAGCGGCAGGCAGGCGCTGGCAATTTGCGAGGCCGGCACGATCGCCGTGGGTGCATGCATGAAGAGCACACCGTCGACCTCTGGCGCTGCCAGCAGCACGCGCAGGGCATCCTGGTAGCGCGCCACCGGCGCATCGCCAATGATGTCAACCGGGTTTGCGCCCGACCAGGTCGGCGGCAGGCAGGCATCCAGCGCTTGCCGCGTGTCCGCGCGCAGCTCAGCGAGTTGACCGCCGCCCAGCGCAAGCGCATCGGCGGCCAGCACGCCGGCACCGCCGCCGTTGGTCAAAATCGCCAGCCGGTGTTGGGCCCCTGCCCCGCGCGGCGCCCAATCCGCGTGCAGGTGCGAAAGAGTTTCGGCGGCATCAAAAAGCGACTCGAGCGTGTCCACACGCAGCATGCCAGCGCGCTGCACGGCCGCGTCAAACACCAGGTCAGAGCCGGCCAGTGCGCCGGTATGCGAAGCCGCTGCCTTGGCGCCCTCGGGCGCGCGCCCGGCCTTGACCAGAATCACCGGCTTGTTGCGGGCCGCTGCGCGGGCGGCCGACATGAACTTGCGGGCCGCCTTGACCGACTCCATGTACATCAGGATGGCGCGGGTGTTGGGGTCGCTGCCCAGGTAATCGAGCACGTCGCCAAAGTCCACGTCGGCACTGTCGCCCAGCGAAATGAAATGCGAAAAACCAATGCCCCGGCTGCTGGCCCAGTCGAGCATGGCGGTGGCCAGTGCGCCGGATTGCGTGACAAAGGCCAGTTTGCCCGGCAGGGCGTTGCCGGGTGCAAAGCTGGCGTTGAGCGAGACTGCCGAAACCAGCGCGCCTATGCAGTTGGGGCCGAGGATGCGCAGCAGGTAGGGACGCGCCGCTTCCAGCATGGCCTGCTCCAGGGTCTTGCTGCCCTGCCCCGCCGCGGGATCAAGCAGTTGCTTGAGCCCCGCCGTCATCACAATCGCTGCGCGCGTTCCCTTGCGGCCCAGCGCTTCGATCAGGGCCGGCACGGTGGGCGCTGGCGTGCAGATCACCGCCAGGTCGGGGGCCTCTGGCAACGCGTCGACATCCGGCCAGGCCTGACCACCACCGACCTGCGCATGGGTGGCGTTGACTGGCCAGATCGGCCCTTTAAAGCCGCTCATCTTCAGGTTGCGCAACACCACCGCACCCAGACTGCCCTCGCGATCCGAGGCGCCTATCAAGGCCACCGATTGAGGGGCAAACAGCTTATCCAGATAACGAACAGTCATAGCTCTTCTTTAGAGGTGATGGCGCGTGGAACGCGTGTACGGTAAGCAAACGCCATGCACGCGTTTGCTGCACGAAGGTATTCGGCGATTGGTCCTTGCTGATGTCGATCCAGAGCGTTCAAACTTCAAACTTCAAACTTCAAACTTCAAACTTCAAACTTCAAAGTTCAAGCCACAGTGCATTTCGTCGAGCGTAGTGTGAAAGTCATCATCGATCTTGCGCAAGATCAAGGCGCATGCGCGCCAGGCACTCAAAAATGATCGGCTTGAAACCTACAACCCCACCCAGGAGAGCGTCATGAAGAGTATCGCCCCCAGCCTTTTGGCAGAGTTTGCGCAGCTGCTGGCACAGCGCGAAGCGCAGTGGCGCGCCGCACTGGCAAAAGTTGAGCACGGCATGCCCGAGTCCGAAGGGCAACACGAGGTCAGCGACTTCAAGGACCTGGCGTCCGAGCAAGCCTCGGCACAGCTCGACAAATCCCAGGCCGATCGGCTCAGGCAATCGCTGCAACAAACCGTTGCCGCCCGGCAGCGTCTGGCTGAAAACCGTTACGGGCAGTGCCAGGACTGCGGCCAGCCGATCGACTTGCGGCGCTTGCAGGCCTTGCCCGAAACGCCCTGCTGTGCGCCGTGTCAGGCACGCCGCGAATCGGCTCGTCAGCACGGTCAATCCGTTCTCTCGCGGCCGGATTGATCGGCTGGGTCGGGCCCGCACAAAGAGCAAGTCCCGCCGCTTGGCGGCACCAAGCTGACGAGCAAGCCACCAAAAGTAAGACTTGAAAGGTTTGAGGAAAATCGGCTTTTGCTCACGCTGCCGGCTCGCTGGCCTGATTAAAGTGGATCGAGGATTTGATCTTCAAGCGTGCACCTGACAGTGGCAATGCTCGACGGCCAAGTTCTTTCAAAGCAACCCATCAGACCCATTGGAGAATGATCATGAGCAATTTACGAATCAGCGAGCCGGTGTTGACGGACCCGTTTGAGATGGCATTTCGCCGGTTCTTTTCACCCGTCAGCAGCGAGTTGCAGGCGCCGCCGCTGCGCATGCGTCTGGACATTGCCGAAAAGGGCGCGAACTATGAGGTCAAGGCCGACCTGCCCGGCGTCAACAAGGAAGACATCAACGTGCGCGTACACGGCAACATCGTGCAGATTGATGCCGAGGTCAAGCGGGAAAAGCAAACTTCCGGCAATGGTGCCCGGTGGTTGCGCACCGAGCGCTACGAAGGCAGCGTTTCGCGTTCCTTCAGCCTGGCTGAAGATGTCGATGAAAACAAGGTGCAAGCGCGTTACAACAACGGCGTGTTGACGCTGGAGTTGCCCAAGAAGGCGCCGGAAATTGCACAAAAAGTGATGATCCAGTAGCAGCCGGGCAAGCGGCGCCGCGTGGGCGGCCAGCGTGTGGATGTCTGTGCGCAGGTCCGGTGATTGATCGGGCCTGCGCTCTTGACTTGGGTGACGCCGCTTTGCTTGACGCAGATCAAGAACGCCAGCGGTTCTTGCGTGCAGACTGGCCAAGTCGTCACCTTGAAGAACCCATAAAAAATCAGGCCAGAGTTGATCTGGACAAGAGCCATAAAAATACCAGGAGATCAAGATGTACAAGCGAATCGTGGTTTGCGTTGACGGGAGCGAGACTTCACAAAAGGCACTGACGGCCGCGCTGCAAATGGCGCGCGACTCGGGCGGGCAGGTACGCATCATTCACATCATTGAGGAGTTGGCTCAGTTGGTGGCCTACGACCCTTACGGCGGCTACCCGGGTGACCTGACCAAGGTGCTGCATGACAGTGGTGTGAAGCTGCTCAACGATGCCATGGATATTGCGAAGGCGGCAGGGGTCAGCGCCGAACAGCTGCTCATTGAAAGCCGCGGCAAGCGCCTGGCTGATGTGGTGACGCAGGCGGCCGCCGACTTCAATGCAGACCTGTTGGTGGTCGGCACCCACGGGCGGCGCGGCATGGGTCGCGTGCTGCTGGGCAGTGGCGCGGAGCAAATCATCCGGCAGGCCGAGTTGCCGGTGCTGGTGATCCGCTCCAGCGAGACCGAAGAAGTCAAACCCTGAACATTTTTGCAACGAGAAAGAAGAAAATGAAAATAATTTTCCCGGCCGATGGCAGCGACTTCACCAAGAAAGCACTGGCATTTTTAGTCACCCACGAGGGCCTGTGCGGCCCCAACGATGAGTTGGTGGTGCTCAATATTCAGCCGGCCATGCCGGCGCGCGTCAAGCGAATGGTGGGGGCCGCCGCCATCAACGATTACCACAGCGACGAAGCCGGCAAGGTACTGGCCCCGATCGAGCGCTTTCTCAAGCGCCATAAGCTCAATTACACGACGCGTTGGCTGGTGGGCACGCCGGCCAGCGAAATTCTCGACGCGGCCAAGCGTGAAAAGGCGCACATGATCGTGATGGGCACCCACGGCCATGGTTTGCTAGGCACTGCTGTGTTGGGCAGCGTGGCGCAGCGCGTGGTGTCAGCGTGCGACATTCCGGTGCTGCTGGTCAAGTAGAACCAGCGGCGTTGTGTGGTGCCCGCTGCGGGCGGACACATGCTGCCTGCTCTTGCGCTGCCCTGACGCTTCCAGTTTGCGCTGACCTGCCGTAGGACGTTGTCGGAAGCCGCGAAAACCAGTCGCTTTCTTTGTCAGACTGGTGCCATGCATTTGCCGCCTCTGGTCATCGTCGGGCAGTCGGTCCAAAGCACCGTCTGGCGCGCTGTGCTGCTGTGTGGCCTAGGCCTGTTTGCACTGATCGCCCGGCCCGCGCCGGATGAGGCAATGCAATTGCGCGCGCAGCATCTGGCACTGGCTCAGCAACTGACCAGCAATTCATTTGGCAGGCCTTTGGTGCTCGAGTCACGGCAAACCTCTGGCGAAGTGGCGGGCGATGTGTTCGCTGTGCTTGACGCTCCCTTTGCTGCCGTTCGTGACAGCCTGAGCGAGCCTGGCAACTGGTGCGAGATCATGTTGCTGCACCTTAACAACCGGCGCTGCCAGGTCCGGCTTTCAGGCACAAGGCCGGCCCTGGCTATCGAGCTGGGGAAGAAAGTAGGTGCGTCTCTGGTCGACACCTTCAAACTCAATCTTGATTTCGGCTTGCAGACCCGAAGTTCGGACTACCTGGCCGTTCACCTGGTAGCCGCTGACGGCCCGCTGGGAACGCACGACTACCGGGTGGTCCTGCAGGCCGTGTCGTTGCCTTCGGGACAAACCTTTGTTCACCTGGGTTATGCCTACGGCTATGGGCTGTCAGCCCGCCTGGCCATGCAGGCTTATCTGCTCACGGTGGGTCACAACAAGGTGGGCTTTAGCCTGCAGTCCGCAGACGCTGCAGCCAGGCCGGTCACCGGCATGCGTGGCGCGGTCGAGCGCAACACCATGCGCTACTACCTGGCTATAGAGGTCTTCATGGCCACGCGCGAGTTACCTGCGCAGGCGCAGTTGCCGCGGCGCTGGCAAGCCTGGTTTGAGGCAACGGAAAACTACCACCGCCAGCTCCATGAGATGGACCTGGAGAGCTATCTGAGCATGAAGCGTCAGGACCGTCAGGCGGCGCGTTGACACGCGGCATCGGCCACCCAGTCCGATCCTGCCTCGAACTTTGCTGCACTTTGCCGTGATTTGCCGTGCTTGATAAAGCGCCTTGAAGGCTGATTGCGACGCGGCCACTCGCGCTACAGCTTCCAGCCTAATCCGCGCCTTGCGCCCGCCCCGTCTTTAGCCCAGGCACACGCGACGCCCCCATTCTCATTCCCGCAGTCAGGCCCAGCAACAACCCGAGGCCAAGGCCCCAGAGTGTGGCCGGTAGCAGGCCGATTGCACGTTTGTTTGTGCGAATTTGCCCCGCCGGTGGCAGCGCCGCCGATAGCTGCGGCTTTGACGGCTCGGGGACAAATACCTCGCAGGCCAGGACCTCCTGGATGGCCGACGACAAGACCGGCTCGTCGAGACGGCGATGGCAAGCCCACTGGCTGTGATGGGGGTCTTGGTCGACCGCTGGCGGATGCGGCGGCTCGGTGGTCTGGCTACCTTGGCGGTCGTTGGGCTTGAGTTTCATGCTAATTCCAGGGCGATGGGTCTGTCACCCTAAGGCCGCAGTGTGCCGGGCGCTGTGAGCAACGAGAGCCGCAAGATGTGGGAGGTGTCCGACCACCCTGCCCCTGCCAGACGCCATGTTCAGGAAGCCATGTTCAGGACACCACCGCCAGGACACCCTATTCAAGGCCTTGACTTGCTCGGTGCCGTGATCAGTCGGCAGCATCCCACACGCACCAGGGTGTGCACTGACGGCCAGCGGTGGCATGTGGCTACCTGTTGGCGATGACCGGCTGGTTAACCTTCTTTACAGCCCGGTGTGATGTCGCGATGGGTCAACGTTTTTTGAAACTCCGTCAACACAGCACAGGATTGCAGATGTCTCTACCCCGGCGAACAGCAGGTGCCAGCACAAGACCAGGAGCCAAAGCCGGCCCCTCGCCACAAGACAAAAAGTTGCAGCTCGACGCCTTCGCTCTTGATAGTGCCCAGCAGCTCAGTACCAACCAGGGTGTGCTGCTGAGCGATAACCACCACTCGCTCAAGGCCGGCTTGCGGGGACCGACCTTGCTGGAGGATTTCATCCTCCGCGAAAAGATCACTCACTTTGACCACGAGCGCATTCCCGAGCGGGCGGTGCATGCCCGCGGCGCTGCCGCACACGGTGTGTTCAAGCTCTACAAGCCTTTGTCCGAATACACCACGGCGGGCTTCTTGCAGTTACCCGAGGTGTCCACGCCGGTCTTTGTCAGGTTTTCGACGGTCGTGGGCTCACGCGGCTCGCCGGACACGGTGCGTGATGTGCGCGGCTTTGCGGTGAAGTTTTACACGCAAGAGGGCAACTACGACCTGGTGGGCAACAACATGCCGGTGTTCTTCATCCAAGACGCCATCAAGTTTCCAGACCTGGTTCACGCCATCAAACCCGAGCCGCATCACGAGATGCCGCAAGCTTCCTCTGCGCACGACACCTTTTGGGATTTCGTCTCGCTGATGCCGGAGTCCACGCACATGCTGATGTGGCTGATGTCCGACAGGGCACTGCCGCGCAGCTACCGCATGATGGAGGGCTTTGGGGTGCACAGCTTTCAGCTGATCAATGGGCGTGGTCAGTCGCACTTCGTCAAGTTCCACTGGAAGCCCAAACTCGGTGTTCACGCCATGGCCTGGGATGAAGCACAAAAAATCGCCGGCAGGGATGCTGACTTTCATCGCCGTGACTTGTGGGAAGCCATCGAGACCGGCCAGTTCCCCGAGTGGGAGCTGGGGATTCAGGTGCTCGACGCGGCCCGCGCTGGCGCGCTGGGACTGGACCTGCTGGACGCGACCAAGCTCATCCCCGAGGAGCTGGTGCCGGTCATCCCCGTGGGCCGGATGACGCTCAACCGCAATCCCGAGAACTACTTCGCCGAAACCGAGCAGGTGGCTTTTCATCCTGGCCATCTGGTGCCCGGCATTGACTTTTCCAACGACCCCTTGTTGCAGGGGCGGCTGTTTTCGTACACCGACACCCAGCTGTCGCGGCTGGGTGGCCCCAATTTTCATGAGATCCCGATCAACCGCAGTCTATGTCCCGTGCATAACTTTCAGCGTGATGGCGCGCACCGCCAGGGCATAGGCCGCGGCCGCGTGGCCTACGAGCCCAATACCCTGGCGCAAGGCGCAGAGTTCAGGGTGGACGGCTCGGCCCAGGGTTTTCAGTCGCAGCCTCAAGGCATCGAAACGCCCAAACTGCGCGCAGCCAGCCAATCGTTTAACGACCATTTCTCGCAGGCGACCTTGTTCTGGAACAGCCAGAGCCCGGCTGAGAAGGAGCACATCGTCGCCGCTTTTCGCTTCGAGCTGTCTCAGTTGGAGTCCACAGAGATTCGCCAGCGCATGGTCGACAACTTGGCGCATGTCGACCTCCATCTGGCAACGCGGGTGGCTTCGCCGTTGGGCATCGGTGCGCCGGATGCGGTGGCCGCGGCTGGGCGGCTGGGCTTCAAGAACTACCCACGTGGCGACACCCTGGCTGAGTCGCCGGCCTTGCGCATGGTCGGCAACTATCCACCCGATGTGCACACGCGCCGTCTGGCTGTGCTGGTGGCAGACGGTGTGGACATGGCTGCGGTGCGGCGTTTGCTGCAGGAGCTCGGCGAGGCGGGCGTGCAGCACCGGATCATTGCCCCGCATCTCGGTTACGTGGGCACCGCCACCGGCCGCACGCTGGCAGTCAACCAGAGTTTCAGCAGCGCCACCTCAGTGATGTTTGACGCCGTGCTGGTGCCCGGCGGCGCGCCGAGCGCGCAAACCCTGGCACAACTGGGCGGGGCGATTCACTTCGTGCTGGAGGCTTACAAGCACGGCAAGCCGATTTGCGCTGTCAACGAGGGGGTGGGCTTGCTCGCCACGCTGGGCTTTAGCCTGAGCACCACGCAGCCGGTGGCACTGAGCGTGCCGACGCCAGGCGTGCTGCTGGCAGACAGCCACAGGGCCCAGGAGGGCGAGATCAGCCAGGCCTTCATCCACGCCATAGGTCTGCACCGACATTGGGATCGGCTCAACGTCGACGCCGTGCCGGCGTGAAACCTCACAGCCCTGCCGATCCGGCGCCCGCACCGTCTGTGCTCTTAAGTAAACCAAGCCCCGAACCCATTCGCAGGAGGACCTGACCGATGAATGAGCACACCATCACTGCCGAAACCGTTGACACCCTCAATGATTTGATCCAGACCGCCAAGGAAGGCGAGCGGGATTTTCGTAGCTGCGCCGAAAACGCCCATGCCGAAGATTTACGCCATTTGCTCCGGCGCCGCTCCGAGGAGTACCGCGTCGCGGCCAGTGAGTTGCGCTGGCATCTCCGGCGCCTGGGCGGCACGGCCGCCACCAAAGCCAGCATGATGGCCGGCCCGAGGCGGGGCTGGGTGGCTTCGCACAGCATCATGGCCAGCTACACGGACCAGGCCACACTAGAGGTCTGCGAACGCAATGAAGACGCCGCGCTGGAGCGGTATGCCGACGTGCTGGGCAGACCGTTGGAGAGTGCCGTGAAAGAAGTGATTCAGGCGCATCGCCAGGGAGCCAGGCGCAGTCACGACAAGATTCGCAGCCTGCGCGACCGGATGCGGGTACACGCCTGAGGCCGGAGCCCAGCCGGCACTGCGCAGCGCTCAGCGGCGCTCACTAGCGCCAGGGTCGCGTCAGTGGGTGTGGCCCCAGAGCAGGAAGGCGTCGCGACCCTCGACAACCAAGTCGCAGACGCCACCCACCGGCAGCAGCACCTTGGTCGGCACATGGCCAAAGGGCAGGCCCGTCAACACCCTTGCCTTGACCTTGCTTTGCAACCAGTCGACCACCGACTGGAGCTTGAAGCCCTTGTCGTGCGGCACCAGTTTGTAGTTGGAAAACTGGCCGAAAATAATTGCCTTTTGCTGCGCCAGCACGCCCGCGTGCAGCAGTTGCGTGAGCATGCGCTCGATCCGGTAAGGGTGCTCATGCACATCTTCCAAAAACAAAATACCGCCTTTGATCTGCGGCAGATAGGGGGTGCCCACCAGCGACGACAGCACCGACAAGTTGCCGCCCCACAGGATGCCTCGTCTGACCTTAAAGTCTGTGGAGGCGGCTGGACCCTTCAGATTCACGGCCGCCGCCACCGAATTTTTGGCAAGTCGCCAGCCGGCGCCCTCGCCCTGCCCTGTGAGGAGGTCGTCAAAGCAGGCTTGCATGATGTCATCCGGGCCAGGCTCCGCGTCCACCCCGAAGTCTTCCCCCAGCGCCGGCCCGGCCCAACTGATCGCGCCCGTCCTGGCCAGCAAGGCAGACTGTAAGGCGGTGAAATCACTCAGGCCGACGAACTCGGTGCCCTTGGCGATGGCCTTGGCCACGGCCTTGTAGTCAATGGCCGGCAGGATGCGGGTCAGGCCATAGCCGCCGCGTGAAATCAGTGCCACGTCGGCGCCGCTGTGGGCGGCCCGGCTGATGGCGGCTAGGCGGGTGGCGTCGTCACCGGCAAAGCGCTGGTGGCTACTCAAGGCAGCCTCGTCAAGCTCGACCTCGTGGCCCAGGGCGCGAAGGCGGGTTACGCCGCGCTTGAAGCTGGCCTTGTCGCGCACCGCGCTCGAGGGTGAATAGATGTAGATGTGTTTTTTCACGGCCCCGAGTATCCCACCGAGCCGGCTCGCTCACTGCGGCCCGGGCTGAACTTGCTGCGTGAAGTACTCGGCCGCGTCTTTGGCAAAGTCCGGGCCATGTTCCTGCACAAAGTGCCCGGCCTGCGGCAACACAAAATAAGGCGACTGGTCGGCGCCGCGAATCAAGTGGCGCAAGGCCTGCATCACCGGCGGCCCCAGCACCGGGTCTTGCGCGCCCACGGCCATGAAGGTGCTGCCTTGCCACTGCGTTTGCCAAAAGTTGCGCGCCTGCCGCGACAAGGCCGCGCCTTCGGAGTCCTGCAGTTCGGGCACGATCCGAGGGAAAGCACGCAGGGCCGCCCGATGCCCACGGTCCGGGTACGGCGCCTGATAGGCCGCGCATTCAGCAGCACTGAGCTGGGGGTTGCCGCGGGCCAGCAAGCGGCCCACATCAAACTCGGGTTGCCTCGCACACATCTCGCGCCAGGCCAGGAAGCCGGGCGGCAAAGGCTGCTCGCCCGTGGCCAGCAAGGTGTTCATGGCCAGCAGGCCCACATAGCGCTCGGGCGCGGCCATGGGCAGGGTCAGGCCCAGCAGTCCGCCCCAGTCCTGCACCACCAGCACCACCTGCTGCAGCGCCAGATGCTCGACCAGCTCGAGCAGGATTTGCCGATGCCTTGTGAATCGGTGAAAGCTGTCTTTCTTGGGTTTGTCGCTCTTGCCAAAACCAATCAGGTCGGGCGCGATGACACGGTGGCCGGCCGCCAAAAAAGCCGGGATCATCTTGCGGTACAGGTAGCTCCAGGCCGGGTTGCCGTGCAGGCACAAAAAGGTCAGCCCGCTTGCGGCGCCGGTTGGTGGCTCGTCCAGGTAGTGCAGGCGCAGGCGGTCCAGACTTGGCAGATCGCTGACGTAGTGCGGCTGCCAGGGGTAGTCGGGCAGCGCCTCGAACGCCGCATCGGGCGTGCGCAAGGCATCGTCACGCAAAGGATGGGCGCGCCGGCTGGCCTCGGATTGCTCGGCCCGGCGCTGGCGAAAAAAGTCCTGCAGCAGCGCGCTGCTGGCTGCGGCCAGCACACCGCCGTGCAGCCGCGTGTGATGGTTCAGCTGGGCCTGGGCGAACAGGTCGATGACCGATCCGGCTGCGCCTGTTCGAGGCTCACGGGCGCCGAACACGACGCGCCTGAGGCGGGCATTGAGCAGCGCACCACTGCACATGGCGCATGGCTCCAGCGTGACAAAGAGCTCGCATTCGTCCAGCCGGTAATTGCCCAGCGCCAGAGCAGCGGCCCGCAAAGCCACGATCTCGGCGTGCGCGGTGGGGTCGCGTGCGTCGATCGGCGCGTTGCGACCGGTCGCCACCACCTGCCCCTGATGCACCACCACGGCACCCACCGGCACCTCACCAGCCGCCCTCGCCTGCTCGCCCTGCTCAAGGGCAAGTTGCATGAAGTGCTCGTCGCCGTGCGTCATGCTGCGGGGCTCGTGCGGCGTGCGGCCCAGCGCGCCATCCAGTCGGCGAGCTCGCGCTGATGATCGTCGCCCGCCGCGTACAGGCTGCGGGTCGCCTCGTAGGCCTCCGGCCGGTGCTGATTGACCTTGACCTTGCATTGCACCGCGGTCACGGCCAGCTCAAAGCCCACAATGCCTGCCAGCATGCCGCGGGTGTATTTTTCGGGCAGACCGCGCCATTGCTCGGCATACGCAGGCTCATGGTCGCCGATCAAGGTCTTGAGCAAAACGTCCTTGTCCTCGGACACTTCAACCAGTCTGGCCCGCACCCGGCAATGGACGGCCACATAGTTCCAGGTGGGCACGCGCGTGAGGTCGGGATAGACCTGGGGCGACAAGTAAGCGTGTGGCCCCAAAAAACTCACCAGCGCTTGCGGGCGTATTTGCAGATAACGCCAGTGCGGGTTGGCTTTGGCCACATGGCCGTAGATCGTCAAGACCTCCCCGGTTTGCGTCAGATGCAGGGGCAGGTGCGAGACGAAGGGAAAGCCCTCATCGTCCGTGCTGGTCAGGCTGGCAAAGGGATGGGCTTTCATCAGCGGGACCGCGTGCTCGTGCGTATCCCCCGAAAATTGAGGCGGCAAATACATGGGCACAAGCATAGGTCATAAAAAAACCTCCCTCGCTTGGGCGCGGGAGGTTTTTTAGGCGGCGCTGGCCGGCTCTGCCAAGCCTGCTCGGGCGGTGTCCGGCCGGGCTTGAAAATTAAATTAACGGATCAATAGTGTTCCATCAGCGACCCGAAACCTGCCTTCTTGTCATTAATTCCGCAGGCGCGCAGTGCGTGCCAGTAAGTGGCGGTATTGATCGCCACCACCGGCTTGCCTAAAAAGAGCTCGGCCGCCGCGGCCAGCCGGATCATGGACAAATTGGTGCCCACCTGAACGATGGCGTCGACATCGTCACCGTCAAGCTCACGGATCGCCTTGCGGCACATCTCGTCGGTGGTGTGCGCGATCAGGACCGGGCTGGGGCGGTGCAGGCAAATATCGCGCACCACCGTAAAGCCGCAGTCTTCATAAAAGCGCCGCACCTGCTCGTTGGCCACTTCAAAATACGGCGACAAAAAGGCGATGCGCTTGACCTTCAGGGTGTTGAGCGCCGCCTCGGTGGCAAACGAGCCGCAAGACACGCCCACACCGGCGCGCTCGGTCATCATCTTGAGGTACTTCTCGGCGCCGCTGCGACCGTTCCAGAACGTGGCCGCCGACATGCCCATGACGAGGTAATCCATTTCGCAAGAGCGCAGCACGTCAACGGCTTCCAGCGTCGCCCCATTGATGTTCTCCACCAGTTGCAGAAACTGTGCGTTGTCATTGACCGGATTGTTCGGAATGGCAATGCGGCTGTAATGATTGGTCACCCCGACTGGCCGGAGATCGTCGAAATCGGGCTGAACAATGGTGTTGGTCGACGGGCCAAGAGTGCCCAGTTTCTTGCGGTACGCCAGATGATCAGCCATGCTTTGTTTCTCCTTGGTTCAGGTGCGGTAAAAATTCGTCACGCGTCATGACATCGGCGTACTTTTGCCGCATGTCGAACAAATTGGCCTCATGCGGCTCCATGGCGCGGTCGCCCACGCAGTCGCTGATCACCACAGTCAGAAAGTTGTGCTGCATCGAGTCCACCACGCTCGCACGCACGCAGCCGCTGGTGGTGCAGCCCACGATCACCGCGGTGTCAACGCCCTGCAGATGCAGCCATCCCGCCAGGCTGGTGTTGAAAAATGCCGAAGCGGTTTGCTTGCGCACAATATATTCCCCCGCCAGCGGCGTGAGCTGGGGCACGATCTGCGAGCTGTGAGCCGTTTCGGTGAGCGCTTGCAGCGCCTTGACGCGCCGGGTAAAGACGTTGTAATTGGCGCCATCATCGTCAAAAACGACCCGCGTGTGCGCAATCGGCAGCCGATGCTGGCGAAACGCTGCGAGCAGTGGCACGGTGGCCTCAACGGCCGCTTCAATGTGCGGACCGCCAAACTGGTCGATGTCCACAAAGCCGTTGACAAAGTCCACCAGAATCAAGCCGCAGCGCCGGCCTATGCCGGAGGTGCCACCGAGCCCCTGGTGTTGGTAGATTTCATCGCGGTTCATCGCAAACTCCTTGGGTTGGGGGCTCAGTCTTCCTGAACATGGGTCTGGTCGAAGGCAGAGACCCAGTCAAAACCCATGAGTTCGGAGAATTTCTGAAATTCGAACAGCGGCACATCCAGCTTGGCCGTGGAGCGGTCGCGCTTGAGCGTGCTGTAGACCTGCTCGAAGGCCGCGCCCGCCGCCAGAAATGCCGTTGCCGGAAAGATCGCCAGTCCGTAGCCCAGCGATTTGAGTTCATCAAAACTCAATATCGGTGTGCGGCCGCCTTCGACCATGTTAGCCACCAGCGGCAGGTCGAAGGCGCGGCCAATGCGCTCCATTTCTTCCACCGACTCGGGGCTTTCCACAAACAGCAAGTCAGCCCCGGCGCGGGCGTACATCTCGGCACGCCGCATAGCCTCGTCCAGACCGAGGGAGGTCCGCGCGTCGGTGCGGGCGATGATCAGGAAGTTGGGGTCACTGCGGGTTTCGACCGCGACCTTGATTTTTTCGGCCATGGTCTTGGCCGAGGTTACGCGGCGGCCCAACATATGCCCGCATTTCTTGGGAAACTCCTGGTCTTCGAGCTGAATGGCGCAAGCGCCGGCCGCCTCGTAGCCGCGCACCGTGTGCATGACATTGAGGTAGCCACCGTAGCCGGTGTCGCCGTCGCAGATCATGGGCGTTTGGGTGATGCTGGCGAACTGGCTGACACGGTTGACCATGTCCGAATAACTGGCCAGGCCAGCGTCGGGCAAGCCCAGGTACGACGCGACCGTACCGTACCCGGTCATGTACAGCGCGTCAAACCCCATGCGGTCGGCAACTTTGGCTGACACCATCTCAAACACGCCGGGCGCCACAACCAGGTTGCCCTTTTGGACTTTCTTGCGCAGCATGGACCGGCGCTCGGCGCCAGACACGGTGGACAGGCCCTGGCGAATCATGCGATCGACTCGGCCCGCTCCAGTGCGTCGAGCATGGAGGTCTTGCGCAAATAGGCCTTGGCCGTGACCGGGTCGGCACAGGTGGCGCGCAACTCGTCCTGGGTCTTTTTGCGCAGCACCGGGTCGCGCTCCTCGATCTCTTTTTTGTTGCGCGCCGTGCTGGCGTTGATGTATTCAATCGCAATGGTCCGGCGCTGACGCTCGTAGCGGTCCAGGATGTCCTGCGACTGCCCTTCCTGAATCACTGCGAGCAGCTTTTTGCACAGGTTCATGGCGTCATGCACGCCGCCGTTCATGCCCATTCCGCCCAGCGGGTTGTTGATGTGACCGGCGTCGCCCACTAAAAAGACACGTCCCTGACGGAAGGTCTTGGCCACGCGCTGATGCACTTTGTACAAGCTGCGGTGCACCGTCTCGTAAGGCTTGTCCTGCGGCAGCAGGGCCTGCAGGCGCTGCTCCACCAACACGTCGCCCATGACATCTTCGTCAGTTTCTTCGGGCTTGGTTGGAAACAGCACGCGCCACAAGGTAGGCACGCGCAGCAGCACGCACCACTCCTTGGGGTCTGAGCAGTAGTTGACGTAGGACAGTTTAGGCAGGTGGTCCGCGTACTCGAAGGCAGTGGAGATCACCAGGAAACGCTCGGGGTAGGTAAAACCCTCAAACTCGATGCCCTGGCTGCGGCGCACGGCACTCCAGGCGCCGTCGGCACCTAGCACGTAGTCGCTTTCAACCTGATGGGGCTGCCCGTCAATGGCCAGACGCGTGATGGCCTTGTCACCGGTTTGCTCGACCGACTCGACCTTGGCGTTGAAATGAATCGTCACGTGTGGCATTTTTTCAAGCTTGGACTGAATCAGCTTGGTCATCTTCCACTGCTCGCACTGCAGGCGAAACGGATGGTCGGTGTCGCCGGCCAACAGTTGCATGTCAAATTCGGCCACCACGCCTTCGTGGCGGTCGCGCTGCTGTGTATAGCGTGCAATCAGGCCCTGCGCGATCAGGTCGGGGGTCAGGCCATAGGGTGCGAGCATGTCCAGCGTTGGCGGATGAAAAGTCGAAGCCCGAAAGTCCTGGTTCAACCCTGGGGATGATTCCGCCACCGTCACCCGCACACCAGCTTCAGCCAGCACCAAGGCACTTACCAGGCCGACCGGGCCTGCCCCTGCAATCATCACATGCGCTTGTTTCAATTCCGACTCCTTCAGACCATGACACTTTGACGTTGATACCTTGAGCCTGCCTAGCGTGCGAGAGGCCCCGGGCGGGCCCGCCTGATTGGCGGCGACCCACTGGGACGCGAGCTTGCGTAGCTAAACTCAAGGGATCAATGTACACAAAATCTCAACGTGCGTCCTTGATTTTTTGAAAATATTTTAAGTTCGGGCTTTGAAAATCCAAAAAACTCCATTTTTAGGGGCGTTTAACCTAAACTTGCGGCTAACTTAATTTTTACGCCCGCAATTTGTACACAATTCGACG
Source organism: uncultured Burkholderiales bacterium (assembly GCA_903844825.1). Classification (GTDB taxonomy): domain Bacteria; phylum Pseudomonadota; class Gammaproteobacteria; order Burkholderiales; family Burkholderiaceae_C; genus Polaromonas. The sequence continues at coordinate 2,992 of CAIMVC010000002.1, read as the reverse complement.
ACTCGTCAACGCCTTACCTTCAACGCTTTAAATTCATGACGCGCGCCAGCGATCTTGCTTACCAGACGATCCGTGGCCTCATTCTTGGGGGCAGTTATGCGCCTGGGCAGCGCATGATCGAAGACGAATTAGCGCAGCGTGTCGGGGTTTCAAGAACGTCTGTGCGCGACAGTTTGCGGCGCCTGGTCAGTGATGGCCTGGTGCGCACGGAACCCAGCCGGGGCACGTTTGTCGCCGACCTGTCAGCCGCCGAAATTGACGAGATATTTCAGTTGCGCGCGATGCTGGAAGGACACGCTACCGCGCTGGCCGCGGTGAATGCAAAGCCTGAAGACCTGGACGAACTCGAACACATCACGGCCGACATTGAGGCCCTGCTGGCCCAGGCCGATCTGGCGCCCGGCGAGTTGTTCTCCCGCTTTCAGTCCGGCAACAACCGGTTTCACGGCGTCATTTTGCGTGCCAGCGGTTCGCTGCGCCTGCAGGCACTTGCCAAGCCCCTGATCGAGTTGCCTCTGGTGCTGATGAAAAACCACAACTGGCCCGGTGAGGTGTCGGTGCGCCGCTCCAACCAGCAGCACATGGAGATCATTGAAGCTTTGAGGGCCCGAGACCCGCTGCTGGGCAAGTTGCGAACCCAGTCACACATTATTTCAACCCGCCCGCGGGCCATGGTCGAGCAGTCCCTGCCCGGGCTGAACCTGTCGCTCTGAGCGTAGCCGTTCACACCGCGCCGATTCGTTCGATTCGCTCACCCTGTTCTTTTGTGAAGGATGCCCCTATGACGACTTCTTCTGCAACCGAGCGCCTGAACATCATCGTCACCGGTGGCGGCCGTGGCCTGGGTTACGAAATGGCCCAGGCCCTGGTTGAGGCCGGTCACCGGGTGCTGATCACCGGCGCCCGCGCCAGCCAGGAGTTGCAGCAGGCGGCGCAGCATCTCAACGAGATCGCTGGGCCCGAGCGCACGGCGCAGGGCGAACAGGCTGTCGCCTTGCAGGCCGATGTGGCCCTCTGGGACGACTGCCAGCGGGTGGCGCAGGCTTGCCTGCAGCGCTGGGGCCGCATTGACGGCTTGGTCAACAACGCTGGGCGGGGCATGCGCGAGATCAGTGAAACCTTCAACATCGAGCCGGCCCTGTTCTGGCAGGCCGATCCGCAAGGCTTTCGAAACATCGTCGAGGCCAACGTGGTTGGCCCCTTCATGATGGCGCGCGCCTGTGTGCCCGCCATGGTGGCCCAGGGTTTTGGCCGCGTGGTCAATATCTCGACCAGTGCCGTGACCATGGTGCGCACAGGCTACTCGCCCTACGGTCCATCGAAGTCTGCCCTGGAGGCCATGAGCGCGGTCTGGGCCAAAGACCTGGCCGGCAGCGGTGTGACCTGCAACGTGCTCTTGCCCGGCGGCGCCACCGACACCCAACTGCTACCCGGAGACGGCAACAGCCGGCGCGGCGCCGATGGCATGCTGCTGTCACCGAGCCTGATGCGCCAGCCCATCGTCTGGCTGATGTCGCGCCAGGCGGACACCACAGGGGCTCGCTACATCGCCAAAAACTGGCCCAACGGGATCGAGGCACAGGCCGCTGCCGCGCAAGCCAGAACGCCGGCCAACGCCCTGCCCGGCATCATGTGAGGCTCACCCGTGCCGGCCCGCTTTGCTTATTCAGGTCCCGAGTCCCCGAAATCGGAATTGACCTTTATGGCTGACCACATGCCCGGCCACCGGGCCAGGAAAGTGCGCCGGCAGCAACAGACTCGATGTGTCAGCCAGGCTGTGCACCAGCGCGATGCGAGAGTCTTCGGCGGCCTGGGCGTCATGGCAAAAGTTCGACGACCAGCCCAAGTTGATCAATTGGGCTGGCGTGTGCAAAATGTCGCCGCTAAAGACCGCGTGAGCGCCCTGGCTATGCGCGTGCAAGACGCAGTTGCCCGGCGTGTGACCGCGCGCGGCCTGCAGGTAAACGCCCTCCTCGAATTCAAAGTCCTGGGCGACCATCAGGGCCTGGCCTGCGTCGACCACGGGCAAGATGCTGTCGGCAAACGAGCCGTGGTTGGGCGCCGGCTGGCTCGTCGCCAGTGCCGATCGGTGGGCCTGCTCCCAGTGCTCGTATTCGGTTTGGGCAAACACATATTTGGCCTTGGCGAAGGTGGGGACCCACTGCTGGTTGACAAGCTGGGTATTCCAGCCCACATGGTCGGCGTGCAGATGGGTGCAGCAGACAAAATCAATCTCGTCGGGATGAACGCCGATGCGCGCCATGGCTTGCAGGTAGTCGTAGTTCTGCTGGTGCCAGCTGGGCCGGTGGGGCCGGGGCTTGTCGTTGCCGACGCAGGTGTCGATCAAGATCGTGTGCCGGCGTGTCTTGAGAACGTAGCTGTGAAAGGACATGATGGCGTTGTTGTCCTGATCCACAAACAGCGGCTTGAGCCAGTCGGCGTTGGCATCAATAGCCTCGTTGGTGATGTTCGGAATGATCCTTTGCAGGGCGGCAAAAGGCCCCTCGTATTCAACGACCCGGTCAATACTGAACTCACCCAGCCTGTGTTTTTTCATGATGACTGTCCTTTTGATTCTGTTGTCATGCGTCTTGTTATTGCACTGTTCCCGTTTCGGCTGGGCTGACGCGCAGCTGATTTTTCACACCTTCACTCAGGAGTTTTACCTTGCATTATTCATGGTCCCCCATCATCAATCGAAAACCCCTGCGCTTTCCCAACGGAAAAAAGCTCGCCCTCATCATGACCATGAACTGCGAGTACTGGGACCTGACCAAGGACAGCAGTGAGCCCTACTACGCGGGCGGGCCACCGATGCTGCCGGACTCGTTGCCAGGCAACGTGGCGGACTTCCCCAATTTCACCTGGCGCGAATATGGTCAGCGCGTGGGCGTGTGGCGCATGTTCAAACTCTTTGAAGAAATGGGCGTGCCTTTTTCCGTCACCATCAACGCCAAGACCGCGCTGGAGCGTCCGGAAATCATTGCCTATG
>CAIMVC010000001.1 GCA_903844825.1 uncultured Burkholderiales bacterium | reverse complement strand
GCATTCGGCGGGTTGTTTGGCTGGAGTTGCGCTTGGCTAAGCCCTGAGCTGTCTGTGGGCGTTCCAATGGGGGGCGTCGTGTTTGACCTGGCGGCAATGGGCGAACTGATGGGCGCAATGATGGACGCGTTGCTGGCCGCGTTGATGGGCTCTGTGGTGGGCTCTGTTGTGGGCTCTGTGGTGGGGAGGGAGACGCAGCCTGCGAGGATGCCTGCTGCACAAGTCAGCACCAGCAAGACGATCCTGCGGCGTCTGTATTGGTACCTTGGGCTAACTGATGATCCTGCGGCCAACAAAGTCAAATCCATCATGAGTTTTGCTAATTTCTGGCCTGGTGAGGCCCACAATACGGCCTGTGTTGACCGCGGGCAGTGCCGTGCCCAAGGGGCGCCGGACTGCATGACTAAAATCTGTTTTGTTTTTTTGCCTGTCTTCGCTGGTCGGTGGGCTCCGACGCTACGATTGCCGGACCGGGTTCTCTCGGGTGGCTGACCTGGCCTGCCAGGCAATCACTGAGGCCGGGCGACCGAGGCGCGTTGTTCACCACTGAAAAAAATAGGCAACAGTCTTGATGAACTCGCGAATTATAGGTTTGACTGACTGGTTCAAGACTGAGCCCGGGGCCTACTTGCTTGGCTGGGAGCGCGACCGTTTTGACCAAGCGGTAGGTGATGTGTTTGGCTACCACGCGCTGCAACTCGGACTCGGTGAGTTGGACGCGCTGCACGCCAATCGTATGCCGCACCGCTGGTTGGCTCAGCCTTGGCTTGATGACGCACAGCCGGCGCTGCTTGCCCACTCCGTGGCCTTGCCGTTTCCCGAGTGCAGTCTGGATCTGCTCGCCTTGCCACACGCACTCGAAATGAGTCTGGACCCCCACGCGACCCTGCGGGAAGCCGAGCGCGTGCTCGTGCCGGAGGGGCGGCTTGTGATCAGCGGTTTGAACCCTGCCAGCTTGTGGGGTCTGCGTCACCGGCGCGTCCGTTGGACCCAGCGATTGGGCTTGGGTGAGCCATTTTTGCCGGTTGAAGATGGCCTGATCGGTTACTGGCGCCTGCGCGACTGGCTGGGTCTGCTTGGTTTTGAAGTGGAGTCGGCCCAATTTGGCTGTTATCGCCCGGCACTGGACAACGCGAGATGGCTCGATCGTTTCGCCTGGATGGAGCGGGCAGGGGGACGATGGTGGCCTATTTTTGGCGCTGTTTATTTTGTGGTTGCGGTTAAAAGGGTGCGCGGCACGCGACTGCTTGAGCCCGCCTGGAAAGCGCGTGCGAAACGGGCGCCTGCAGCCGCGGTGGCTGCCAACCGCGAGTCGCCGAATGTCAGTTGTACCGAGCCGCCGCAGCCCGGCATCTAGCCTTTGTTTCAGCAGCCAAAGTAAGGCGTGAGTTTTGCGGAGATGTGGCAATAACAGGGGCGTGCGCGGCACTTTGCCTTTTTGTATTTCCTCGAAATTTCATCGGAAAGCCTTATGAATCAAGATGTGAGTCCCCCTTCTTCCGTCGTCATCTATACCGACGGTGCCTGCAAGGGCAACCCTGGCCCGGGCGGCTGGGGCGCCCTGCTCAGCACGGGTGGCAACACCAAGGAGTTGTTTGGTGGCGAGTTGGGAACGACCAACAACCGCATGGAGATCATGGCCGTGATTGAGGCGCTGACGGCATTGAAACGGCCTTGTCACATCATTTTGTACCTCGACAGCGAGTACGTTCGAAAAGGCATTACCGAGTGGATTCATGGCTGGAAAGCGCGCGGTTGGCGCACAGCCGCCAAGGCGCCCGTCAAGAATGTTGACTTGTGGCAACGCCTTGATGCGCTGGTCAGCTCCGGTGGTCATCAGATCGACTGGCGCTGGGTCAAGGGTCATGCCGGGGATCCTGGTAACGAGCGCGCCGATGCTTTAGCCAACAAAGGGGTGGAGCAGGCTTTGTCCGCGGGACGGGGTCCCCGGGCAGCGGATTAGGATCCCCGCATCACGGGTTTGGCGGTTTTGAGCTTGCGTCTCTCAATGACAGACCCTCAAATCTAGGGAAATCCCGTAGAGCTTAAGCCGCCAGAGGTTCAGGTAGCTGTTACATTGATAAGTTAACTGATCGTTAACCAGGTGCCAGCTCAAGGTCAGGCGTCTGGGCGTTTGATTTTTGAACTGTTCATCCCTTTTTCTCTGCTACTTTTATGGCTTCAAAAGCGGTTTATCGGGCGACGGCCCTGGTGGTGATTGCTGCGCTTTCCGGTGCAGCGTGGTGGTACCAAAACAGGCCCTCGTCTGACGCGAAAGTTGTCGCAGCGGGTCCGGCCGGTACCCCTGCGGCGGCGGGTAGCCCGGGCCCGGCAGTTCCGGGCGGCGGCAAGCCTTCGGTTGAGGTAGCCAAGGTCGAAGTCATGAAGCTGGTCGACGAAACCCAGACGGTAGGGTCCTTGCGTTCGCGGCAAGGCGTGATGGTCCGGCCCGAAGTGAGCGGGCGCATCACCCAGCTTAATTTCCGCGACGGTGACCGTGTCCGCAAGGGCCAGTTGCTGGTTCAGTTTGACGATCAATTGCAGGTAGCACAAATCCGGCAGGCAGACGCCGAACTCTCCATCGCGCAGGCCAACTTCAACCGCAACAAGGAGCTGGCCGACCAAAATTTCATCAGCCGCCGCACCGTCGACGAAAGTGCCGCGGGTCTTCAGGTCGCCGAAGCTAAGCTTTCGCTGGCCAAAGCCACGGCGGCCAGGCTCAAAATTCTGGCCCCCTTCGATGGCTCGGTGGGTATTCGACAAGTCAATCTGGGGGACTATCTCAAGGATGGTGCGGACATCGTCAACCTGGAGGATATTGAGGCTGTTTTCGTGGATTTCCGCTTGCCGGAGCGCTTTCAGACCAAGGTCAGGCGTGGCCAGACAGCGGTACTCGACATTGACGCCTTGCCTGGACGCAAATTTTCCGCCTTGGTCCAGGCCATTGATCCCTTGATTGATGCCAACGGCCGCTCACTGGGTATTCGTGCCTGCATTGATAACCGCCGGCAGCAATTGCGTCCGGGTATGTTCGCCCGGGTCAACTCCGTTTTTGGAGAGCGGGACAACGCCCGGGTGGTGCCCGAGGAGGCCATCGTGCCTCAGGGCGGTCGCCAGTTTGTGGTCAAACTGGTCGATGGCCCTGATGGCAAAGTCAGCCAGCGGGTTGAAGTCAAGGTCGGCCTGCGAAGCCCGGGCAAGGTTGAGATTCTGGAAGGACTTCAGCCTGGCGAAACCATCGTGATCACCGGGCAGCAGCGCGTGAACCGCGATGGCACGGCCGTGCGCGTGGTGGAGATCCCCGCCGGAGGACGACCTGGTGCGGGACCTGGTGGACCTGGCGGACCTGGTGGACCTGGCGGACCTGGTGGACCTAGCGGACCTGGTGCTGCGCCCGCTGGAGCCGGCCCGGCTGGACAAGGTGATCTCGGCAGAGCCGGTGGACCTGCTGGACCTGGCGGTCCGTCCGGCGCTTCGGCCAAAGGTCCGAATGCAGGCGGGGCGCGAGGTCCAGCAGCACGTAACTTGCCGCCGCTGGAGGGGCCCGATCCTTGCCTGATGGGTATGGCCTCCGGTTCCGCAGGCAGCCCTTCAGGTGATCCCTACGAGCGCAGCAGGGGGGCGATGCCCCCGGGTAAACCTCCAGCACGCCCGGCCCAGGGTCCGGCCTGATATTTCCTTGGTGATCACGAGGGCTCACGCTCATGCAAATTGCTGAAATCTCCATTCGCCGTCCGGTTTTTGCCACGGTTCTTTCGCTGCTGATTGTTCTGATTGGTCTGGTGAGCTTTAACCGGCTCACCGTGCGCGAATATCCCAAGATTGACGAACCGGTGGTCACGGTCAGCGTGCGTTATCCCGGTGCATCGGCCGAGGTTATCGAATCCCAGGTGACCAAGCCGCTGGAAGACTCGATTGCAGGGATCGACGGGGTAGATGTCATTACGTCCATCAGTCGTGCTGACCAAGGACAGATCAGTGTGCGTTTTCGGCTGGAGAAGGACGCTGACTCCGCTGCTGCCGAGGTGCGCGACCGCACGTCTCGCGTGCGCAATCGCCTGCCGCAGGCCATTGAAGAGCCGGTGATCGCCAAGGTGGAGGCGGACGCCTTCCCTGTCATCCAGATCGCTTTTTCCAGCGAGTCGTTGACTCAGTTGCAGATTAATGACTTGGTCAACCGCATCGTCAAGCCGCGTTTTCAGACTGTGACCGGCGTGGCCGATGTGCGAATTTTTGGTGAGCGCAAGTACGCTATGCGTGTCTGGCTTGACACGGACAAGCTAGCGGCCTATCGGCTCACTACCCAGGACGTGGAGGACGCGATCCGCCGCAGCAACCTCGAGTTGCCCGCTGGCCGTATTGAGTCCCAGCAACGTGAATTCAGCGTCACGTCGCAAACTGATCTGGTGCGGCCGGGGCAGTTTGGCGAGATCGTGATCAAGAGCGTTAATGGCTTTCCCGTCAAAGTCAAGGACGTGGCGCGGGTTCAGGAGGGCGCTGCCGACGAGCGCACAGCGGTTCGCCTGAACGGTCGCGCGGCAGTGGCCGTGGGTGTGATTCGTCAGGCGACAGCCAATCCGCTGGATCTCTCCAAAGGTGTTCAGGCGGCTTTTCCCAAGCTCAAGGCCGATTTGCCGGCCGACATGCTGATTGATATTGCCAACGACAACTCTGTTTTTATTGACCGGTCGATTAAAAACGTCTACCGCACCATCGCCGAGGCTGTGATCCTGGTGGCACTGGTGATTTTTGTGTTTTTGCGCACGCTGCGCGCATCGCTGATTCCCATCATCACCATTCCGGTGAGCCTGATCGGCGCGTTTTCGATGATGGCGTTGGCCGGTTTTACTATCAACACTTTGACGCTGTTGGCGCTGGTTCTGGCGATCGGGCTGGTGGTTGATGACGCCATCGTGATGCTAGAAAATATTTACCGACACATTGAGGAAGGCATGGACCCGTTTTCCGCTGGTATCAAGGGTGAGCGTGAAATCGGCTTTGCGGTGGTGACCATGACGGCCACGCTGGTTGCCGTGTACGCACCGCTGGCTTTCACGCCGGGGCGCACGGGTCGCCTTTTTGCTGAGTTTGCGCTGGCGCTGGCGGGGGCTGTGGTGGTCTCGGGTTTTGTGGCGTTGACGTTGACGCCCATGATGGGCACGCAGTTGCTGCGCCACAACCCCAAGCCGAACATTT